>JBOHTO010000159.1:0-21420 GCA_050733695.1 Gemmatimonadaceae bacterium | reverse complement strand
TTCCGTCGTACTCTTGGCATGGGTGGTGTCCTCGGGAACGAGTGAAGATCCTTGTCGGGATTCAACACTCTAGTACCGCGGCACCACCTGAATTTCAACTAGACCTGGGACTCACCCTTAGCTCGGCAGCCTCTGTAGTATGCGCTACAGTCCTTGCGGGCGCCTTGCAATGTAGAACTGAATACGTTGTTTATCACGTGCCGCTGAGTGAGTGCCCAGTCGCTGGTTTCGTCCTGCCAGATTCGGTCGGTCAGACCTTTGACATTAACGGCGTGGCTGTTGTTAGTGAATACGCGGCTATGTGTCCTGGATTTCAACTCTACGATATGCGTGACGGGTCACTGCCCTTGAGTGCCAGGCTGACTCGAAACCCATCGTGCGGAATCGACATCGGATATGGGCTCATCTCCAAGGGCGGAGCAAAGCCAGACGAACAGTATCTCAGGCGATTTGAAGCTATGCAGGCGAGACGAGCGGAACGACTCGCTGGTCTTCTCACTCAGGGGACGACGGCGCAACCGCTCTTGCCGTCAGAGATTGAGAAGTTCGACACCTGTCCCGGGGATGTATCGCAGTAGCAGGCGAGCGTGCTCGTTACCAGCAGAGGCTCAGACGTGAGAAGCTCCGTCGGGAAGCGAGAAAGGGCACAGCTGGCCCCTTCGCTTTTCCTGTCTATGCGATCGCGGCCAGCGACGCCATCAACGGCTGGGATCCGAGTGGCAGAGGATTCTTCGGAGATGTCTTCAAGACCGCGATGAGATGGGCGCCGTGGCCGCGTTTGCGTTTATCACGGGAGGCGCAGGTCTGGGGCTGCCGTCGAAGGGCTTGGCGCGGCGGCGTTCGGTTCGGCGCCCGCGGCCACCGTGGAGACTGTCGCCTCCGGAGGAACCGGGGGGAGGACATTCCAGAGGAACTTCAGCGCCGCTGGCTGGTTTCTCGCTGGTAGCGCCGTGGCGGTAGCCACGGTCGGTGGCGGACTGGTTGGGGTCGGCGCGAATGGGGCAATCCAGGGTTATGTCCAAGCCGCGAACCCGGTGCTCTCGTGTTGCGCCTTGACGCTGGGATCTGCCGCCTTCTTCGGTGAACCTCTCATGAAATCGTACGGGGGTATCCCGCTCGGTCTTCATGAGCTCGGCCACACCCTGCAGTTTATCTGGCTGTCCGCGTTCGGCAGGGGTGAATCGCTTCTGTCGTCGCGAACCGGGGATCTACGCCGGGTTGGGACTGCTGGGTGCCCTGAGTCCCAACGATCCTTGGGAAGCCATAGCCGATTGGCTGGGCCCGAAGCACTGATGTGGCTTCTCGGAGGCAGGTCATGATCGTCTCCAACGAATGCCGGGATGCTGGCTCTGGTGCTCATGCTGCAATCCGCGGAGCACTGCGGCGGCAGTGTAGAGTACGCGATGTATCGGATCGAGCTCCCGGCCTGTCCCGATTCGTCCTTTTCGTTGCCAGGATCGGTTGACCGACCACCCTACGCGATCTCCCTCGTTCAGGGCAGCTTTCTGCGGCCCGATGAGAAGCCGGTATGTCCAGGCTTCACGCCCTATGAACTAAGAAGCAGTAAGGAATTACTGATTGTTGTGCCTGATGTCAGACTTAACCGGGGACCTTCATGCCGCGTTGATGTTGCCTTCGGATACCGTGTCCCCCGCCGTGCCGCACGATGCCGTCGGCAGGTTGGCGGCGCTCACTATTCAGCTCGTCATGGAGGACTCGACGCTTGCGGCGAGCCCTCGCGACTGGGATGTCCGGCGGTTCTCGTCCCTGGAGGAGCTTCAGTCATGGTGTATGCGAACGGCGAACCAGGCTGGCCGTGACGTGACCCCCGGAAGCTGATCCAGATATTATGTCAGTCCTCAGCCCATGGAGGACTGATGAAAAAGAGTCGCTTCACCGAGACGCAGATCGTCGGCGTGATGCAGGAGCACGAGCAGGGCGCCAAGGTCGCTGACCTCTGCCGCCGGCACGGGATCACCGAGACGACGTTCTATCGCTGGAAGAAGAAGTACGGCGGGCTCCAGGTGAGCGAGGCCAAGCGGTTGAAGAGCCTCGAGGAGGAGAATCGCCAGCTCAAGCGGCTGGTCGCCGACCAGGCGCTGAATCTCCAGGTGGTGAAAGACCTGCTGGAAAAAAAGTGGTGACGCCCGCGGATCGGCGGACGGCCGGCACCCTTGCCATGGACATCGCCGGGATCAGTGAGCGCCGCGCGTGCCGCTTCACGGGCTTCGCGCGCTCGAGTCAGCGCTACGTACCGCAGCGGCCTGCCCGGACCGAGCTCCGGGCACGGCTCAAGGAGCTCGCCGGCCAGCGGCCCCGCTGGGGCGCTCGGCGGCTCCACGTGCTGCTCCAGCGCGAGGGCCACGTGGCGAATCACAAGCTTGTCGAGCGGGTGTATCGCGAGGAGAGCCTGACGGTGCGGCGCCGGCGGGCAACGAAGCAGGTCGCGATCCCGCGCGTGCCGTTGCCGCTCCCGGCAGGGGCGAATGACCGGTGGAGCATCGACTTTGTGTCGGATGCGCTGGGCGATGGACGGAAGATCCGCGCGCTGACCATCGTCGACGACTACACGCGCGAGTGTCCGGCGATCGAGGTCGACTTCTCCCTTTCCGGCGAGCGGGTGGTGCGCGTGCTCGAGCGGCTCGCGGTAACGCGCGGTCTGCCGCGGGCGATCGTGCTGGACAACGGGCCCGAGTTCGTGAGCCACGCGCTGGATCAATGGGCGCACCGACGCGGCGTGGCGCTCCAGTTCATCGAGCCGGCAAGCCGGTGCAGAATGCCTACATCGAGAGCATCAACGGCCGCTTCCGGGACGAGTGCCTGAATGAGAGCTGGTTCGTGAGCCTGGCCGATGCGCAGTCCACGATCGAGGCGTGGCGCGTCGACTACAATGTTGCTCGGCCGCACAGCGGCCTCGACTCGCGGACACCCCACGAGTTTGCGATGACGCTGCGGGAAACCACATCTTCACTCACCCATCTACCCAGACTGACATAAGAACCGGACCAGAGATGGGGGTCACGTCAGTTATCCTCCTGGGCACTTCGGGATGCTCCCATTGTTGGGATGCGGATGGGAAGCCATGGCAAGTTGGTTTGGCGGAGCGCAGCAGGTGCCCTGTCCCCACTAGTGTAGTGTCTCCAACGCTTCTTTACATTTGGCGATCTTCGCGAGAATGCTCTCTGCGGATGCCGTCCACGCGAAGATGTGCGGATTCTGGTTTGACTGCGTAATGTAGTTGTCGATGACGGCGATGAGCTCTGGTACCTGTTCGAACGATCCGCGACGTATGCGTTTGTCGGTCAAGTCCCGGAACCACCGCTCGACCAGGTTGAGCCAGGAACTGGACGTCGGCGTGAAATGCAGATGAAAGCGCGGGTGGCGGCGGAGCCACGCCTTGACTCTGGGGTGCTTGTGGGTGGCGTAGTTGTCGACGATCAGATGCAGGGCGAGGTCCGCCGGCGTTTCGGCGTCGATCTTCTTCAGGAATCGGATGAACTCCTGATGGCGATGACGCGGCATGCAGTCGCCGATCACATGACCATCCAGCATGCTCAGCGCGGCGAACAGGGTCGTCGTCCCGTTGCGCTTGTAGTCATGCGTCATTGTCCCGCAACGGCCCTTCTTCAACGGCAGCCCCGGCTGCGTGCGATCCAGGGCCTGGATCTGCGATTTCTCGTCCACACAGAGGACCAGCGCCCGATCCGGCGGATTGAGATACAACCCCACGACGTCGTGCAGCTTCTCCACAAATCGGTTGTCCGTGCTGAGCTTGAAGGTCTTCGTCAGGTGCGGCTTGAGGTTGTGTCGGTTCCAGACACGCTGCACGGTGGCCGGGCTGACGTCCTGCGCGGCCGCCATGGTACGCACGCTCCAGTGCGTCGCATTCGCCGGCTTCGTGTGAAGGGTCGCCTCCACGATCGCGCGGACTTTGGCCTCCCCAATCTCGGGAAGGCGCCCCGGTCGAGGCGCATCTTTCAGCAATCCCTCAATACGCAGCGCCAGGAACCGCTGCCGCCACAACTGGACCGTCGGTCGAGAAACGCCCAACGTCCGGGCGATCTCCTGGCTCTCGACTCCAGCGGCGGCGAGCTGAACGATTTGTGCCCGCTGCACCTGGCGGACCGCCATGCGGCGACTACGTGCCCAGGTGTCCAGCGTCGCCTCCTCATCGGGACTCAGGACGATCGGGGCGGCGTGGCGGCTCATGACCGATACGATAGCACCTACTCCATTATAAGGCAAGACATTTCTGAGACACTACACTAGCTGGGGCAGCGTGCAGCCCATCAGACGAGGTATGAGCCATATTTCACACGGGTCGCGAGCGGAGGGTCCATGCGAGCGCAATCGGCTTTCGTGATCGGTGTCCTTTACGTTGCCGCAGGGTGCGATTTGGGTGTCACAGCTACGATCGCAGTCGCGCCGAATCCAGTGCTCTCGAGAGCTAACGCCCAAGATGCCGCCTTCGGGTTGATCGCCCGCACTGCGACAGGGTTTGGTCTCGAGCCGTTTGAGCCTCGCGGCCCTTTGGAGGAGGAAGGCTGGCGCACGTGCTTTGCCGGACGGGGCCTCGATCTGTGCGGAAGAGTGCTTGATCACGAAGTTCAGATCCGGTTCTGGCAGCTAGGCACAACCCGGCTCACGCCTTTGGCTGACAGCGTGAAGGCAGAACTGCTGGATGTTATGCGTGCGCGGTTCGGCCAAGACCGAGTTCGCGAATGGGACTGACAAGGCGATCGTGATTCACGACGCACCAGGCTACTCCGGTCATCTTCGGCACATCCCCGCTCATGAAAATGCGCGAGCGATGACGTATCGAGAGGGTGGCCATGTGGGAGATTCTACAAGTGCTCCGGCGGCTCGACCGCCGAGAGAGCAAGATCGCCATCGCCCGGCGACGGGCCATAACCGGAGCACGGTCCGGCGTATGAGGCGAGTGCCAGGGAGCTGGGATGGACGGCCGGCAGCTCGCAACCGACCGACGAATTAAATTAGCGGCGGAGATTGCGCGACGGGTGTATACGGCAGCGCAGCGTGCCGCGGTTGAGGTCGAGGTCCTGCTGCTCCCGCACGTCGATGGATCCGTGGGTGGTTGACTCCGGCACCGTCGGAGAAGCGCGGGTTCCGGTTCGCCAAGGTGCACCAGCCGCCGCCAGTCTGTCTTGCAGGACGTGCTCGCGAAGATTGACCTTCTGCTTTATCCGACCGATGCGCGCGTCGGCGGAGGTGCCGCAGACCGCACTGTCTAACCAGTGCTTGCACCTGTCAAAGCAGCGCGGCGGTCGTACACTGGTATTCGCTTCTATCTCGCTGCTTTGCAGTTGAAGCACGGACGTTAGGCGGACCGCTAGGCAGCGCGCGACGAGAGCGTGCGGGCGATCTCCTTCGGCGTCGCCCCTACCGCCAGCAGGCCGCGGACAAGCAGCTCTAACGAGACACTCGGGTCTCCTGCTTCCATTTTCGCCACCCTCGACTGACTCGAACCCAGACGCTTCGCCAGCGCCGTCTGCGTCCAGTGCCGCTGCTGCCGCGTGGTCCGGAGCTGCGCGCTTAACGCCAGCTTCATCTCGACGAGTTGTCCCTCAGCCTCCGACAGGCCAAGAAACTCCGCCGCGCTGCCAATCTGCCATCCTTGTGCTTCAAGCCGCTTCTGTTTGCGCTTCTCCATCTAGGCCTCCCGTGCCTCATCGTACGCCCGAAACCGTCGCTTGCAGTTCGCGATCACCCCGGCCGGCGTTGTCCGCGTCGTCTTCGCAAACACGTCCCCGATGATCACCGCGTCCGGATCCACCCGATACACGAGGCGCCACGTGCGGTGTTCATCGCGGACCCGGAGTTCGTGGCAACGGACACCGAGCGCCGGCATCGGCCGCGAGTGCGGCATCCCGAGCCCCTCGCCTTGCTGCAACCGCCGCAAGAGGATCCCGGCTTCCACGCGCGCCGCCGCCGAGAAGGGCGGCGTCTTGATTTCCCCGCGGAGCCAGACCAGCGGTTTGTCGCTCGGAGCCATCCAGCAAGATATGTCCGTGCTGACATACGCGCAACCGGCCGGCCGGCGCCGGCTCCGGCGCATACCCCCGCGCCTCCCCGCCGCCGGCCTTGCGAGTGCGCCACCCACACTCCACACTCGCGGACGAGGTGACGTAGCACCTGCCGGAGTTCCCCAAATTATCCGGGTCCCATCCGCGCCAGGCATCTCGTTTACATGACAGGCGGGACTGTCGGAGTATTACATGCTTCGGCGGGCGGGTAATCGCAGCTGGTGTCCTGCCTCAGTTGAAATGTGACTCCGGGCGGGGTGCCGGCCACAGGCTCTTGACAGTTTCCGGAACCGAATGTAAACGTTTACAGCCGGCCGGTCGGAGAGAGGACCGGCTGACCGCAAGGGCGATTCGAGTTGACCCTTTCGCAGTGGACGCGCACACCGGAGCGGTCCGCCATGAAGGTCACCATCAGGGATGTGGCTCGTGAAGCCGGAGTCTCGGTAGCCACCGTCTCCCGCGTGCTCAACAGCAGCGGGCCGGTGCGCGAACGCACGCGCGAGCGCATTCGCGAGGTCGCCGCGGCGCTCCAATACACGCCGAATGGCGCCGCGCGAAGCCTCAGCACGAGGCGCGCTTCCACGCTCGGCGTCATCCTCCCTGGGCTCGATGGCGAGTTCTTCTCGGAGGTCATTCGAGGGATCGACCAGGCGGCAAGGCAGGAGGGATATCACCTGCTCGTATCGAGCTCCCACAACGAACGCTCCGAGGTGGAAGCAGCGGTGCGGACGATGCGCGGGCGGGTCGATGGGCTGATCCTCATGTCTCCCGGCGTCGAGTCTGCCAATGCCGTGCCGCACCCGTCGGAGAGCCTGCCTGTCGTTCTGCTCAACAGCCCGGAAGCGGTGAATGGCTTCGACTGCGTCACCATCGACAACTATGGGGGCGCGGCGACGCTTGTCAGGCACCTCATTGCCGCTGGTCACGAACGAATCGCCATCATCAATGGCGCCGACGGGAACCACGACGCGGGCGAGCGGGCACGCGGCTATCGGGACGCGCTGGCGGGGGCCGGTCTCGAATGCCGCGCCGCGTGGGAGCTCAGGGGGGACTTCGCCGAGGAGAGTGGGCACCGTGCAGCGGCAACGATAGTGGGGATGTCATCGCGCCCTACCGCGATCTTCGCCGCCAACGATTCGATGGCCGTCGGAGCGTTGAGCGCCCTGGGTGAAGCCGGGATCAGGGTTCCCGAGGACATCGCGATCGGCGGGTTCGACGACATCCCGATCGCTCGCTACATGAGTCCTCCGCTGACATCCGTGCATGTCCCCATGGGCGAGCTCGGGCGGCGGGCCGTGGCAACTCTCCTTCGCGCGGTGGAGTCGGGCAATCAGCATCAGCGTACTCGCGAAGTAATCGATACCGCGCTGGTGGTCCGCCGCTCGTGCGGTGGCGCCGCGATCGTCGCTCACGCCGATTCACCGGCGGGCCCACGCAGTCGTGCCGAGCCCGATGTCGCGGTCGTGCTGCCACCATCAACCGGCAGGAAGTTGCACCCACCTGGGGGGGCGACCTGCGCGTTCCCGTGATCCGTCGAGCTGCGTCCTGCGATCCATCGAGCTGCCGTCGAGTCTCGCATCCACAACCATTTCCGAGGTTGGTAAACATGAAACGACACATCGTATCGCTCATCCTGCCGCTCCTCGTCACGACCTCTCCCCTTTCGGCGCAGGGCACGGAAGGACGTGTCACCGGTACCGTGATATCAACCGAGGGCGCGCGTTCAATGCCGAATGTGAACGTCGTCGTCAAGGGTACCACCGTGGGTACGCGCACGGCGACGAACGGCCGCTACGTGATCCAGGCCGGGGCGGAGGACACGCTCGTATTCTCGTTCATAGGCTACGCGCCGCTCGAAGTCGCAGTCGCTGGCCGAGAAGTGGTGAATGCCACGCTCGAGCCGAGGGCATTGGCGCTGCAGGAGATCGTCGTCGTCGGCTACGGCACGCAACAGCGTCGTGACGTCACGGGCGCGGTCGCCAGCGTGAGCGGTGAGGAACTGACCGAGGTCGCCACGCCGTCGGTCGCGCAGGCGCTCCAGGGCCGCGTCGCGGGCGTGCAGGTCACGCCCCAGTCCGGCGAGCCGGGAGCGGGCGCGATCATCCGCATCCGCGGCATCGGAACCCTGAACAATGCGGCGCCGCTGTTCGTGGTCGACGGCATGCTGCTCGACGACATCGATTTCCTGAACCCGAACGACATCCTGTCGATCGAAGTGTTGAAGGATGCATCCGCCACCGCGATCTACGGCTCGCGCGGTGCCAACGGCGTCATCATTGTCACCACGAAGGGTGGCAGCTTCGACCGGTCGACCGAGTTCACGATCAACGCGTACGCGGGAACGCAGTCCGTTCTCGATCCGATCGATCTCGTGAACGCACAGCAGTATGCAATCCTCGCCAACGAGCTCGCTGCCAATCAGGGCTCGCCGGCCTATTTCGCCGATCCCAATGCTGTCGGTGCCGGCACCGACTGGCAGGATGCGATCTTCGAGAGTGCGCCGATACAGAGCTATCAACTCGCGAGTGCGGGTGGTACCGACAGGATCAGATACTACTTCAGCGGCAACTACTTCACGCAGTCGGGCGTCGTGCCCAAGTCGGACTTCGACCGGCTGTCACTCCGCCTGAACAACGATTATCAGCTCACCGATCGCGTGCTCCTCGGCCACAACGTGAACTTCTCGTACACGGAAGGGCAGCAACCACCGGGAGTGCTGAGCGTGCTCTACCGCGCGGACCCCACGGTCTCCCCGCGCAACGATGACGGTGATTTCAACAACGCCAACCTTCGGTCATCCGCAGGGAATCCGGCTGCGACCGTCTTCTACACGAGGAACGAGGAGCAGAGCCGGCGTCTGACGGGCAACCTGTTCGCGGACTTCAACGTTTTCCGCAATCTGACTTTCCGTTCCAGCTTCGGACTTGACTACAGGGACGGTGATTCCCGGAGCTTTTCGCCGGTATTCGTCGTGTCGCCGACCCAGCAGAACGTCGAGTCGGACCTGAACGTCGAGTTCGAGAAGACCAACACCTGGCTGTGGGAGAACACGCTCAACTACAACTGGGCGAGGGATATCCATCGCATCGAAGCGTTGACCGGCATGACAGTGCAGTCGTTCTACTTCGAGCGGCTGGGCGGTTCACGCGTCAACATCGTCGGTGAAGGAGACGAGTTCTGGTATCTCAATGCGGGTGCAGCCGATGGGCAGACGAACTTCAACACAGCCCGCGACTGGCGCATGCTTTCCTATCTGTTCCGCACGAACTACGCGCTCATGGACCGGTATCTCGCCACGGCATCACTCCGAATCGATGGTTCCTCCCGCTTCGGGCCGGAGAACCGCTACGGTTACTTCCCGTCCTTCGCGCTTGGCTGGAACGTCTCGGATGAGCCCTTCTTCAGCGACGTTCCCAGCATCTCGGCGCTCAAGCTGAGAGGAAGCTGGGGTCAGATAGGCAACGACAAGATCGGCGAGTACCCGGGCATTCCGGTAGTGACGGGAAATCTCAACGCCGTGTTCGGTACGAATGAGCAGCTCTTCTTCGGTGCGTCACCGATCGAGTTGGCGAATCCAGGCGTGCAGTGGGAGACGACGACGCAGACCAACATCGGGGCCGACATGTCGCTGTTCGACGGCCGCCTCGACGCAACTGTCGACTGGTATCGCCGGCTCACCGATGGCATCCTCGTTCAGGTCCCGATTCCGGACTTTGTCGGCGTCGCCGTGGAGCCGTTCGTGAACGCGGCCGAGGTCCTCAACACGGGCCTCGAGGGTGTTCTCAGTTGGCGGCAGGTGGTAGGCGACGACTTCGAGTTCGAAGTCGGCTTCAACGGCTCGACGATCAACAACGAGGTGAAGTCGCTCGGTGCAGGCAAGGAGGAGCTTCTCGGCTCCGGCCTCGGCGCACTTGGCCGAACGACCCGCACGGTCCCTGGCCACCCGATCGGTTCTTTCTGGGGTTACAGAGTGGCCGGCGTGTTCCAGACGGCGGAGGAGGTCGCCAGCCTTCCGAAGCGCGGTCCCGAGAAGCCCGGCGACCTGAGATTCGAGGATCTGAACGGCGATGGCAGGATCACCACCGCTGACAAGACCTTCATCGGATCGCCGATTCCGGACTTCATCTACGGCATGAACGCGGGCGCGAAATGGCTCGGATTCGATTTCTCGGTCGGTCTGAGCGGGCAGAGCGGGAACGAGGTCTTCAACGCAAAGAAGGCGATGCGCTTCGGCGTCGAGAACTTCGAAGCATCCTTCCTGGACCGGTGGACCGGACCGGGCACCAGCAACCGGGAGCCGCGCATCACGAACGCCGGCCATAACTACGAATCGTCCGACAGGTTCATTGAGGACGGCTCCTTCCTCAAGCTGCACCACGCGCAACTTGGGTATACACTGCCTCCCGCCTTGACGGGAAACCTGAATGCGGAGCGTGCGCGCCTGTATGTGAACGGAACCAATCTGTTCTACTTCACTGACTATACCGGCTACACCCCCGAGCTCACCGGGGCCAGCGTGATCCAGAGCGGCTTCGACCTCTTTGGTGGCGTCTTCCCACCGGCGCGCACGATCACGCTCGGTCTCGATGTCACGTTCTGAGGATGACGAGACAATGCGCCCAATCCACCTTACATCGGCAAGCGAGCGACAAATGACAGCTTCAACGACACACAATCATCGACGGCCGCGCAGAGCCGTCCGCGCGGGAGCCTGCGGCCTGCTCTTCGCGCTGGGAGCCACAGCCTGCGATGACTTCATCACGACCGAGCCCAGGGGGGAGCTCACGGCGGAGAGCTTCTTCGAGACTGCCGCCCACGCGATCCAGGCGACGAATGCGACCTACTCCATGCTCCGAAACTGGGAGGTGCATGTGTTCTCCTGGATCGGGGTGACGGACATCGCATCGGACAATGCCACCAAGGGCAGCACGCCGGCGGATGCGGGCTTCCTTGCCGACCTGGACGATCTCACCTTCGATCCGGGGAACATCGCATTCTCCGGAGTATGGAGCGGCTATTACAAGGGCATCTACAGGGCGAACGTTGCGGTCGAGGGCATCCCGAACGTGACGATGGACGCGGAGCTCCAGGAACGCCTGATCGGCGAGAACAAGTTCCTTCGCGCCTACTACTACTTCTTTCTGGTGCGCGCGTTCGGCGGTGTACCGCTGATCACGAAGCCGCTCACACCGGGCGAATTCACGCAGCAGCGAGCGACTGAAGAAGAAGTATATGCCTTTATCGAGCAGGACCTGACCGAGGCGATCGCAGTCCTCCCCGAGCAGTACGGAGCCGCCGATGTCGGTCGCGCAACGAAGGGAGCGGCCCAGGCGCTCCTCGCAGAAGTCCACCTGTTTCAGGACGAGTACGAGGAGGCTTTCCAGCAGGCGCAGGCCGTGATCAACTCGGGTGTGTACGACCTGTTCCCCGACTACGAAACCCTGTTCACGGCAGCGGGTGAGAACTCGTCCGAATCGGTCTTCGAGGTACAGACGGTGGCGATTGCTGGCGGCGGCGCCAACCCGGCCGGTGCTGCATCGCAGTACGCACAGGTGCAGGGCGTGCGCGGTACTCCGAACATCGGGTGGGGTTTCAACACGCCATCCCCTGCGCTCGAGGACTCGTACGAGCCCGGTGACCCACGGCTCCAGGCCACTATTCTGTATCCCTGGGAAACGCTGCCTGATGGCTCCGGCAGGGTGGTGTTCCTGAACCCGAGCATGCCGAACAATCGCTACAACCAGAAGGTATTCGTTTCCCCTGACAATCCTGGCGGCTCTGGCAACAGTGGCGTGAACATTCGTCGCATCCGCTATGCTCATCTGTTGCTGAACGGCGCAGAAGCCGCGGCGCAATCCGGACATACCGCAGAGGCGCTGGACTGGCTGAACGAGGTACGCACCCGAGCCCGCGGGAATCGTGACGTGACCGTTGGCGCCCATGCAGAGCTCATGGCGAGCTCGATCGCCAGCGTTCTTGGACTCCCGGCCGGCACGAGCCGCGTCTTCGCTCGCTTCGTCGATCCGGATAACGCTGCGTACGCGGCCGGACTACGGAGCTTCGAGAGCGAATGCGTCGGTGGGTGCCCCGGCAACGCGACCGCACCGCCCGTGAATGTGCTCAATGCAGATATCATCACGGCGGTCGACGGGGCGCCAGTGGATGATCTCGCGGACTATTACGCTGCGCTCGATGCAAAGGCGTCTGGTCAGCCGGTCGTGCTGACCGTGCTACGGGTATCGGGGTCGGGAGGTTCGTCGACGGCGGTGACCTTGATTATACCCGTGGTGGCCCAGGCATTGCTGCCCCCGGTAGCAGCGAGCGGCCAGGCGCTGCTCATGGCGATATGGAATGAGCGCCGCGCCGAACTCGCGATGGAACAGCATCGCTGGTTCGACATCATTCGTCAGGGCAGAGCGCAGGAACTGATGGCCATTGCGGGCGAAGCCTTCATCGTCGGGAAGCACGAGCTGTATCCGATTCCCGCCGCGGAAGTCGCGATTGCCGGGCTGCAGCAGAACCCGGGGTACTGAAGCTGACCGTGGAGCCGGGCTGGGCGCCCGGCAAGGAGCTGACAGCATGCCCAGCGCGCGTGCACTCACACTTGTCGCCGTAGCGATCGCGCTGGGGTGTGCCCGAACCGTGTCGCCGCGGTCTCCGGAGCCTGCTCCGGAAGCCGCCGGCGCTTCGGGGAGGTCAATGGTGGGAGAGGGCACCGGGTCGGTCAGCGTGGTGGATGGCGAGGACCTGCACGGACGGCCAGCCACCACGCTGGAGGAACTCCTCGAAGGACAGGTGGCAGGAGTGCGGGTAATCCGGCTTCCCGGCGGCGGAATAGCCATCCAGATCCGGGGTCAGGGATCGATCAACGGCAACAACGAGCCGTTGTACGTCATCGACGGCATGCCCGTATCGGTCTCACCGGGACGCGGCCTGGATTGGATAAATCCCGGTGACATCATGCGAATCGAGATCCTGAAGGATGCGAGCACCCTGTCCATGTATGGGGTTCGCGGAGCCAACGGCGTCGTTCTCATCACGACGCGGCGGGGTGAACGGCAATTCGAATGAGCGAGATGGAACCGGGCCCACAATTCCGTACAACCAACAAGGCGAGATCCTGAACGATGCGAGCACCACGTCGGATCCTGTCCGCGCTCGTTTCACTGGCGCTGGTCCCTGCCTGCGTACCACAGTCCGCACCGGTCGGACCGCGCACGCCAGGCGAAGTTACCCAGACCGAGACCGCGTTCCTCGATGAGGTTCAGGAGCGCACGTTCCTCTTCTTCTGGGAGACCACAAATCCCGCGAACGGTCTCGTGCCGGATCGCTGGCCAACTCCATCGTTCTCCAGCGTGGCGGCGGTCGGCTTCGGACTCACGGCCTACGTCGTCGGCGTCGAGCGCGAGTGGATCACACGCGCAGAGGCCCGCGACCGCGTGCTCACCACGCTGCGCTTCTTCTGGCACGCGCCACAGACCGACCGCCCCGACGAAGTGACGGGGTACCGCGGCTTTTTCTACCACTTCCTCGACATGAACACCGGTCACCGCTTCAGGAATGTGGAGCTCTCCACCATCGATACCGGATTACTCCTGATGGGCGTGCTCTGCGTGCAGCAGTACTTCGATGGCAGCAGCGCCGCCGAGGCAGAGATTCGCGCTCTGGCCGATTCGCTATACCGGCGCGTCGAGTGGGACTGGGCCTCCGTCCGTTCGCCTGAAATCTCGATGGGATGGCGCCCGGAGGCCGGCTTCATCGCGGCCGACTATGATGGCTACAACGAGGCGATGTTCCTGTATGTGCTGGCACTGGGCTCGCCCACGCACCCTGTCGTGCCGGAGTCGTGGCAGGAGTTCACCAGCACGTACGACTGGGCGGAGTTCTACGGCCAGCCGCACGTCAACTTCGCTCCCCTGTTCGGCCATCAGTATTCCCACGTCTGGATCGATTTCCGGGGAATCCAGGATGAGTACATGCGCTCACGCGGCATTGACTACTTCGAGAACTCCCGCCGTGCTACGCTCGCGCAACACGCGTACGCGATCGACAATCCGAATGGCTGGGAGGGCTACGGCGAGAATATCTGGGGACTCACCGCGAGCGACGGGCCCGGGGACGTCCGCGCGACGATCGACGGACGGGAGCGACAGTTTCACGGGTACTGGGCACGCGGCGCTGCTGCAAACGACCTTCGCGATGATGGCACGATCGCCCCCACCGCCGTGGGCGGCTCGGTTCCCTTCGCGCCCGGGATCACGATCCCCGCGCTCCGCGCCATGCGCGACGGTACCGGCGGCAACCTGTACGCTCAGTACGGTTTCAGGGATGCCTTCAACCTCACGCTCGATGAGCCGGGAGTGGCTTCGAAGGGCACGACGGTGCCCGGCGTCGGCTGGTTCGATGTCGATTATCTCGGAATCGATCAGGGTCCGATCCTGCTCATGATAGAGAACTATCGCAGCGATCTCGTGTGGGAGATCATGCGCGAGAACCCGTATGTCGTGCGGGGGCTATGTCGCGCCGGGTTCACTGGCGGGTGGCTCGCCGGCCGGTGCGCCGCAAGCGGCTCGCAGCTCGATCACGGGTGAGGCGCTTCGGCCGATCGGTCGCCCTCGCGATCCTCTGCGGACTCTCCGCCGATGGGTGTCGCCCGGCGGGATTGACCCCGGAGCCCGCGATCGAACCATCTCCGCCGGGTGTCCCCTCCCCGGGAACGGAGATCTCGCCCGCCGACCGATTCGCCGATTCCCTCCTCTCACTGATGACACTCGAGGAGAAAGTCGGCCAGCTCACGCAGTACCGCGGCGGCTGGAGCGAAACAGGTCCGCGCGTTCCGGAGGGTGGCGAAGCCGAGATCCGCGCCGGCAAGGTCGGCTCGTTCCTCGGAATCTTCGGCGCCGCGTACACGCGCGATCTCCAGCGCATCGCGGTCGAGGAGACTCGGCTCGGCATCCCGCTCCTCTTCGCGCACGACGTCATCCACGGCTTCCGCACGATCTTCCCCGTCCCGCTCGCGGAGGCGGCGAGCTGGGATCCGGCTGCCGTCGAACGGTCGGCGCGCATCGCCGCGATCGAGGCGACTGCACACGGCCTGCACTGGACGTACGCGCCAATGGTCGACATCGCACGCGATCCGCGCTGGGGGCGCGTCGTCGAGGGCGCGGGTGAAGATCCGTATCTCGGATCCGTCATGGCCGTGGCGCGCGTTCGCGGTTTCCAGGGCGACGATCTGCGCGACCGCGCGACAATGCTGGCCACGGCGAAGCACTACGCCGCCTACGGAGGCGCGGAAGGCGGGCGCGACTACAACACAGTAGACATCTCCGCCCGAACGTTGCACGGCGTCTACCTGCCGCCCTTTCACGCCGCAGTCGATGCAGGCGTCGGGTCGATCATGGCGGCGTTCAACGAGGTCGATGGAATCCCGATGCACGCGCACCGGCATCTCATCGAGGATCTTCTGCGCGACGATTGGGGCTTCGACGGTGTCCTCGTGAGCGACTATACGGGAATCAGGGAGCTGATAGCGCACGGTGTCGCGGCGAATGCGGCGGAAGCGGGTGCGCTGGCCCTGCGCGCCGGGGTGGACATCGACATGGTGAGCGGCATCTACCTCGCCGAGCTGCCGGCGCTCGTCCGCGCCGGCACCGTGCGGGAGTCGCAGGTCGATGACGCGGTGAGCCGCGTCCTGCG
The DNA here is from genome assembly GCA_050733695.1 of Gemmatimonadaceae bacterium. Lineage (GTDB taxonomy): Bacteria > Gemmatimonadota > Gemmatimonadetes > Gemmatimonadales > Gemmatimonadaceae > JBOHTO01. Next base: position 5,680 of record JBOHTO010000159.1, on the reverse strand, counting down.
CGCGAAGTACGTGCTCGGACTGTTCGACGACCCATATCGCTACAGCGACCCGGCGCGCGAGCGTGCGGCGACACTCACGCCGGAGCACATCGCCGCCGCGCGCGAGGTGGCGAGCAGGTCCATCGTTCTGCTGAAGAATGACGGCGACGTACTCCCGCTCCGCGACGACATCGCTACGCTCGCCGTGATCGGAACGCTCGCCGGCGACGCGCGCTCCGCGCTGGGTTCCTGGGCCGCGGCGGGACAGCCCGAAGATGCGGTAACCGTGCTCGACGGAATCCGCCGTGCCGTATCGCCGGCTACGAAGGTGCTCTACGCGCCGGGCGCGGATGTGCGCGGGCCCGATACGAGCGGGTTCGCGGAAGCAGTGCGCGCGGCGCGGCAGGCGGACGCAGTCGTGCTCGTGCTCGGTGAGACGCAGGACATGAGCGCGGAGGCGAGCAATCGGGCGACGATCGACCTTCCCGGAGTGCAGCTCGATCTCGCGCGCGCGATTCGCGCCACGGGGAAGCCGATCGCCGTCGTGCTCATGAATGGACGTCCGCTCGCGATCCCGTGGCTCGCGGACAGCATTCCCGCGATCCTCGAAGCGTGGTACCTCGGCGTGCAGATGGGGCCGGCGGTGGCCGACGTCCTGTTCGGCGACGTGAACCCGGGCGGAAAGCTGCCGATCACCTTCCCGCGGGTGACGGGGCAGATCCCGATCTACTACGCGCACAAGAACACGGGACGGCCGCCCTCGCCCACCGACAAGTACACGTCCAAGTATCTCGACGTCCCGTGGACACCGCTCTACCCTTTCGGCCACGGGTTGAGCTACACGACGTTCTCCTACAGCGAACTGCGGCTCGGCGCGACGCGCATGACTGCGACCGACACGCTCAGCGTTGAGGTGACGGTGACGAACACCGGCAACCGGGCGGGGGACGAGGTGGTTCAGTTGTACCTGCGCGATGATGTGGCCAGCGTCACGCGTCCGGTGAAGGAGCTGCGCGGATTCAGACGCGTTTCGCTGGACCCGAACGAAGCGGCTACCGTATCCTTTGACATCACGGCCGAGGACCTCGCCTTTCGCGACGCGACCATGCAGCGCATCATCGAGCCGGGTACCTTCACGCTCTGGGTGGGGACGAACTCGGCGGTGGAGAGGGAGGCGCGCTTCGAGGTGACCGATGGCGCGCAGCTGGGACCGATTCGCTCCGCGGTCCCGCGTGAGGTCCGCATCGGAACCGGGGCGGAGGAGAAGCGATGAGCTCGAGCACGTGTCGCCGCCTGCATCCCGTGCTACTCGCGCTGGCGTTCCCCTGGCTCGCCGCGTCCGCCGCGACCGCCGCGACCGCCGCGACCGCCGCGGCGCAGGGACAGCGTTCGGCGGCTCGCAACGTCGTCTTCATTCTCAGCGACGACCACCGCTACGACTTCATGGGGTTCATGGAGCGCGCGCCGGATTTTCTTGAAACCCCGGCGATGGACCGCATGGCCGCGGAAGGCGCTCACGTTCAGAACGCGTTCGTCACCACCTCGCTCTGCTCGCCGAGCCGAGCCTCGATCCTCACGGGACAGTACGCGCACCGGCATGGCGTAGTCGACAACACCTCTCCCATTCCGCCCGGTACGGAATTCTTCCCGCAGTATCTGCAGCGGGCCGGCTACGCCACGGCGTACATGGGCAAGTGGCACATGGGCGAGAGTGAGGGGAGCGATCAGCCGCGCGCCGGCTTCGATCGCTGGGTGAGCTTCCGCGGGCAGGGCACGTACACCGATCCTCTGCTCAACGTCGACGGTGAGCGGCGGAAGGAAGAGGGATACACCACCGACATCCTCACAGACTACGCGCTCGATTGGCTGCGGCAGCGGAGGGCAGAGTCGGGCGACAAGCCCTTCTTCCTGATCCTGTCGCACAAGGCGACGCACGCGGAGTTCGTGCCCGCGCCGCGCCACCGGGATCGCTACGCCAGCGCGGCCATCGAGTATCCGGCGACGATGATGAAGACTGACCGGAACATGCTGGCGCTGCCGCGGTGGGCGCGCGCGCAACGCTACGGCTGGCACGGCGTGGATTACGCGTACCACGGTCAGTTCGAGTTCGACGAGTTCTATCGCCGCTATGCCGAGACGCTGCTCGCTCTGGACGAGAGCATCGGGCGGATACTCGATTACCTGGAGGAGTCGGGGCTCGCCCGTTCGACGCTCGTGATCTACACGAGCGACAACGGGTTCTCACTCGGCGAGCACGGGCTCATCGACAAGAGGCACGCATACGAGGAATCGATTCGTGTACCGATGCTCGCCTGGGCGCCGGGAGTCATCGAACCCGGTTCGAAGATCGAGGGCATGGTTCGCAACATCGACATCGCTCCCACGATGCTCGATCTCGCCGGCGCGCAGGCACCATGGAAGATGGACGGCCGCTCGGTGCTCCCCCTGCTGCGTGGCGATTCTGCGGCATGGAGTACGGAACTGCTGTACGAGTACTACTGGGAGTACGCCTTCCCGCATACACCCACGGTGTTCGCGCTCCGCGATGATCGCTACAAGTTCATCTTCTACCACGGCATCTGGGATACGAACGAGCTGTTCGATCTCGAAACCGATCCGGATGAACGACATAACCTGATCGCGGTGCCGGCGTTCGGTGATCGCGCGCGCTCGATGCGCGATCGCATGTGGGAGCGGCTGGAGGCAACGGATGGGATGAAGATCCCGCTCCGGCGGTCGACGGACTTTCAGGCATCGGAGCGCCGGCTGCCGTGACTCGCTGCGCCTCGCGTCCGGCGCTCGCACGCGGCATCGCGCTCGCGGCCATCGCGGGTACGCTCGGCGCGGCGGGGCTCGTGGCATCGCGCGGTGGAGGAAGGCTGGACACCGGCATCGCTCCGGTCCCTGCCGGCCTCACCGTGCCGCAGGGGATGGTGTACGTCCCGGGGGGCACCACGCACATCGGGTCCGAGCATGGAATGCCAGTCGAGCGCCCGGTGTTCAGCGCGCGAGTGCAGGCATTCTTCATGGACGTGCATCCCGTCACGGTCGCGCAGTTCCGCTCCTTCGTGGATGCAACCGGTCACGTCACTGAAGCGGAGCATTTCGGAAGTGCGGGCGTCTTCGATACCGGGCTGCGGCAGTGGCGGCTTGTCGATGGTGCCGACTGGCGCCACCCGCGCGGACCGGCGACACCCGCCGCGCCGGACGATCACCCCGTGACCCAGGTGTCCTGGAACGACGCGACGGCGTACGCGCGCTGGACCGGCAAGCGTCTCCCGACAGAGGTGGAGTGGGAGCATGCAGCGCGCGGCGCGCGCGACAACCGCGATCGCTATGCATGGGGGAGCACGCTGGTGACCGGCGGCGTGCACGGGGCGAATACGTGGCAGGGGAGCTTCCCGCAACACAACAGCGGGGAGGACGGCTACCTGTACACTTCACCAGTCGGTGCTTTCGGTGCGACAGGGCTCGGCCTCACGGACATGGGTGGCAACGTGTGGCAGTGGACCGCCGACTGGTTCCGCCCGTATTCACAGCGCGACCGCGAGTTCCGCCGGCCCCCCGATGCGCGCAGCGAGAGAGCGCAGCGCGGCGGCTCGTTTCTGTGCCACGAATCCTACTGCCACGGTTACCGCGTTTCGGCGCGCAGTCATTCCACGCCGGAGACAGCGCTCTTTCACGTGGGCTTCCGGCTGGTGCAGGACATCCCCGCCGAGTGACGCGACCGCGCGTTACCGACAGCAGCGTCGTCTACCCCCGCAGGATTCGCTGATGGAGGCAGGCCGTGGGACAACTCGTGTGGCTGGACTGGTTGGTAATCGGGCTGTACTTCGCCCTCACATTCGGAGTTGCGATATGGGCATCCTGGCGCGAACGCTCGCGCGACAGCTCCGCTGATTACTTCCTGGCTGGGCGCAACGTGGGGTGGTTCATAGTCGGCGCGTCGCTCTTTGCCTCCAACATCGGCTCCGAGCATCTGGTCGGACTTGCCGGAACGGGAGCCGCGAGCGGTGTCGCCGTCGCGCAGTTCGAGATACTCGCCGCGCTCGTGCTGCTCGTCCTCGGCTGGGTCTTCGTGCCCTTCTATCTGCGGAGCGGCGTGTACACCATGCCGGAGTTTCTCGAGCGCCGGTACTCGTCGGGTGCGCGTTGGTACCTTGCGATCGTATCCATCATCGCCTACGTGCTGACCAAGATATCGGTCACCATCGCGGCCGGCGGCATAGTGTTCGAGGCGCTGATGGGGATCGACTTCTGGACGGGTGCGCTCATCGTGGTGGTCGCGACGGGGGTGTACACGGTGTTCGGTGGTCTGCGTGCCGTGCTCTATACGGACATGGTGCAGATGTTCGTGCTGATCGGCGGCGCGGTCACGGTCACGGTCGTTGGACTCTCGCGGCTGGGTGGCTGGGGTGAGATGGTGGACACCGTCGGCCCGGACTTCATGAGTCTGTGGAAGCCGGTTTCCGACCCGGCGTTCCCCTGGACGGGCATACTCTTCGGCGCGCCCATCCTCGGTGTGTGGTACTGGTGTACGGATCAGTTCATCGTACAGCGCGTACTGTCGGCGGAGAACCAGGACGAGGCCCGCCGCGGAACGATCTTCGCCGGATTCCTCAAGCTCCTGCCGCTGTTCATCTTCGTGATTCCGGGTGTGATCGCGTACGCGCTCGCAGAGCAGGGTCGGCTCACGCTCGGCAGCGCCGATCAGGCGCTACCGACGCTGGTCGCCGAACTGCTGCCGGTCGGGCTCAAGGGGATCGTCGTGGCAGGGCTGCTTGCGGCGCTCATGAGCTCACTCTCCTCGGTGTTCAATTCCTGCTCCACGCTCATCACCTGGGACGTGTACAGGAAGCTGCACCCGGCGGCGTCGGAACAACGGCTCGTGCTGATCGGACAGGGGTCCACCGCGGTGCTCGTCGGCCTCGGCCTGCTCTGGATCCCGCTGATGCAGCTCATCTCGGGACAGTTGTACCAGTATCTGCAGAGCGTTCAGGCGTACATCGCGCCGCCGATCGCCGCCGTCTTTCTCTGGGGCGTGTTCTGGACCCGCGTGAATGCGCGCGGCGCCATGGCTGCACTCGTCGCCGGCTTCGTGCTCGGCATGGGACGGCTGCTGGCCGAGCTGGGCAAGGCCTCACTCGACGGGTGGCTGTTCGCATACGCCGACATCAACTTCCTCCACTTCGCCGTGCTGCTGTTCGTCGTATGCACGGTGGTGCTCGTGGTCGCGAGCCTGAGCGCGCCGGCGCCGACCAACGAGCAGTTGGCGGGTATCACCTTCGCAACGACGGAGGACGTCGAACCGAGCGTGCATGGTGCGAGCTGGCGGCGTGTCGACATCGTTCTGAGCATCGTCGTCGCGATGCTCGTCGGACTCGAGTGGCTGTATTTCCGTGGATGATCATCCCGGATTCGTACGGGGTGTTGCCGACGAGAGAACAGGAAAACGGATTCCGCTTTCGCGGGATTGACGACAGGGGGCGGGAGGTGACGACGCGCGGGGAGCGGGACTGGATGGGAGGCAGGGATGAAGAATGGATCCCCGCTTTCGAGGGAATGACGTTGCGGGTGGTAGGGTCGCGGGAATGACAGCGGAGAATGTGTCGCGGGAATCATGACAAGGGAGGCGGTATAATGCATCCGATGCGTCCGCGCGCACGAACGGTCGTCGCCCTGGCCGCGCTCGCCACACTCC
>JBOHTO010000158.1:0-6279 GCA_050733695.1 Gemmatimonadaceae bacterium | reverse complement strand
CCCCAACACCCACCCCCCCAGAACCCTCTTCCGGGGTGCTTGAAGAACCTGTGCTCCGGCGCCTCGACCCGCGTCTCGAGAGTATCTGGCGCGCTACGGCGCTCCTCCAGGCCGCGATCGCGGTCGCAGTGATCGCCGGGGCGTTCGTGTCTTTCGACACCGGCATCGGCCCTGTCATCCCGGCGGTGATCGCCGCTGCGTTCGGACTGGTCTACGCGGTCCTCCGGCCGCGAAGCAGGTACAGGCGCTGGGGATACCTGGTGCGCGCTTCCGACGTGGTGATCCATCGGGGAGCGCTCTGGCGAACCGTGAGCGTCGTTCCGCACGTCCGGATCCAGCACGTCGATACGGTCCAGGGGCCGCTGGAGCGTGTGGTCGGCCTCGCGTCGGTGGTCATCTACACGGCGGGCGGAGTGGGCGCGATGCTTCACATCCCCGGCCTCGCCAATTCAGACGCACGGGAGCTCCGCGAACGACTGGCGGTGCTGAGCGGCACCGACGACGCTGTCTGACGTGGGCCATCCCGACACGGAGGACATGCGGCGGCTGCATCCGCTAACGTGTCTGTTCTCCGCGCTGCAGGTGGCGCGGCGCTTCGTCATCCCGGCCATCATCGGCGGATTTTCGGCGGGCGATGAATACTCCGAGGTGCTGCGCTGGATCCTGATCATCATGGCTGTGCCGGCGTTCGTTGCGGCGGCGGCCAAGTATGCGACCTACCGCTACGCCCTCGGCGACGATGAGCTCGTGATCACGTCCGGAGTTCTGGGGCGGAAGCACCGTGTTATTCCTCTCACGCGCGTGCAGAACGTGGAACTGCGGCAGAATCTGCTGCACACGTTCACCGGCGTCGTGGAGCTCCGTGTGGAGACAGCGGGGGGCGGCGGGGGTGAGACCGAGGGTGTACTGTCCGTTATCGATCGGGACGTGGCAGAGGAGCTGCGCACGCGCATGCTGTCCGGCCGTCATACGGCTACCGAGCCCGCGGAAATCGCCGCGCAGCACATGCCGGCGCCGGAACAGGTCGCGCCGCGCGCCGAGCAGCTCGCGCATCTCACGCCGCGCGATCTCGCGATCGCTGGTGCTACGGCGAACGAGATCGGGTTCATCGCCGCGGTGCTCGCCGGTGCCTCGCAGTTCGCCGACGATCTTCCGATGCGATTTACGGGACCGCTCCGCGAACTCGGCGACCGCTTCGAGACGGCAACTGCGTCCGGTGTGTTTCTGTGGGGGAGCGCGATCGTGCTGCTCCTGCTGTTCTTCGGCTGGCTCTTCTCGATAATCGGCTCGATGATCGGCTATCACGGCTTCACGATCGAGCTGGCGGGGAGCGAACTTCGCAAGCGGTACGGCTTCTTCAACCGTCGCGAGACGAACATCCCGCTGGGGCGTGTACAGGCGGTCCGTGTGGAAGAGTCCGCGCTCAGGCGGCCCTTCGGGCTCGCGGCTCTGAAGGTGGAGACCGCGGGAGGCGGGCCGGGGCAGAATCAGCGTGGCGGGGCGGAAGCGTTCGTACCCATCGCGCCACGCGACGAGGTTCCCGGTCTCGTCGCACGGGTTCTCGACGGGGCCGACATCGCGTGCCCGCGGCTCAATCCCGTGCACCCTGCATCGCGCCGTCGTGGCATCGTGCGCAACTGTGCCCTCGTTCTACTGTTGATGGTCGCTCTCTGGCTTCCGTTTGGAAGCTCCGCTGTCGCCGTGCTCCTGCTGGCGCCAGTGGGAGTGGCGGCGGCGTTCGCTCAGTATCGGAGCCGGGGGTGGGCACGAATTCCCGGGGCTACTGAGCTCGATGGCGTGGTCGTCGTGCGGGCGGGGGTCTGGGGACGGACTACATGGGTGATCCCGGAGCGCAGGATACAGACCCTGCACGTCACGCAGGGTCCGCTTCAGCGCGTTCATGGGCTCGCCACTCTCGCTATCGACACCGCCGCCGGCGGTCGCGTAGCGCGAATCGCCGATCTTGCAAGGGGGGACGCCCTCGATCTCATGGACGCGCTCGGCCCGTGATCCGACTCTGGATCGGGATCGCGACGTTTCTCCTCGGCGCCATGGTCTGGCGCCGTGCCGGGGCGCCCGGCGGCGATCCGGGAGACGAGAGCCCTCGCACGCGACCACCATGGCTCGGTCGCCTCGGTTTGGGAATGATGGCCCTCGGGCTCGGTACGCTCTCACTCACGCGCCCCGAACTCGGGTGGTTGATCGCGTCGATCGGCTTCAGCGTCGTCGCCATCGTTCTCATCGGATCGGTCGTGCTCGCGATTCTTCGCCGGCACCGATGAGATCGCGAGCAGGGCGGTTTGCCGGCGGAAATGCGTGACGGGCTTCCGCTCCGGCTCGTCATTCATGTCAGGCGTGGTGACCACGATCACTGCACCACGACCCGTAATCCCGCGATCAATGACCATTCGTCGGAGCATACGTGCAGGCACTTCCAGAGGCACCGCTCAAATGACCGCTGCACAATGACCGCTGTACATGGTTCACCGGAGGCACGCTCGCGCGGCGGGCACGGTGCGCACGGCGAGCGACTCGGCGTCACCATCTGGCGTCTCGCGGGCGAATACGCCGCGGGTGTCAACCGGTCGCCGTTCTTCACCACGCTGCGGAGCGGGCGTCTCTCGCGGCGGCGCTATGTCGCGTTCATAACGGGCATGTATCCCGTCGTCGTCGGATTCAACCGCGCCCTCATTCGCAGCATCGGGAAGGTAGACCACGTTCGTCAGTCCGGCTTCGTCAAACACCTCGCCGAACAGCTCCGCGAAGAGCAGGACCACAACGAGATCTGGCGCCGGAAGCTGGAAGGTTATGGGGTGGACCACGAGCAGCTCTACGCCACCTTGCGCGACTACATGGGCCGCTTCGAGCTGCAGGATCTCGACCGGATGACCGCAGAGGTTCTCGGCTCGGTCACCGACGGTGGCGCGTCGCTCGGGCCTGATTGCTTTCCCGACAGCGTCTTCCCCGAACCAGTCCTCGCGCTGTATCACCACCTGTGGATGACGGCGAGCTACGATGGCATTGATTACTGGGAGCACTTCGCGAGCCAGAGCTGCATGGAAGTCATGATCTACGATGTCGTTTCGACTTCCATATATCCCGGCGTTTCGGGAAGGGCACATCTCGATGGCGGACCCGCGGCAATGCGGTGGTGGCAGGAGCACGCGCGACAGGGGAGCATCGAGTCAGGGCGCGCCATAGACGAGGAGCGCCATCTGGAGCTGTCCAAGCTGGCCCTCGACCGGAAGACCGTGAACGACACGGTTCGCGCCCAGATTGTTTCACGCGCGCAGGATACGATGCGACTGTTCGCGGCCGCGATGATGTGCCAGGACTTCGCGAGCAAGTCATTCCCGCTTGAGCACTACCTCGTCTCGTGAAGATTGAGGACCGATAATGGATCGGCAGCTTCTCGAGGTGTGCGCCGACGCCCTTGTGGTATTCTCGCTCGATCGCGTCGTGGTCGAGGCGAACGGGGCGGCGGCAACCCTCTTCGGACGACCGGTTCCGTCGCTGGTCGGGTTTCCTGCAGACGATCTGGTTGTCCCCGCGGAGCGCGATTCCGTCCTCGCGCGGGAGCGGGAGGCGCAACGCGGCATTCCTCAGCGCTACGAGACCCGCATCGTCCGGAGCGATGGTACTGAACGTGTCGTGGCCGTCGCATCAGCCGCACTGCACAGCGGCGGTCAGCTCGCGGGCACGGCCGCTACTTTCCGCGACATCACCGAGCCGTTCAACGCGCACGAGACGCTGGCGCGCTCCGAGGCACGCTATCGTCACCTCGTCGAGGGCGCGAGCGATGCGATCATCACCTTCGATTCCTCGGCGCGCTTCACGACGGTCAACCACGCGGCCGAGGAGATCTCGGGGCACGATCGCGAGGAGCTGATCGGCAGCTTTTTCGCGCCTCTCATTCCGCCGGAAGAACTGGACAAGACTCTCGAGGAGTTCCAGCGCGCGCTGGCCGGTGAGCAGGGGCAGTTCGAGACGCTGGTAATCAGGAAAGACGGCACGATCCGATCGATCGCGGTCACGACGTCGGGCGTTCAGCCGGGCGAAGAGGTGCTGTGCATCGTTCGCGATGTCACCGAGCAGAAACAGCTCCAGCAGCAGCTCATCCAGTCGGAGAAGATGGCCGCCATCGGACAGCTCGTCAGTGGTGTCGCCCACGAGCTGAACAACCCGCTCGCGAGCATGTCCGCGTTTGCGCAGTTGCTGCTCGCGGACCGGACGCTCCCGAAGGATCACCGGCATTCGGCCGAGATAATCGCGGGGGAAGCGCGGCGGGCCGCGAGAATCGTGACGAATCTTCTCACCTTCGCGCGGCAGCACAAGGCGGAGAAAGTGCCCACGGATGTATCGCGCGTTCTCGAGGACACGCTCGAATTGCGGGCCTATGAGTTCAGCGTTCGCGGCATCGAGATCGTGCGCGACTATCGCGACAGGGTTCCGGAGACGATGGCGGACGTCCACCAGATCCAGCAGGTGTTCCTCAACATCATCACGAACGCCGAACACGCGATGAACGAGCTGGAGGCGCCGCACCATCGTCTCACCGTTCGCACCCGCACGCTCGCCCGCGCCATCCGGGTGGAGATCGAGGACACGGGGCCCGGCATTCCGCCCGATTCGCTGGAGCGCATCTTCAATCCGTTCTTCACCACGAAGCCGACGGGCAGCGGCACAGGGCTCGGCCTGTCCATCTCGCTCGGCATCGTGAGCGAGCACGGCGGGCGCGTCTGGGCGGAGAACGTCTCGGAAGGGGGAGGGGGGGGCGGGGGAAGCCGCTTCTGCGTCGAACTGCCGTACGTCGAACCGGTGTATCGCAACGACCACGGGCCGCTGGTCATCGCACGGAATGGAATTCCCCCGCTCCGGATTCTCGTGATCGACGACGAGGAGCCGCTGCGTCTCGCGCTGGATCGCTATCTCACGGCAACCGGTCACGCCGTCGCATCCACCGGGGCCGGCACCCATGGCCTGGTGCTCGCCGCCAACGAGCCCTTCGATGCCGTGATCCTGGACATGCGCATGCCCGACATGTCGGGTCAGCAGTTCTTCGCGCGGCTCAAGGTGGATGTCCCCGCGCTCGCCGAGCGCGTCATCTTCATCACGGGCGACACGGTGAGCCGTGACCTGCTGGCGTTTCTCGAAGGCACGGGGCGTCCGTTCATCGCCAAACCGTTCGAGTTCACCGACCTTCAGAACGCACTTCCGCGACAGGCACTGGCTGGCTGAAGGCGCAGCGGCTGCTTGACGGCCCCGGCCGGCGCCCGTAAGCTCTCGCCCATGCAACTCGGCGTGGCGCGCGAGACAGCACCCGGGGAACGACGCGTCGCGCTCGTTCCGGATACGGTGGCGAAGCTGGTGGAGCGCGGTGTGACCGTGCTCGTCGAGGCGGGCGCCGGCGCAGGTGCCTTTCACAGTGACGCCGCCTACGAGAAGGCGGGCGCGACGATCGTAGCGGGGGCCGAGGCGCTGCTCAATCGCGCCGATCTCATCGTCCGGATCAACCGGCCGGCTGCCGCCGAGCTGCCACGCGAGGGCTCCGTGCTGATCGCGCTCCTGCAGCCGCTCGTGAACCCGGATCTCGTGGGCGCGCTAACAGAGCGACGCATCACGGCGTTCAGCATGGATGCCATTCCACGCATCTCGCGCGCGCAGTCGCTCGACGTTCTCTCCGCGATGAGCACCGTGGCCGGATACAAGGCGGTGCTCATCGCCGCCGAGACGCTGCCTCGCTTCTTCCCGCTGCTCATGACCGCGGCGGGGACAGTTACGCCGGCGCGTGTGTTCGTGATCGGCGCTGGTGTTGCCGGTCTGCAGGCGATCGCGACGGCCAGGCGTCTCGGCGCCAGCGTCGAGGCCTTCGACACGCGGCCCGCGGTCAAGGAACAGGTCCGGAGTCTGGGCGCGACATTCACGGAGGCAGATCTGGGCGAGGCCGCCACCGAGGATCGCGGCGGCTACGCGAAGGAACTCTCGGACGCTGCGCACCGCCGCGAGCTGGAGCTGATCGGCTCGCGAGTTCGCGAAGCCGACGTCGTGATCACGACCGCGCTCATCCCCGGCAAGCGGGCGCCGGTACTCATCACCATGGACATGGTGCGCGCCATGCGCCCCGGGGGAGTGATCGTCGACCTCGCTGCGGAGGCCGGCGGCAACTGCGAGTCGAGCAGGCCGGGCGAGACGGTCACGGAGAACGGTGTGACCATCCACGCGCCCCTCAACATCGCGGCCACTGTCCCCGTGCACGCGAGCCAGATGTACTCCCGCAAC
>JBOHTO010000157.1:0-25181 GCA_050733695.1 Gemmatimonadaceae bacterium | reverse complement strand
AGAAAGAAGCGGTTGCGCCACGACAGTTGCTCCTGCACGAAGAAGCCGAGCGATTTCTCCTCGAAGAAATCGTGACCCGTATCCTTGTCCTGGGTCGTGGCATCCACCGAGGTCAGGCCTGGTGCGGGGAACACATCGCCCTCGGCGAAGACAAATTCCGTGGACGTTCGATAGTACTGTCCGCCCGCCGACGTGGCCGACTGAATGTCGCCCGTAAGGTCGGCCGTCGCCGTCGCGGAATAATCCAGCGTGCTCAGGTTGATCTGACGCTCCGTCTGCGAGATCCCGCCGAGCGGCCCGTTTCCCCACACCGGGCTTCCAATGAGTGAGTCCACGCGCGGCGTGAACGCCACGTTGGTTTCGCGGGTGCGATCGGAGCCGACGGTCACCTGATGGCGCAGCCACAAGAAGGGGTTGTGGGAGAGCTGTACGCTGCCGGTGAAACGATCAATGTCCTGCGAGAAATTCTGGAGCAGATCGTACTCCTCGGGCGTACCACTGTGGAAACCGCGCCGCGATGCGTTGACGCCCGTGAGGTTGTTCGGATTTGCGAGCACGGTTCCCCAGACGCGCCCGCCACAACCTGCTTCACAGCCGAGATCCGTCTTGCCGCTCACGTAGCCGAGGTTCGCGTTCACGCCGATCTGCTCGGACGGGTTGAGACCCAGATTCACCCTGGTGCTGTAGCGCCTCAGTCCATTGCTGGGCTCCACTCCTTCGGAGTCCTCATAGCCTCCCGCCAGATAGTATGTGGCTAGTGCGGTGCCGCCGGCGACGCTGAGGTCCACCTCCTGCAAGTGCCCCGTCGTGAAGATCGGAGTGCCGCGGTCGTTCTCACGCTCCACTATGTCGATCGACAGGACGTTGTCGTCGGCGTCCACCTGGTAGTTGGTTTCGAAGCGGCCCTCCGGATCACGCAGGTAGTTGCCGCCCTGCTTGACCGTCAGATTCCAGCGTGGCTGGCTGCTGGAACCGCGTTTCGTGATGATCTGAATCACCCCGTTGGAGGCCTCGGTGCCGTAGAGAGTCGCGGCGGCAGGCCCCTTGAGAATCTCGATGCTTTCGATTTCCTCGGGGTTGATGTCGTTGATGCGCGATATCGATTGCGATCCGAACCCCTGATTCACGGGACCGGTAGTAGGGTCGCTGTTGATGCGGATACCGTCGACGTATATGAGCGGCTGATTGCTGAGCGAAAAGCTGCCGCTGCCACGTATCCGTATGCGCGAACCGGATCCGACGGCACCCGTGGCCGGCATGATGACAACACCCGCCGCGCGACCGTTGAGCAGCTCCTGGAGGCTGTTCACCTGCGTCTTCTCGGTGATCTCGCTCGCGTCGATCGTTGCTATCGAATTCCCGATCGCGCGCTTTTCGGTTGCTCCAGGAGTTCCGGTCACGACAACCTGGTCCAGTTCGATTGCGCGCTCGGTTATCTCGATCCGGACACCCAAATCACCAACGCTGGCCGTCTGACGCGTCGGCCGGAAGCCGATCCGTCGCACATCGAGCGTCACTTGGGATCCCGTCAGGCCGGCGATCCTGAAGCGACCAGCAACGTCGCTCAGAGCACCCAGCGTCGTGCCTTCGACCTGAACCTGAGCGCCGGCGACGGGGCTGCCGGAACCCTCAGTGACCACGATGCCGGCGACGATCCCTGTCTGCGCACCGCCCAGAGCTGGAAGGAATGTGAAGAGGGCTGCCAGAAAGAGAGCGCGGTGCGACCTCGGCCCGCGGCGGCGCTGGCCGTAACGCGCCGTGGCAACCCGGCGGTACCTGACCCAGGGATGGCCCATGGAGATCTCCTGTCTGTGGGAAGGGTTTGAGTGAGTGAGCTTCAGGAAGGATGCGCATCGGCAGCCGGTGGCCGACTCGGAAGAAAAACGACGACCTACCATGGCGAGCGGAACCGATTCGCGCAAGCCGCCGGTTCCGCTTGCCGGTCTCAGTCGCCATTCTTGACGGATGCACCACGCCCCACAGGGGAACGACCTCGATGCGATCGTGATCGGCAGCGGGTTCGGAGGCGCCGCCGCCGCCTCGGTGCTCGTGCGCGCCGGCCAGCGGGTGCTGATGCTCGAACGTGGCGACTGGATCGAGCGCGGCCCCGAAAACTGGCAGCCGGAGGCGGCCATGGATCTGGGTGCTCACTACTGCCGCGACACCCCGTACGACGTGCACGAAGGCGCCGGGCGCACCAGCGTCGGCGCCTTCCACTGCGTGGGCGGGCCGTCGGTATTCTACGGCGGGGTCTCCCTGAGATTCCGCGAGCGCGACTTCCTTGACGCAGCCGAGATCATCGGTGACTCGGGCGCACACTGGCCCTTCGGTTACGACGAGCTCGAACCCTGGTACTCGCGCGCGGAGGATCTGCTCAGCGTCGCAGGCGACACGGGCCGCGATCCCAGCGAACCGCGCCGGAGTTCGCCCTATCCGCAGCGGCCCGCCAAACTCGCGCACACGTCGCGCAGCATCGAGCGCGCAGCCGCCGGCCTGGGGCTGCACCCGTTCCGGCTCCCCCTCGCCATCAATTACGCCGCAGCGGACGACCGCAGCCGCTGCATCGCCTGCATGACCTGCGACGGATTCGCCTGCGCCATCGAGGCAAAGAACGATCTCGCGACGTGCGTGCTTCCCGCGCTCATCCGCGCCGGCCTCGATCTCCGGACCAACACCGTCGCCGTTCGCCTGGTCCGCGCCTTCGAGGCGATGGACAGCGAGACAGGGAACGGCGAGCGTGACGGACGTGTCACGGGCGTGCAGTGCGTGGACGCGAAAACGGGCCGGCCGTCAACCTACAGGGCGCGTCGCGTGATCGTCGCCGCTGGCGCGCTCGCCACACCGCATCTGCTGCTCTCATCGAGACTCTCCGATGCCTCGCCTGGCGCGAAGACGGTGGGCCGCTACCTCATGCGCCACTGCAACGCGATGGTGTTCGGCTTCTTCCCGATCCCCCCGAATCCGGCGCGCGAGTTCCACAAGCAGCTCGGGATCACGGACTTCTACTTCGGTCATGCCGGCATTCGCACGCCGCCTGGAAAGCTGGGATCCATCCAGCAGGTGGGAACCCCACCAGCTTCGCTCGTGCGGGCGCACGCCCCGCGCCCGCTCGGAGCACTGCTCGCAACCGTCGTTCACCACACCACCGGCCTGCTCGCGATCGCCGAGGACCAGCCGCGCGCCGAGAACCGCGTCGAGCTCGGCACGGGATCGCCGGACCGTTTCGGCCGCGTGCCGCTGGTCATCCATCACGCCTACACCGCGCGCGATCTCCAGGCACGCGGGGCCCTCGTACGCCAGGCCAAACGTATACTTCGCCGCGCTGGCGCTCTCTTCTTCCACACGCATTCCGTGCGAACCTTCTCACACGCGCTGGGCACCGTTCGCATGGGAAGCGATCCCCAGAGGTCAGCGCTGGACGCGGAATGCCGCTTTCGCGGAGTCGACAATCTCTACGTCACCGACGCCAGTGTCTTCCCGACGTCGGCAGGGGTCAACCCGAGCCTCACGATCACCGCCAACGCCATGCGTGTCGCCGAGCACGTCGTTGCACTCGACCGCGCCGGGTCGCTGGCGCGACGCACGTCCGCCCTCCGTTGATCCGCCTCGCGTTCCTCGGCTGCGGAGCGGCCACCCGGATGCACGCGCGCACGCTGGCGAAGCTGGGCGGATCGGGCGTCCTTGAGGCCGCAGGTGACGGAGTGCCCGCCACCGCTCTCTTCTTCGCGAGTCGCGACCGCGCCAGGGCGGAGGAGTATCGACGACGCCTCGATGGCGCCGGCGCGTTCGGTTCCTACGAGGATGCTCTCGCGGACGAGCGCATTGAAGCCGTGCTCATCGCCACGCCGCCGCAATCACACATGGAACTGGCGTTACGCGCACTCGAAGCTGGCAAGCACGTCATCGTGGA
This sequence comes from Gemmatimonadaceae bacterium, assembly GCA_050733695.1. Taxonomy (GTDB): domain Bacteria; phylum Gemmatimonadota; class Gemmatimonadetes; order Gemmatimonadales; family Gemmatimonadaceae; genus JBOHTO01. Next base: position 21,271 of record JBOHTO010000157.1, on the reverse strand, counting down.
GAAGCCGCCCTTCCTCCGGTCGGTGGACTTCGACGTCGTTGGCGCCAGCGCCCGGCGCGCCGACCGGCAGGTCATGGTCGCGGAGAACTACGTGTACAAGCCGCTCCTGCGCGAGCTGAACGAACTGCTGGAGGCGGGGGTGATCGGTGACGTGCACTTCATCCACATCAACGCCATCAAGCATCAGCAGACGGGCGGATGGCGCGACGACATCGCGCTGGCCGGCGGCGGCGCAATGTTCGAGGGCGGGATTCACTGGGTGAGCTTCCTTTCGAATCTCTCGCTCCCGCTGCGCAGGGTTACGGGCTACCGTGCCGGACCTCGGGCCGGGGAGGGGGAGGGGGAGGGGGAGAGGGAGGGCGAGGGCGACCGCGAGCCCGAGCGCAGCATGCTCGCGGTGCTCGAGTACGAAGGCGGCGCCGTCGGCACGCTGTCCTACTCGTGGCGCATCCGGTCGACGTTCAGGGGGCTGCGCCTGTCCCGCATCTACGGGAGCGCGGGCTCCATTTCATTCGAGTCGAACGGACTGTTCCTCATGGTACGCGGCCGCCGTTTCCGGGTCGCGCTCCCGGGAGTTCGCGACATGCTCGGCTATCGCGCCATGTTTCGCGACTTCCTCGATTGCATCGCGCGCAACCGCCCGTCGCGCTATACCATCGACCTCGCACGGCGCGACCTGCGCCTCGTCGAGGACATCTACTGCAGCGCTTTGAGATCAACGGATCACTGACTCCGAACCCACGGTCATTCTATAATGCAATTCATTCTGGCCGCCGCAATCGGCCTTCTCGCAGGAGCGCACATATCCACGTGGGGGATGTACAAGGACTCCCCGCACGAGGGATTCACCTGGGCGACGTACGCACGCAGCATCGTGCTGGCTGTCGTGCTCGGCCTCGTCTGGAAGATCATTATCGGAGAGGGGATAGACCTCGCGCGCGCTGCGGAAGCGGTCGTGCTCTTCGGAGTCGTGTACGTATCGGAGCGTGCGCTCACGGAGCTTTACAAGGGGTACATCAGGGAGGAAGATCAGTCGAAGTACTTCATCCCGATGCAGTTTCACGTGGGCGGCCGCGTGGTACACGACCGGAAGATACGCTGGATGGTTGGCATCGCGTGGGTTCTCGTGGCGCTTCTCACTAGTGCCGCAGTGCTCTGGTGGCAGGAATCGGGACCGCGCGTTCACCCGCTCGTCATCGTGCTCGTGGTGGGCAGCATCGGCGGGTGGCTCACCGCATTCGGCGGCGCGTGGAAAGATGCGCCGATCGAGGGATTCGACCTGCTCAAGTTCTTCCGCAGTCCGGTCGTGTCGTTTCTATGGGCCGCGCTGATCGCCCTCTTCACAAGCAACTACCTGTTCATCGGGCTCGCGGGGGCCGGCTATTCGGTGGCGACGTGGGAGACGTACAAGACGTTCTTCTTCCCCAGCAAGCCGCGCGGCAAATTCGCGGGAAAGCCGATGCCATACACGGAGATGCTCTCGCGGAGGAAGTGGTTCGTTCCGATCTACGTCGCGGTGTGGGCGATCGTGATCACACTCATCGCCATCGCTCTCGTTCTGCGCTCACCGGGCGACGGTCTCTGGGGCGGTGCGTAACCCGGCCAGCATTGCCACCCCGGGATGGGGAGTTCGCGCGACGAGGCAGCGCTGAAGGAGGTCATTCGGGCAACCGTCCCGATTCACGGGGACCCGGCCCTGGGAATGGGGAGACTGGAGCCTCGGGTTTGGAGAGAATGTATTCCAGCTTTTGCCGGAATGACGACCCGGGGCGCCGGAGTAAAAACCAGACGGGGCCGCACCCGAAGGCACGACCCCGCCGGCTTACCGACAGTTCAGCCCTGTCAGCGACCGAGCTTCACCACGTTCTCGGCGGCAGGACCCTTCTGGCCCTGCACGATGTCGAACTCGACCCGCTCGCCCTCGGCGAGCGACTTGAAGCCCTGCCCCTGGATCGCGGAGTGATGGACGAAGCAGTCCTTCTGGCCGCCCTCTGGTGTGATGAAGCCGAAGCCCTTGCTGTCGTTGAACCACTTCACGGTGCCGGTGGTACGCATTGCCGTACTCCCTACTGAAATTGTGTTGTCGGGGGTGCGGTATGCCGTACCTGCCGACTTGGATCGCGGGCATTGCGCCCCCCGCGCCGGGCTTCACCACGCATTCGCGCGGTGACAAACAAAGAGGGACCCGAGGCGTTTAACCCAGGTCCCTGAAATCGCTCACTGGTGTTGCGGCAAAATGATCGTTCACTGGTGTTCCGGCGGAATCCTTTGCCTGTTGCTGCCGCACAAGTTACGGACAACGGCCGGGTCTGTCAAGAGTGATTTTGCCCCCGCTCGGACCTCGATAATGCCGAGTCCGGTGGGCAACATGCGCGGGCTATCGGTTGGGTATCATGAGGCTGATGTTGTCGCCGGGGAATACCGTGATGTCATGGCTCACCGGCGTGACGTTGCTACCCAGGGGGTCGGCCAGGAATCGCAGGGAGGTGCCGCCGAAGATGAGATGCGACGGTATGACGAACGTCTCCGTCGAGCTGGCGGAGACCTGCCCCAGACGGATGCGCTGACCACTTCGCAGCACGTAGACTGTCATTTCCGACCAGCTCCGATTATCCACCGTGAGGGTCGTCGCCGGCTCCATCGGCTCATCTTCGCCGCCCTGCCCGCGCGCCGAACATGCGGCCGTGGCGAAGACTGCGACGAGAATGGTCAGAATGAGCCGCGTAGCTTGTGTGCGCATGTCGGTACCTGGTGGCTTTTCGTGGGCTGACAGCCGGATCGCGCTGCCGTGGCGGCGGGCGCCGTATTCGTGATATCCCCTTTCCCGTGGATAGTGCCCCGTTGCCCGGCGGGGCGCAATGCCGGCCGACCGGCGACGCTGTTCCGGCTTCGCAGCACGCGTTGCGGACAGGCCGGTTCCAGCAATGTCTTGCGGGCATGCCGCCCCGGGCGCATAGTGCCTCCTGGGACCGACAAAGGGAGATTGCACAAAATGAGACGACGCGCCCTGCAGGCCGCCGCCAGTGGCCTGCTCATCCTTGTCCTGGCCGCCACCGCCACTGCCATCGCCCTCGCCGAGGCACTGGCACAGGAACCGGCTCACGTGTTCCGCGGCGCGCGAATACTTCCGATCACTGCCGCCGCCATCGACGATGGAGTTCTCGTGGTGAGTGGCGGCAGGATCTCGGCGCTCGGACGCGCCGCCGAGGTGCGCGTCCCGGCCGGCGCGGTTGTACACGACGTTTCAGGACACGTGATCATGCCGGGGCTCGTGGACACCCACTCGCACATCGGCGGGGGGAGCGGAGGCGACGCATCCGCGGCAATGCATCCCTCGGTCCGCATCCTCGATGCGATCGATGCGCGCGACGACCGCATCCAGCAGGCACAGGCGGGTGGTGTCACGACAGTCAACATCATGCCCGGGTCCGGCCTCCTGATGAGCGGGCAGACCGCGTACGTTAAGCTGCGCGATGGCGAAACCATCGGCGACCTGCTGTTCTGCGATGATCCCATCACCGATATCTGTGGCGGGATGAAGATGGCCAACGGAACCAATCCGCGCGGCGATCCCCCATCGCCGGGTACGCGCGCAAAGGCGGCCGCGATCGTGCGCGAGAAGTTCGTCAAGGCCCAGGAATACCGGCGGAAGGTCAGCGCGGCCGGTGACGATGAATCGGAACGCCCTTCGCGCGACCTCGAGATGGAGGCGCTCGTACAGGTGCTCGAAGGGCGGCGCACGGTGCACTTTCACACGCATCGCCACGATGACATTCTCACGGCGCTGCGGCTCAGGCGCGAATTCGGATTCGATCTCGTACTGCAGCACGTGAGCGAAGGCTGGAAGGTGGCCGACGAGATCGCGGCTGCGGGCGTGCCGGCATCGATCATCGTCATCGATGCGCCGGGCGGAAAGCTGGAGGCGGCCGACCTGTCGCTCGAAACCGGCGCCGCGCTCGAACGGGCGGGCGCGCTGGTCGGCTTCCACACGGACGATGGTATCACCGATTCCCGCTTCTTCCTCCGTTCAGCGGCACTCGCGGTTCGGGCGGGGATGTCGCGCGCGAAGGCGCTCGAGGGGTTGACGATGGCCGGCGCGCGCATGCTCGAGCTGGACGAACGCGTGGGATCGCTCGCTGTGGGCAAGGACGCGGATTTCATCGTGCTTACAGGCGATCCCCTGAGCGTCTATACGCACGTCCTCCAGACCTGGGTGGATGGCGAGAAGGTGTTCGACCGTGCGGATCCGAAGGACAGGGCGTACGCGGTCGGAGGCTTTGACGTGATCGACGGCACAGCTCCGCACGTACATGCCGGCATGGAGGATCACGAATGATCCGCCCCATGGCCGATGGAACGCGCTCCGGTCGCCATCCCCGCGAACGCGGGAATCCACTTTCCCTTCGCCGTCATTGCCGCGAAAGCATGACTCCGTCTTCCCCTCGCCGTTATTCCAGCGAAAGCGGAAATCCATTCCTGGAGCCCGGGCTGGTAACGCTCGCACTCCTGCTTGCTACCGCGACGCCCGTCGCCCTTTCGGCCCAGGTCGCCGTACGCGGCGACACCGTCCACACCATGGCCGGCCCGCCGATAGCGGATGGCGTCGTGCTCATCGGGAGCGACGGCACCATCGAGGCCGTGGGGCCGGCCGCGAGCGTGGCGATTCCAGATGGATATCGCACGCTCACGGCACGCGTGGTGACGCCCGGGCTCGTGGATGCGCACACGGTCGTCGGACTCGCCGGCTATCTCAATCAGGATCACGACCAGGATCAACTCGAGCTCTCCGATCCGATACAGCCCGAACTGCGCGCATTCGATGCTTACGACGCGCGCGAACGGCTGATCGAATGGGTCCGCAACCTCGGCGTGACGACGCTGCACACGGGGCACGGCCCGGGCGCTCTCGTCAGCGGGCAGACGATGATCGTCAAGACCGTGGGCGAGACGGTGGGCGAAGCGATGATGGACTCGGTGACGATGATCGCCATGACGCTCGGCAATTCCGTGAGCGAGAACTTCGAGGGAAAGTCGCCCGGCACGAGCGCCAAGGCTGTGGCGATGCTGCGCGCCGAGTTCGTGAAGGCCGGCGAGTACGCGCGAAAGCGCGGGGAAGGCGCGGCGGAGAACGATGACGACGAGCCACTGGCGCGCGACCTGGGACTCGAAACGCTCGCACGGGTGCTCGACGGCGAACTCCCCGCCCTGATCACTGCGCACACGGTCACCGATATCCTCGCGGCGCTGCGTCTCAAGCGCGAGTTCGGGTTCAGCCTCGTGCTCGATGGCGCGGCGGAGTCATACCTGCTGCTCGATGAGATAAAGGCTGCCGGGGTGCCGGTTATCCTCCACCCGACGATGGTGAGTGCGGGCGGAGAGACGAAGAACGCCACGCTGGAGACCGCGAAACGGCTGCACGATGCCGGGATCACGGTCGCCCTGCAGAGCGGGTACGAGGGATACGTCCCCAAGACGAGGGTAGTGCTCTTCGAGGCGGCGATGGCCGCGGCGAACGGGCTGTCGTTTGAACAGGCGCTCGCGACGGTCACGATCGGCGCCGCGCGGATCATCGGTGCGGACGACCGGGTGGGTTCGCTCGAACCGGGCAAGGACGGAGATGTCGCGCTTTTCGACGGCGATCCCTTCCAGTTCACGACCCACGTGTGTGGCGTTGTGATCGAGGGTCAGGTCGTGAGCGAGAACTGCAACTAGCCGGGCAGAGTCGGGGTAGCAGGGGGATGTTCGCCCACCGCCCCGCGTGCAAAGCGCTGCGTCATTCCCGCGAGAGCTGGAATCCGTTTCCGCTCCGCCATCGTTCGCTCGAAAGCCGGAATCCGTTGTCCCTCGCCCGATCAGCGGTTCGGTGGTCATGGGCGGCATCCCGGGCGAGTGCTGCAACGCTCGCAGTATTCGGCTGCGCCAGCGCACGCAGCCAACCAGCCGGCGAGCCCGCGCCTGGCTCTCCCCCGGCCCATGCTTACTTCGCGTACGTGGTCTCCGAATCGGCGGACCAGATCTCGGTGATACGCTTCGATTCCTCGGGGGCCAAAGTCGTCGAGACCCTCCGGACGGGACTCATGCCGGCGGAGATCAACGGGCCGCACGGCATAGTCGTTGCCCCGGATGGTGACGATTACTACGTCTCCGTCGCGCACGGCTCGCCCTTCGGCACGCTCTGGAAGTACTCGACCGATTCCAACGTAGTGGAGGGCCGGACGACGCTCGGCATGTTCCCGGCATCCGTTGCGATCACGCCCGATGGGGAGTTCGTGTACGTCGCGAACTTCAACGTACATGGAGACATGGTGCCATCCTCGGTCTCGGTGGTCGCGGCCGAAGCGATGCTCGAGGTGGCCCGCATCGCTACGTGCACGATGCCGCACGGCTCGGCGATAAACACCGCAGGTACGCGGCACTACTCCACGTGCATGATGGATGACATGCTGGTCGAGATCGACACCAGGACGCTTTCGGTGTCGCGCCATTTTCGGCTCACATCCGGGTCCGAGCATGGAATGGCCGGGGCCCCGCACGTGCCCGCCGCCAGGCTCCATCGTGCCGATCATGCAGCGAATCCGGAGGGCGGAGCGTCCCATGCGGGGCGTGATTCAGACCACCACGGGGGGGTGACCTGTTCACCGACATGGGCGCAGCCATCCGCCGACGGATCGAGTGTCTACGTCGCGTGTAACAAGGCGGCCGAGATCGTCGAGATCGATGCGACTTCGTGGGCCGTCAGTCGTCGCTTTCAGGCGGGGAAGGGCGTCTACAACCTCGGGGTCACGCCGGATGGCCGGATGCTCGTGGCCACGAACAAGAGTGAACAGTCCATCTCCGTCTTCGAGCTGTCGAATGGCACGGAGCTGGCCCGGATTTCGACGGGACGTCCTGTGGTGCACGGCGTAGCCATCTCTCCGGACAGCCGTTATGCATTCATCTCCGTCGAGGGAATCGGCGCGGAGCCGGGAACGGTCGAGATCATCGATCTGCGTTCGCTCCGGTCGGTGGCCAGAGTTGACGTTGGACAACAGGCCGCGGGAATAGACTTCTGGAAGATGGAGGAAGGCTCATGATACGAAGGCATATGATCACGCTAGGCGTGCTTCTAGTTGCCGCGGGCTGTTCGGATGGAGATGCGACAACCGGCGTGATCGCCCAGGTATTCACCGCCTCGGGCAAATGTTCGCCCGATCTGGGAGGCGTGTCGGTTGACCTTTCCGTGGGCGGTGTGGGCAGCTTCGCCGGGGCGGCCGAGCTGAACTGCCTTGCTCTTCGAGGTGGGAACGGATCCTTCCTGGTGATTCCTGCGAACGCGAACGCGCTGCCGGATGTGGCGGCGACCTTTCTTGTCGATATCGCATCGATCGGGGTAGCCGGCGAGTATCCTTCCAGCCCGTCGATCAACGGCCCGGTTGATGTCGATCCGCTGGAACGCGCGCTGTCACCGTTGCGCTTCACAGCCGATTTCGAGTCGCGGCTGCGTTCGAAGGAGCGACGCCTTCTCGATGTCGGGGAGGGATCGGCTGCATGGCGGGCGACGCGCCGGACGGGGTTGTCGCCATCGCTGTCCGCGCTGGCTGTGATGATCGGCGACACGCGAGAGTTCCGCGTGCCCGACAACTCGACGGGGGACCTGTGCGACAACTTCATCACGATCCTGGCGGTCGCACGGGCGGTGAGCAATTTCGCCGTCGTCTGGGAGGACACCGCTTCCTCGCCCAACGGCTTCACATCGGCCGACTATCAGGCCGTCGCCCAGGAGTTTGACGACCATATCTATCCGACGAACGTCGAGTATTTCGGCGAGCCGCTGGATCTCGACGGAAATGGAAAGATCGACATCCTCTACACTCCGGAGGTCAACAAGCTCACGCCCTCGGGATCTGACGGTTTCGTGGGTGGCTTCTTCTTCGGCGGCGATCTCTTTCCGCGATTCGACGAGAACGGTGATCCGATCTGCGAACAGAGCAACGAGTCCGAGCTGTTCTACCTGCTCGCGCCCGATCCCACGGGGGAGTTCGGCAATGTGCGCACGACGGGTAGCGTCCTGCGCGGAACGCGCGGAACCGTGGCGCACGAGTTCCAGCACATGATCAACGCGAGCGTGCGGCTGCTCAGCCCCGACGTGCAGGAGTTCGAGGACGCCTGGTTGAACGAAGGACTCTCGCACTTCGCCGAGGAACTGGTCGGCCGTGACGTGCTCGGCCTGGACGTGATGCACGAGATCGCCTTCGCAGACATTGCGAAAGAGCAGGACGACTTCCGTGATTTCGACTCGTTCTTCTTCCAGAATCTGGCGCGTTTCGACCGCTGGCTGAGCGATCCCGTCGAGAACGCCCCGACAAGCGCCGACGCGGCCAGCAAGCTCGCGCCGCGCGGCGCCGCGTGGGCCTTCCTGCGTTACGCGGCAGACGAGTACCACCGCGACACCGTCGCCGCATTTACACGGGCGCTCGTGCGCGGCCCGGAGGTCGGCGTGCCGAACTTCGTGCAGCATGTCGGCGCCCCCTTCGAGGAGATCCTGGAAGGGTGGATGGTGGCCAACTACGCCGATGATTTCGGAATTCCCGGTCTGAGTGAGCGTTACACGTACCGGAGCTGGGATATGCGCGACGCGGAGAAGGCGATCAACAACGAGGTGTACCCGCTGGTGCCGCTGCGCATCACCGAGACCTCGCCGGCGGTGACGATCACTCCCATCTCCGCCACGGGCGAGTATTTTCTGGTCGACGGCGATGTAGCGGATGTATTTCGGGTATTCTCCCAGGCCAGGGAACGCCTGACCTACCCCGACGCGCGCGTGTTCGTCCTGCGCACGCAGTAGCCGCGGTCCTTCCGGCGGGTCCGCCGGCAGTCACGTCCGCGAAAGCGGACTGCGTGATGCGGCTAGACTTCCCGTAGCGCCGCCATTGGCGTCTCCGCGAACACCTCGCGTCCCGTGAACAGCCCGATCACGACCGTCACTGTGACCATGACGGCCACGAGTACCACGGCGGCGGGAATCGCAGGCGCAAAGGATATCTCGAACATGAAGCGAGCCATCGCCCACGCTGCCACCACGGAGAGTGCGACACCGGTGAGGCCACCCAGCGCGCCGAGCGTCGAGTACTCCGCCAGGAGTATGCGCCGCACCTGCGCGCGCGTGGCGCCCAGCGTCTTGAGCAGCACGCCCTCGCGCACCCGCTCCCGCCGGGTCGCCGCGACGGCGCTGAAGACCACAGGTACGCCGATGGCGATGCTGAAAAGTGCCATGAAGCGAACGGCGACGGATACGCGTTCGAGAATGCCGCCGATGGTCCGCTGGATGAGCGACAGGTCGAGACTGGACACGTTGGGATAGAGCTCGACCACGGCGCGCTGCAATCGGGCGACGGCAGCCGCGCCTGGTACGTCGGTCATGAGGACGAGCTGTTGCGGCGCGTCCGTCAGAGCCTCCGGCTCCAGCACGGCGAAGAAATTGGGCTCGAAGCGTGCCCAGTCCACTTCGCGAAGGCTCGTCACACGGGTCGGAACGCGCACCCCCTGCACATCCCATGTGACCGTGTCTTCGAGCGACAGCTCGAGCTCGCGTGCGACCTCGATCTCGAACGAGACCTCGGTCAGTGGCACGATGTCGGCGCGGCCGCGCCGCTGCCCGCGCTCGCCGAACCACTCGCCTGCGACGAGCTTCTCGGACGACACCATCGAGTCGCGATAGGTTGAGCGATACTCCCGTCGCAGCGGCCAGCGCGATCGACCGTAGCCGGCCGTGTCGGCGAGGATCTCGTCCACGGAACGTCCGTTGATCGCAACGATGCGCATGGGGACGATCGGATCACGTCGTACGACGCGGTGTCCCGCGGCGCGAATCAGCGAATCGACACCCGCCGCCTGATCGCTCTGGACGTCGAAGAAGACGAGGTTCGCCGCGGACGCAGCCGCGCTCACATCGAGCTGTTGCAGCATGCTCGCCTGGAGTTGATACAGCGTGCTGATGAGAAAGACACCGAACCCGAGGGCGATGATGACGGCCCGCGTCTGGTTCGCCGGCCGGTAGAGATTCGCAACCCCCTGCCTCACGACGAAGGGCCATCCGCGTCGCAGGAGCCGGCGCGCCACCGCGGACAGCGCGCCCGCGCCGAGCCAGAGCACGCCCACGGCGGCTCCGATCGAGACCGCAAACCAGAGGCCCTCGCTGAAGGTGCGGGCGCGCAGGACGGCGATCGCGGCCACGCTGACGATGATCGAGGCCGAGAGCGCGAGCCACACACGGTCGCGCCATGGTGCACGCCGCCCGATCTCTCCGCCGGGCGCATCACGCCGGAGCGCCTGCAGCGGCGACACGTGTCGCAGCGCGACGAGCGGCCGCAGCGCGAAGCAGAGCGCGACCCACACTCCCACGATCCCGCCCAGTGCGACCGCACTCGGCACCACGCGAACGGTCACGTCCACCGGAAGGAACTCGGCGAGTACGTGCGGCAGCGCGAGCTGGATCGCTACGCCCAGGAAGGCACCGGCCGCGGCACCCACCGCGCCCATCGCGACCGCCTGCGCCGTGTAGATCGCCAGCACCTGCCCGCTGGTTGCGCCCAGGCAGCGCAGCACGGCGACGGTGTCGATCTTCCGCATGACAAACGCATGCACGCCGCTCGCGACGCCGATACCGCCCAGCAGAAGCGCGACGAGGCCAACGACACCCAGAAAGTCGCCGAGATCGGCGATCGCGTCCGTGAGGTCATCCTCGGTTTCCGCCACCGTTTCCGAGCGGACATCGGCGCTGTCGAGAAGCCGGTTGTTCGTGTTCAGGAAACGCTGCGGGTCCGCGCCCTCCGGGAGACGGAACAGAACGCTGTAGCGCGCGCGGCTGCCGAAGGCGAGCAAACCGGTCGCGGGCAGGTGGCGGGCCGGGATGAAGACCCGGGGGCCGATGGCGGCCGTGACGCCCACGTCTCCCGGCACGTCGCGCAGGGCAGCAGTGATCTCGAAGCGGGCGAAGCCGAGTGTGAGTGTGTCCCCCACGCGCGCCCGCAGTGACACGAGCAGTGCGGGATCGACGATCGCGTTGCGGCCTTCGTCCAGGCGCGTCCAGCGTCCGTCCGGAGCAGTCGTGATCAGGCCGTAGAACGGGTATCCGGGTTCCACCGCGCGCACCTGCACCAGCCGTGTGGCGCCGGTGCGCGCGACCAGCCCCATTGACGCGAACGACGTGACGCGCGCGGCGGCCGCGTTGTCTCCCGCGCTCCGCACCGAGTCAATGAGCGAGTCCACGGGCGGCGTGAACGGCTGCCGCGAGGAGAGCTCGATGTCGCCCCCCAGCAGCGAGCGGGATTGCTCGCGCACCGACCGTGAAACATTGGCCGAGAACGAATCGATGGCGACGAGCGCCGCGACGCCGAGCGATATGGACGACATGTAGAGGAGGAGGCGCCGGCGCGCCGTCCGGCTCTCGCGCCAGGCGAGCGCCGTGATCCTCCGCCAGCGTCGGCGCCCCGTCATGCGGACTGGTCGCTATCGGAGACGATGGCGCCGTCGGCGAGGCGGATGATGCGTCCTGCGCGGGCCGCAAGTGTCTGGTCGTGCGTCACGAGGATGACGGTCGAACCCGATTCGTGGTTGAGTTGCTCCAGCAGGGCAACGATTCGCGCTCCGGTGGCACCGTCGAGATTTCCTGTTGGCTCGTCGGCGAAAAGGATGCGTGGCGCGTTGACGAAGGCACGAGCGATGGCAACGCGCTGCTGTTCTCCGCCCGAGAGCTGCGCCGGGAAGTGTCCCAGGCGGTCGGCGAGGCCCACCCGATCGAGGAGGTCCAGGGCCCGCGTGGTCGCGTCGCCGTCACCGCGAAGTTCCAGCGGCACCTGCACGTTCTCCAGGGCGGTGAGCGTGGGGATGAGTTGAAAGCCCTGGAAGATGAAGCCAACTTTCTCGCCGCGCACGAGTGCGCGCTGGTCTTCATCGAGCGATGTAAGCGTCGTCCCGTCGAGCACGACGTCACCGCGCGTTGGTGCATCGAGGCCGGCAAGGAGTCCGAGAAGCGTCGTCTTGCCGCTCCCGGAGGGCCCCACGATCGCCACGAACGAGCCCTGAGGTATCGTGAATGAAACGTCGCGAAGGACGGCGAGCTGGTGCGCGCCGTTCCGATATTCCCTGGTCAGATCCCGAGCTATGAGCATGCCTGTCGTCGTCCTGTCTGTTCGCGTGTTGTACGTTCTTGTCCTGCATCTGGCGGCGGCGTGCTCCGATGATGCGCGTTCCGGGCGCGGGCGCGAGCCGGATGATTCTACGCTCCGCCGATCAGCGAAGGATTCCGTACCGCCGAACGCGCCGGGTGATTCCGGTGATCGCACTCTTCTCTTCATCGGAACAAGCCTCACCGCCGGTTACGGACTGGATTCGGAAGACTCCTACCCGGCGCTGATAGCGGGAAAGATAGACTCCGTCGCCCTCCCGTACGATGTGATCAACGCCGGGGTGAGCGGCGAGACATCGGCGGGCGCGCTCCGAAGGATCGACTGGCTGCTGCGAACTCCGGCCGACGTGATAGTGATCGAGACCGGTGCCAACGATGCGCTTCGCGGGCTGAGGATGGATTCCACGCGCGCGAACATCCAGGCGATAATCGACCGTATCGAGAGCGCACAGCCGGAAGCGGCGATCGTCCTCGTGCAGATGGAGGCGCCGCCCAATCTCGGGGCAGCGTACACGACCGGGTTCAGGTCGATCTTTCCCGCACTCGCAGCCCGAAATGGCCTGACGCTGATCCCGTTCCTGCTCGAAGGGGTTGCCGGCGAGCCGGAACTCAATCTCCCGGACGGAGTGCATCCCACGGCCGAAGGCCAGAAGATCGTCGCGGCCAATGTATGGCGCGTGCTGCGAGGGATTCTCGAGCGGCGCGCACGCAGTCAGGACAACTGATGCAATCAGCGCTCTGTGGTGTCGCTTCTCTCCTGCTGGCGACGCCCGCTCTCATGGCGCAGTCACCGTCGGTCGCCGCACCGATCCCTGCGGTCGAGCGCGAGTTTCGCGGCGTCTGGGTCGCGAGCGTTTCCAACATCGACTGGCCGTCGCTCCGAGGTCTCCCCAGCCGGCAGCAGCAGGAGGAGCTGCGAACGATCCTCGACCGGGCCGCCGAGATCGGCCTGAACGCGGTTATCCTCCAGGTCAGACCGGCCACCGACGCGCTGTATGCATCATCCATCGAACCATGGTCCGAGTATCTGACAGGTGAGATGGGGCGCGCGCCAGAACCCTTCTATGATCCGCTCGCGTTCGCGATCGAGGAGGCGCACGCGCGCGGGCTGGAGCTCCACGCCTGGTTCAACCCCTTCCGTGCCCGGCATCCATCCGCTCGCTCGGCGGTTGCGCCGGATCATGTCAGCCGGACGCATCCCGAGTTCGTTCGACGCTACGGCGCGCATCTGTGGCTCGACCCGGGTGATCCTGCCGCGCGAGCGTACTCCACCCGCGTCATCCTCGACGTGGTGCGCCGCTATGACGTGGACGCCGTTCATCTCGACGACTACTTCTACCCGTATCGCGAGCGCGACAGTACCGGCGCACTCATCGACTTCCCCGACGATCCTACATTCGAACGCTATCGCCGCTCCGGCGGAACGCTCGGCAGGCACGACTGGCGGCGGAGCAACGTGGATGCTTTCGTCGAGCAGCTCTACGCGGCTGTGAAGGCCGAGAAGCCGTACGTGAAGGTCGGAATAAGTCCGTTCGGAATCTGGCGCCCCGGTAATCCCGCCCAGGTCAAGGGGTTCGACGCATACGAGCAGATATACGCCGACTCGCGCAAGTGGCTGCGGAATGGCTGGGTGGACTATTTCGCGCCGCAGCTCTACTGGCCCATTTCGCAGCCCGCGCAGAGCTATACGGCGTTGCTCGCCTGGTGGACGGAGCAGAACCTGGCCGGTCGCCACCTCTGGCCGGGCAACTTCACCAGCAGAATCGAGAGCGGCGACGCGAGGAGCTGGCCGGCAGGGGAGGTGCTGGAGCAGATTCGTTCGACGCGCGCCGAGGCCGGCGCGACCGGGAATATTCACTTCAGCATGAAGGCGCTCATCCATGATCGCGGCGGCATCGCTGATTCGCTGCAGCAGACGCTGTACTCGAACCCGGCGCTCGTTCCGGCGACTCCCTGGATCGATTCGGTGGCGCCCGCCCGGCCGGAACTGCGCGTGTGGCCGCGCCAGAGCGGTCCAGCCGCAGGGGAGATCACGATCACCTTCAAGCCGGGTGATTCAGAGGAACCACGGCTCTGGGTCGTGCGATCGCTGACGGGTCATGTCCCAAGCCTCGAGCTGATCCCCGGCTGGCGCCGCTCGGCTACGGTTTACGGTGCACCGGGCCGGATCGCGATTTCAGCCGTCGACGGCCTGGGCAATGAGAGCGCTGTACGGAGCGCGAGCGTGCCGTGAGATCGTGCGTCGCCTGAGCGCGGGCGTCGCCATGGCATCAGGTGATGTGGTGCTGCATCATGACGCGGCATCCTCCTTCCCCGGAAAGAGAAAGCCCGACCGCTCGGGCCGGGCCTTCACAACCGATAGAGTGATGTGCGGCGCTACAGGTTCGGATTCCCGTTGCGCTCGGCGAGAGTGAGCGGCCAGCACTTCCTGTCGGCGTAGGTCTCGCCCGTGGTGGTGTTGGGATACGGCCCCGTCTGGAAGTCGTTGACGCTGTAGAGCTCGATGTAGCGGCGCAGGTCACCGAGCCGGTGTCCGTCGAGATACAGATCACGCCGTCGCTGATCCCGCAGCTCCGCCATGAGCGCCGCTCCACTGAAGGTCGCCGCGGGCTGCATGCCTGCCGCACGCCTCGACTGCACGAATGCCAGCGTCGCCGGTGTCGCTCCCTCGGCCTCGGCGATCACGTAGCGGGCTTCGAGACCCGACGCGATGCGGATTGACGCCGATCTTGTGACGTTTGCGCCAACGGCAGTCCCGTCGTGGGTGCTGAAGGCCGATGGGGAATTCGGAATGAAGATGCTGTCGCCATTCATGCCCCGCTCCTCCGTGGCGGGCCGCGGAATCCGTGGGTCCCCGACCATGGCTTCGAACGGTGTATACGAGAGAGCAGCCGAGTTACTGCCGGATGATCCGGTCGAGATGCGTCCCCACCACATGTTGTTCTGACCCCCGCTGTTCTCCGAGAAATACGCGCGCATCTCGAATGCCGCCGGTACGGGAGAGGCATAGCTGATTGCCGCCGCCATGTCTCCCATGCCGAGCGAGGCGCGCGCCGCACCTACGCGCGCGAGGTTGATCATCGAGTCGGCACCCGCCATGAGCGCCGCGCTCGCACCCGGAACCACCTTCGCTGCCGTCGCCACGGCGATCGCCTCATCGAAGCGATCCACAGCGCGCTGAAAGAGCTCGGAGGGCGGAAGCGGTGCGCTCAGATCGATGGGCGACTCGCACAGATTCTCGGCGAGCAGGATGTACGTGTAGCCGCCGTACGCCTTCACGCGCGCCAGCCGCAAGTCGCGCGATGCGCTGTCGCCAAGGATGATGTTGAGCCGCGCCGCGACGCTGTCGGCGAGGAATCGGGTGCGGTGCAGCGGGCCGTAGTAGAAGAAGGAGTAAGTACCGTTCTCCTCGGTGACATCGCGCAGGTCGACCAGCTTCTCCTCGAAGAAGACATGCGTGTTCGACAGCTCGTCGGAGAAGAGCGCATTGTAGTAGTTGACCGTAGCGAACATCGGCTGGAACTCGCCGATCACGCCATTCGTGAGGAGGTTGACGTATGCGGGGCTGTTCAGGTCGTCCGCCTCGACGGCGCCGGGGTTCTCGGCGTTGAGAAAGTCGTTGCATGCCGGGAGAGTCCCGGCGAATGCGATCGCGCCGAGGGCGGCCACAAGGGTCCGACCTCGCGTGCGCGGAACATGATTGGTCATCGAGATAGTCTCCGGATCAGTAGCTGAGGTTGGCCGAGATGGAGATCCGCCGCGTCATGGGAGCTGCGTACACATCGGCGCGAGCGAATAACCGGTTGCCGTAACTGTTCACTTCGGGGTCATATCCCGGGTAATCCGACCAGAGCTTGAGGTTGTGCCCCGCGAGGGTGATGCTGGCTGCTGCTGCGCCGATCCGGCCGAGCACGTTGGTGGGCAGGTCATACGTGAGCGAGAGATCGCGGAACTTGATGAAGTCTGCCTCTGCCATGTACGCACCGGGAACCGTCCGCCAGTAGACGCGCTCGACGGAATCGGCGAGCGTCGTGGGGACGCGCAGGCGCGGATCGTTCATCCTGGCGCAGTTGTCCTGGAAGCGGCAGCGGTTGTACTCCTTGTAGTTCATCAGGTGATGTCCGCCCTTGTAGTCGAAGAGGGCGTAGAGCCGGAAGTTCCCGAGGAACGAGATGGTGTTGGAGAAACCGATCTCGCGCGTAGGTACGGGCGTTCCGATGTACTCGAGTTCGCCGAGTGCGAGCGTCGCGCCGCCGGCTGCGAGCTGGAAGTTGCCGTTCTCGTCGCGTACGGGGAGAGCCATCCAGTAGCCTCCAAGCGGGTGTCCCTCGCGGTGGCGCTGATAGCCCGGCGTGTAGGCAGCCGACACGGCCTGATCGGTGATCCCGCTGCCGAAATCGACCAACTCGTTGCTGTTCGTGGCGAGCGTGAGCCGCGCATCCCAACTGATCGATTCCAGAGCGATCGGTCGGGCGTTGAGGGCGACCTCGACACCGGAGTTGGTGACCTCGCCCAGGTTTGCGATTCTCGAGCTGGTGAAACCGCCGGACGGCGCCGAGGACACGAAGGAGAGCATGTCCGTCGTCTTCTTGTCGTAGTAAGTGAACTCGACCCCCGCGCGGCCCTCGAAGGCCGTGGCGTCAAAGCCGATCTCGATTTCCTCACCCTTCTCCGGCTTGAGGTCCGGATTGCCGGGTGATGATGTCCTGAGGCCGAGGGCTGTCTCGGTGCCCAGCGTCGCTCTGATGATCGTATAGGTCTGCGACGCCGAGTATGGCTCCGGCGCCCTGCCCGCAGTACCCCACGCCGTACGGAAGCGGAACTCGTCGAGGCGTAGCGCGTCCACGACGCCGGCGAGCGCCGGCTCTTCCGACAGGACCCATGAGAGCGAGAGCTTGGGGTACGTGATGATGTCGAAGTCCGCCCCGAAGGACGAATGGTCATCGGCCCGGAGCCCCGCCGTGAGGTACAGCCGGTCGTTCCATGCGAGCTCCTGCTGGCCGTAATAGCCTACCGAGTTGTTCTCGCTGTACAGGTTGAAACCCGACGTCGTCGTCGCGCTCCCGATGACGACGATGTCCGGGGAAGCTAGACCGGTGCCCGTGGCGTCGAGTCGCTCCTCGCGTTGGGCGATCACCTGCGCACCGATCGATGTCGTCGACTGGAGATTCCATGGGAGAGGACGCCGCGCGCTGCCCGCGTAGTCGAGAGTGTAGATGTACGTGCGGGGAGTGCGCTGGGCCGTGTAGCCGAGGGCATCGTCCTCGCCGGGGCCCGAGAGAAGTTGCGCAAGGCTGGAAGTGTGGTCGAGCCCGGCCGTGAGCCGGTTCGAGAACCATTCGATCGGCCGGTAGTTGAGCGTGGCGCCGATCGTGAACCTGTCCGAGCGCGTGGCGTTGTTGTAGAGATTGGATCGCTCCGGCCTGATCGTCCCCCAGCCGGTAGTATCCTGTGCCACATTCCCCGGCTTGCCGCGGGTTGCGCTCAGGAGCAGCGCCCCGGCCGATTCATCCTGGTAGGGCAGGCGGATGTCGGAGCGGATGTACCCGGTCGTGATGGTCGCGTCCACTTTGTCGGTCGGCGCCAGCGTGAAGTTGCCGCGCAGCGACTTGCGGTCGCTGTAGCTGTTGAGGAAGACGCCCTGCTCCGAGTCGATATCGCCGGAAAGATAGAACGAATATGCCTCGCCCCCGCCGCGGAGCGAGAGCGACATCTTCTCGAGATCGCCCACGCGAAGCGCGTCACCGGCGCTGGCAATGATCCCGGGATCACGCATTGGCTCGGAGCTGAGGATCTCATTGAGGGCCCTGCCGCTGCAACCGGGCCAGAGGTCGAGCCGGTTCATCTTGGCCTGGTCGCAGGTCGTGAAGTTGACGGGCGTCGGGAGCGTCCACTCGCTCTGGCCCCGCTCGTATCGGGCCGTCCAGCGCACGGACTGCTCTCCCCGAAAGCCCTTCTTAGTAATGATCTGGATCACGCCCTGCGCCGCCTCCGCACCGTAGAGCGTGGCGGCCGCGGGCCCCTTCAGGATCTCGATCGATTCGATGTCCTGGGGATTGATGAAGTTGAGCGCCGATGTGACCTGGGCCGACTGTGCCTGACCCGCGAGTCCGGCTCCGGTGGGATTGAAGTTCCCGAGACTCTCGCTGTTGTACCGAATGCCGTCGATATAGACAACCGGCCGGTAACCGCTGATCGACGCGGCGCCGCGAATCCGGATCTCGGCGGCCGTACCGGGTGCGCCCGAACCTGGAAGGATTGTCACGCCCGGCGCCTTGGCCTGAAGCAGTTCCGTCACGTTCATCATCGATGACTTCGTCGTTATCTCGGCGACATCCACAGTCGTTACCGAGTTTCCGAGCGCCCGCTTCTCGGTCCCGATCGGAGTGCCGGTGACCACTACCTCGCTGAGCTCGATCGCCTGCGGCTGGAGTCGGATGTCCGCCGTCACCGTCGCACCGGCGCTCACGGTCACGGCCTGCGTGACCTCGGCGAACCCTATGAGGCGCGCATGCAGCGTGTGCGTTCCGATGGGAACATTGCTCATCACGTACAGGCCCGCCGCGTTCGTGAGCGCGCGACTGCTCGCCTCCGGGATGAATACCTGGACGTCGGCCACGGCTCGCTGCGTGCGTGCCTCCGTGACCGTTCCTCGAATGGTGCCGACACTCTGGGCGGCGAGCGGTTCCGCCGCGGTGATCATTGCCATTGCGGCAGCGGCGGCCACCCGGGCCGCACGGCCCGACTGATGACGCAGATGCATACCGGTACTCCTCATGTCGAGAGGGGTGGGAGCGTGCGGGCCGAGTTCATCCGGCCAGCGATGCAGTTCGGCCGGAGGCAGGAGCAGGAGGCGACGGTGCCCATCTGCCGGCGCGAAGCGCACCAATATCCGTCCAGCCCTCTTTATGTCAAGATCCAGCGGTATGGCGATGCGTTGGGAACGGGCGGGGATTGACGGGTGGGACAGAATCGCGCAAATTAAACGGCTGTAACCATTTATCGACCTTTGACAGGACGTTTCTGATGGCAATGCCCGCAACCCAGATCCGCCGCGGGATGGTGATCGTGTTCGAGGGACAACCGTGCCGCATCATCGAATTCCGGCATCACACGCCGGGGAATCTGCGCGCGATGGTCCAGGCGAAGATGAAGAACCTGCGCAGCGGGTCCAGCTTCGAGCACCGCTTCCGCGCAGCCGATTCCATCGAACGGGCGTCGCTGGAGACGCACGAGCTCGAGTTCATGTATCAGGGCGGCAATACGTACCACTTCATGAACACCGAGAACTACGATCAGCTCGAGATGGACTCGGAAGCGCTCGGTGACAACGCGCAATGGATGCAGCCGGGAATGAGGATAATGGCCGAGTACTACGAGGGTCGTGCGATCGGCATCCAGCTCCCGAACTCGCTCGTGCTCGAGATCGTTGACACGGCTCCGGTGATGAAGACGGCGACGAAGAGCGCATCCACGAAGCCGGCGACGCTCGAGAACGGAGCGACCGTCAACGTACCGGAGTTCATCAGCACCGGCGAGAAGGTGCGCGTGAATCCTGCGACGGGCGACTATCTGGAGCGGGCGAAGTAGCGTGAAGCGTCGGGTCGCAGGTGAAAGTCCCGGGTCGGGCTGTGGTTCATCGTGGTGCGAAGGTTGAAATGGGGCATCGCGCAAATTAGGATTACGATCTCCGATGGTGACTGTAGCTCAACCGGTTAGAGCACCGGACTGTGGCTCCGGGGGTTGGGGGTTCAAGTCCCCTCAGTCACCCCTCGATCACCCGCTCCACGCTCAAAATGAAACTCGAACGTGAAGCGAGGGCGGCGGATTCGAAGGTCCGTAGCTCAACTGGTAGAGCACTGGTCTCCAAAACCAGCGGTTGGGGGTTCAAGTCCCTCCGGGCCTGTCGGGGCAGGACCAAGCGGTTCGTTCAGGACAACGGCGGTATCGTCTAGGGGACCAGGACGGAGCCCTCTCAAGGCTCAAACACGGGTTCGAATCCCGTTACCGCTATGCGAGGGAGTTTGCGCCGGGTTTCGGCCCCATCGTCTATCGGTCAGGACGGCACTCTTTCAAGGTGCAGAGACGGGTTCGATTCCCGTTGGGGCTATGCGAGAGTCGGAGCGCAGGGTGGTGACGCTGTCAATCGCGTAGCAGGTAGCACAGGGGGCTGTAGCTCAGCTTGGTTAGAGTGCCGGTCTGTCACACCGGAGGTCGCGGGTTCGAGCCCCGTCAGCCCCGTGGTTGGTTTTCAGCATGAGTTCGGCGAGCTGCGCGCGGGCGCGCCGGTCTGATTCATGATTGCGCGCCAGCGTGCGCACGGTCACGATGCCCTGGTGGTGAAATTGGTAGACACGCCATCTTGAGGGGGTGGTGCCGCAAGGCGTCGCGGTTCGAGTCCGCGCCAGGGCATGAGATGCCAGCTTAGCTCAGTGGTAGAGCACTCGATTCGTAATCGAGCGGTCCCGGGTTCAAATCCCGGAGCTGGCTCTCGACAGGCCGAAGCCGGAGGGAGCGGGTCCCGCGCGGATCGGCGCCGCCCTATCTTTTGATCGTGATGATCACGATGCCGATCATGCAGGCTTCATGATTCCGAGTCGTCGCGCGCACCGCCTGAGCGCGGTCCTGCTCGCGCTGCTCTCCCTGCCCGCGCTCGGCGCGTGGGGTCCCGTGGACGCGCCCCACGGCGCTCGCTGTGAAGCGTCGGGACTCCATGTCCCGCCGCCAGCCTCCTACGCCGTGGATCATGCCGGCAGGACAGCCGCCGGCCGCGCAACCGCCGGGGTACAGCAGGATCACGTACACCATGCCACGGCCCCCGTTTCGGCCCCAGCGGATGACGAGAGCGCGCCGGCATCGCCGTGCAGAGACAACTGTCCGCCGGCGGCCTGTCCTTCAGCGGCGTCCTGTGTCTCGCTCAGCGCCACCGTCGCCGGTGTCGATGACGACGGCCCGCGTTCGCTCTCGTCGGACCACGTGCTGGCCCTGAACTCGGCCCCCGCCTCGCCCAGCCGCGCACCGGATCCACCCCCGCCACGCGCGTAGCACCACCTTCCAACAGGGGTCAGGTCTTGTTTTGCAACATCATTTCATCTCCGCAAGGCA
>JBOHTO010000156.1:0-7809 GCA_050733695.1 Gemmatimonadaceae bacterium | reverse complement strand
CCCCCGCCCCCGCCCCCGCCCCCCCCCTTCCCCTCGCCGCCGGAGGCTGCCGCTGCACCCGCTCCGCTTCTTGCCCGAGTGCTCGCGGCTGATCCGCCGTCGCCGCCGCCTGCACCGTCGCCACGACCGCCGAGCATAATGAGCTCGCGCACGTTTATCTCCGTGCTGTAGCGGGTCTGGTTGTCCTTGTCCTGCCACTGTCGGTACTCGATCCGCCCTTCGACGTATACCTGTTTCCCCTTTTTCAGGTAGCGCTCGACGACATCGGCCAGCGTAGACGTCTTGTTGTTCCACACGACGCAGCGGTGCCATTCCGTCTTTTCCTGACGTTCGCCGGACGCGCTGTTCCATGAGCGGCTGGTCGCGAGCGAAAAGGTTGCCACCCGATTGCCACCCGATGTCGATCTTACTTCCGGATCACTGCCGAGGTTACCCAGCAACGTCACCTTGTTCAGGCTGCGGCTCACGATTCCTCCTTGGCTAAGAGATGATGCCCGTCGTCAACGATGGAGAATTCACCTTCGGTGTACGCAAGCAAAATGTTGCACTACAATCACTTTGATTTCGTGCCCTCATGTGTCGTATCAAGGCCAGCCGCTTCCAGCACCAAGCACATGATGAGACCGTCCTCGGAGGGCTCTCTGTAGTATCGTCGTCGCCGCCCGACCTCGGCGAACCCGTGCCGCACGTACAGCGAGCGCGCAGCGCGGTTGGATGCTCGCACCTCGAGATACACGCTGCGAGCACCGCGCCGTGACAGGCGGAGGAGGATGTGCTCCAGCAACTCGCTGCCCACACCGCCGCCGCGGGCATTCGCCGCGACGGCCAGATTTGCCACTTCCCCCTCGTCGGCCACAGCCCAGGCTACAACATACCCGACAAGATGGTTCGCAGCACCAGCGAGGGCCACATCGAAAAGCGTCCGATCGTTCCGAAGCAGCGAGCGGAAGGCCGTCGCCGTCCACGGGTCGCCGAAGCTGGCATGCTCGATCGCGGCGATGGCGGGGATATCGGCCGGCTCAGCGACCCGGATGACGAGCACGATATCACGCGGCCGGAAGCGGCCGCCCGGCCGCCGCTTCCCAACGTCGCTGCGCTTCGGCCACGCGCCCGTAGTCGGGCTCCCACGCCGCCAGATCGACGGGTCCGCACCGCGGGCGACATTCCCCGAGCCACCTCTCGAGCCGGGCGATCCCGCGCGCATGCGGCGCGACATCGGTGGCCGTGCCCGCGCCTACAGCGATTGCCTCCAGCCGGTCAGCCTCGTGCCCGGCGTCGGTGCGCGCGATGATGTGCCAGTCGCTCCCGCCCGCGAACGTCCCATCGGAGCCGACCTCGATCAGCGCGGCGTAGTACTCATCGCGCATCGCGTCCAGGAGCGGAAGATAGCGACCCGGCAGCGCGGGCGGCTGCATCCCCGCGACTGCGAGCAGCAGCGATGGCACCGCGAACAGGGGTCGTCCGGTCGCCTCGGCGATCCCCTTGGCGATCGAGCCGGCGATGCGCAGACTGGTGAAGCTCCCCGGTCCGCCCCCGCACACGATGGCATCGAGATCCCCCGCGGCGATCCCTGAAGCATCAAGAGCGCTGGCGACGGCAGGCAGGAGGCGCTCCGCGTCCGCGCCGCGCATCGTCGCTTCGCGCACAGCGAGGATGCTTGCACCGTCAGCAACCGCGACGCTTCCCGTGTACGTGGATGCGTCCAGGGCGAGCGTTATCATCGTTCAGCCGGCCAGGAGCAATCGCCGCTCGGGATCGGAGGCCATGTGCTCGAGCTCCATGTGCAGGAAGGGACCGGGGAAAGCATCCCCGGCTCGCTCGGGCCACTCCACGAGTACGAGCGCATGCGCTCCCATGATGTCGTCCCAGCCGATGCCCGCGACGGCGCGTTCGTCGCCGAGCCGGTAGAGGTCGAGGTGGTAGACGAGGGAGTGCGCTGCGCTCGCCCTGGTTCCGGATGGAGCGGGCGGAACGCGATACTCGTTGACCAGCGTGTACGTCGGGCTGGTCACCGCCTCGGTGACTCCGTAACCGCGGCAGATCGCGCGTACGAGCGTCGTCTTCCCGGCACCCAGGTCTCCGCTGACGGCGACGATCAGGGGCGGCTCCGCGGATCGTCCGAACGCTTCCCCCCATGCCACGAGCTCGGCCTCGGTGAGGGCGAGGTGGCCGCCGGGCGCGAGCGGCGGCACCACGTGGGCATGCGGCGCTCTCACCGCCGGATGCTCGCGAGCGATCCGCGGCGCCGGACAGGCGCGGCCGTGGCGCGTGCGCGTACCTCGAACAACTGGTCGCGCAGCCGCGCCGCTGTCTCGAAGTCGAGCGTCGCTGCCGCTTCGCGCATCCCGGCTTCGAGCGACTCCACCAGTGCAGCCATATCGATCTCGCTCGCGTACGATGCCGCCGGTTCGGCGACCTTGCGACCACGGTCGCCGCCAATACGCGCGTCCGCGACGCGCGTGATGAAGCGCACCTGGTCCACGCTCTTGATCACGCTCTTCGGGGAGATGTTGTGCTCCTCGTTGTACGCGGTCTGCAGTGCGCGCCTGCGCGATGTCTCGTCCATTGCCCGCTGCATCGAGCCCGTCACACGGTCCGCATAGAAGATCGCTTTTCCTTCGACGTGTCTTGCGGCGCGGCCCACGGTCTGGATCAGCGATCGTTCGCTTCTCAGGAAGCCTTCCTGGTCCGCATCCAGGATCACCACCAGCGACACTTCGGGAAGATCGAGCCCCTCGCGCAACAGGTTGATCCCCACGAGCACGTCGAACTCGCCCAGCCGCAGGCCGCGCAGTATCTCCATGCGCTCGATGGCATCTATGTCCGAGTGCATGTAACGCACGCGGACACCCATCTGCTGCATGTAGTCCGTGAGGTCCTCCGCCATGCGCTTGGTGAGGGTCGTGACGAGAACTCTTTCGCCCCGGCGCTCCCGCGCGCGGGCCTCGTTCAGGAGATCGTCCACCTGGCCACGCACGGGTCGGATGTCGATCTCGGGGTCGATCAGGCCCGTGGGCCGGATGATCTGCTCGACCACGACCCCGTGTGACAGTTGCAACTCGAGGTCGCCCGGCGTCGCCGAGACGAAAAGTGCGCGCGGGGTGAGTGCGAGGAACTCATCGAACATGAGCGGACGGTTGTCGAGCGCACTCGGGAGGCGGAAGCCGTACTCCACCAGCGTGAGCTTGCGGGCGCGATCGCCGTTGAACATTCCACCGATCTGGGGCAGGCTGACGTGCGATTCATCAACGACTACGAGGAAATCCTCCGGGAAATAGTCGAAGAGGCAGGCGGGACGCTCCCCCTCTCCGCGGCCGGAGAGATGTCGCGAATAGTTCTCGATGCCGGCGCAGGTGCCGATCTCGAGCATCATCTCGATGTCGAAGTTCGTGCGCGACTCGAGCCGTTGCGCCTCGAGCAGCTTGCCTGCCTCCTTCAGCACCGCCAGCCGGGCAACCAGCTCCGAGCGGATGAGTCCCACAGCGCGTTCGAGCGTCGCTCGTTCGGTCACGAAATGCTTTGCCGGATAGATCGCTGCACGTTCCAGCACTGCGATGGTCTCGCCCGTCGTGACGTCGATCTTCGACACCCGCTCGATCTCGTCGCCCCACATCTCCACGCGCACGGCCTGCTCCTCGTACGCGGGAAAGATCTCGACGGTATCGCCCCGCACCCGGAACGTGCCGCGTTCGAAGCTGACGTCATTGCGGCCGTACTGGATGCGCACGAGCGACCGCAGGATGTCATCGCGCGCTGTCCGCTCGCCCACGCGCAGCGTCACCATCTGCTCACGGTAGGAAACCGGATCGCCGAGTCCGTAGATCGCTGATACCGTCGCGACGATGATCACGTCGCTGCGCTCCATGAGACTCGATGTCGCGCGAAGGCGCAGCCGGTCGATGTCCTCGTTGATCGACGCATCCTTCTCGATGTACGTGTCGGTCGAGGGGACGTACGCCTCCGGCTGGTAGTAATCGTAGTACGAGATGAAATACTCGACGGCGTTGTGCGGGAAGAAGCTCTTGAGTTCTCCATAGAGCTGCGCCGCGAGCGTCTTGTTGTGCGAGAGCACGAGCGTGGGGCGGCCATCATCGCGGATGACGTTGGCCATCGTCATCGTCTTCCCCGAGCCGGTGACGCCCAGGAGAGTCTGGAAGCGATCCCCCCGTACGAGGCCGGCCGTCAGCTCCGCGATGGCACTGGGCTGGTCGCCGGCTGGCTCGAAGGGCGCCTGAAGGTCGAAGTCGGCTTTCCCCATCGCTCCTGACGGCTACTCCTCGGTGCCGAGCCGCTCGCGGCGCGCGACCTCGGCGATCCCCTTCACGCGGCGCGCAGCCTTGAGGATCTTCTGCAGGTGCGCGAGGTTCTCCACCTCGACGAGCAGCGATCCCACCGCACGGCCATCGGTGCTGCGCAGCTCCATGCTGCGAATGTCGGTCCCGGTAGCGCTCACCGCGGCGGCGATGTCCGCGTACAGGCCGCGGCGATCGTTGCCGTCGAGCGTGAGCCGCACCATGAACCGCTCCCCTTCCACCTCCTGCCAGTCGATGTCCATCCGTCGCTCCGGCTCGTTGGCGAGCAGGAGAAGGTTGGGGCAGTCGGCCCGGTGGATGCTGACGCCGCGTCCGCGGGTCACGTACCCGACGACGGGGTCACCCGGTACGGGCTGGCAGCACTGGGCGTAGCGGACCATGAGCCCGTCCGCTCCCTGAATGCGCACGCCACGCGATCCGCCACGCATCCGGTCCACCAGTCGCTCGAACGCGCTCGGCTTCGGCGTCGTCTCCGGCGCGGATAGTTCGGGGTAGAGCTCCCGCAGCACCTGCGCCACGTTCACATCGCCCTGGCCGATGGAGGCGAGCAGGTGGGTCGTGTCGTTGAGCCTGAGCGAGCGGGCGACGATGTCGAGGGCCGACTCGTCCCAGCGGGTCAGCCTCCGGCGCCTGATCTCGCGGTCCAGGATGTCGCGGCCCAGCTTCGTGGAGGAGACCTGCGCCTCGTGACGCAGCCACTGCCTGATCTTGTGTCTTGCGCGGCCGGTGCGCACGTGCGCCAGCCAGTCGCGACTGGGGCGCGCATTGGGCGATGTGATGATCTCCACCGTTTCCGAGCTCTTCAGCTCGCGCGAGAGCGTGGCAATCCGGCCGTTGATGCGCGCGCCCTGGCAGTGTCTGCCGACCTCGGTGTGAACGGCGAAGGCGAAGTCGATCGGCGTCGCCCCCTTGGGCAACTGTATGACGTCTCCCGTCGGCGTGAACACGAAGATCTCGTCCTGGTACAGGTCGAGCTTGAGCGACTCGAAGAACTCGTCCGGCGTTCCCGCGTCGAGCTGCCACTCCAGCACCTGACGGAACCAGGTGAGGTGGTGGTCCAGCTCGTCGGCGCTCTTCGCATCCTCCTTGTACAGCCAGTGCGCCGCGATTCCGAACTCGGCCGTGCGATGCATCCCGCGCGTACGTATCTGTATCTCGTACAGTTGTCGTCCGGGACCGAATATCGTCGTGTGCAGCGACTGGTAGCCATTCGACTTCGGCTGGGCGATGTAATCCTTGATTCGCTCCTGCACCGGCGTCCAGCCATCGTGAATGACGCCCAGGGCGTGGTAGCAGTCCGGCACCGAGTTGACGAGCACTCGTATCGCAAGCAGGTCGAAGATGTCCTCGTACGGGCGTTCCCGCTGCGACATCTTCTTGTAGATGGACCAGAGGTGCTTCGGTCGGCCGATGACCTCGACGCCGCGAATACCCGCACGGATGAACCCCGCCTCGAGGGGATCCTGGAGCTGGGCAATGAGCGCTTCGCGTTCCGCCCGTTTCTGCGCCACCTTCTTCGCCAGCGCCTTGTACTCCGCCGGCTCCACATGCTTGAACGCCAGGTCCTCCAGCTCCCACCGCATCTTCGCCATGCCGAAGCGGTGTGCCAGCGGTGCATACAGGTCCCGCGTCTCCAGCGCGATCCTGCGCTGCTTGTCGGGCGGCAGATACTCGAGCGTGCGCATGTTGTGCAGGCGATCCGCCAGCTTGATCAGGATGACGCGGACATCCTTGGCGATGGAGAGCAACAGCTTGCGATAGTTCTCGACCTGCCGCTCCTGCTGCGAGCTGCTGAGCGGAAGGCTTCCGATCTTGGTCAGGCCGTCCACGATCGCCGCGATGTCCCTGCCGAACTCCTGCTCCACATCGGCGACGGTGACGAGCGTGTCCTCGACGACATCGTGAATGAGGCCGCTGGCGACGGTGACCGAGTCGAGTTGCAGCGCCGCGAGGATCTTCGCGACCTCAACGCAGTGGGAGACGTAGTTCTCGCCCGAGCGCCTCTTCTGGCCCGCGTGTGCGCGCTCGCTGAAGCGATAGGCGCGGGCGAGCAGCTCGGGATCGAGGCGATCGGGAAGCGGCTCGCCGCCGAGCGACCAGCCGGGAATGACCTCGCGCAGCGCCGATGCGGTCACAGAAGGCCGGCTTCGGCGAAGCTCAGATAGCGACCGCGCCCCACGATCACGTGATCGCGCACGGGAATGTCGAGGAGCCGGCCCGCGGCGACGAGCTGCTGCGTGATGAGGCGATCGTCCGGCGACGGCTGCGGGTCGCCGCTGGGGTGATTATGAACCAGGATGACCGACGCGGCCCGCTCTGCGATCACTTCCCGGAAGACCTCCCTGGGGTGCACCAGAGA
This sequence comes from Gemmatimonadaceae bacterium, assembly GCA_050733695.1. GTDB lineage: Bacteria > Gemmatimonadota > Gemmatimonadetes > Gemmatimonadales > Gemmatimonadaceae > JBOHTO01. The sequence continues at coordinate 1,137 of JBOHTO010000156.1, read as the reverse complement.
GGAATTGAGGATGCCGCGGGTCACGGTGATGTCGCGTTCGAGTCGGTGTTGTGAGTCGAGCACGGCCACGTGAAACTCCTCCACTGGTAGATCTTCCAGGCGCGGCGCATACGCCGCGAAAACCTCGCGCGGCGAGCGGATCGGAACGCCCTCTTCGCGCACCTCCGCGGCCAGACGCCGGCCCAGCTCGAGCGCGGCATGGATCGTCGCCGCGCGCGCCGCGCCCACTCCCGGCAGCGTCGTCAACGCCCCGACCGGCTGCGCCGCCAGCCGTCGCAGCGAGCCGCGCGATGCTGCCAGCACCGAGTGGCCGACGGCGAGCGCGGAGCCGCCGTGCGACGTCCCCGACCCCAGCAGAATGGCGACCAGCTCCGCCGAGCTGAGCGCCGACGCACCGAGCTCCCGCAACCGCTCGCGCGGCCGTTCGGATCGCGGAAGCTCACGGATAGTTAACGCCTGAATCGCGCGGGTGCCAGACATGGATGCTCCGGGGAGGTGACGAGACCGGGTGAAGCACCATGCCTAACGCCGCCCGCCACTTTCGAGACATCCCTTCCCGCCCCCTCACATCGCCGCCCCGCACGCACCAACGTTGTCATTCCCGCGGCAGCGGTAATCCATCTGCCGAGGCGCCACAACCGGCCGCGAGGCCGCGCACGACGTCGTCATTCCCCCGAAAGCGGGAATCCGTTCTCCACTCTGCGCCCTCAGCTCACAGCACCATGGCACTTCTTGAACTTCTTCCCCGACCCGCACGGGCATGGATCGTTCCGGCCAACGCTGCTCCAATCCGCGCCGCCGGCCACCGGTTCTGCCGCACTGCTCAGCGAGCGCGTTCGGCCGGCCCCGACAACCACGGGATCGCGCCGAGCGACCTGTTGCTGCGCAGGCGGTTGATCGGGCCCGATGTCGACCGCACCGGCGGCTGCACCTGCGGGCGCGCCCGCAGGCGTGCCCGCAGGCGTGCCCGCAGGTTGAGCCGCCGGTTCGGTCTCCAGCACACCGAGCGCGTTGTAACGCCGCGCCGGCTGCCGCGTTCGATCGCCGGTTCCGCCGGCCCGCCCGTCGCGCAGCGCCGGGCTGCCGGCGGTGCCCCCACCCCCCAACCCACTCCCAACCCCACCCCCACCCCCACCC
>JBOHTO010000155.1:0-2851 GCA_050733695.1 Gemmatimonadaceae bacterium | reverse complement strand
GCGGCACACCCTGCCGCTGCATGTTCGAGCCCATGAGCGCGCGGTTCGCGTCGTCGTGCTCGAGGAACGGGATCAGGGCGGCGGCGACCGAAACGAGCTGGTCCGGCGCGACGTCCATGTAGTCGATCTGGTCCGGCGGCAGCAGCGGGAAGTCGCCGCGCTCGCGGCAGAGCACGAAGTCGTTGCGGAACGTGCCGTCCGCGTTCAGCGGCGCGTTCGCCTGGGCGATCGTCGCGGTCTCCTCCGCGTTCGCGTCGAGCCACACCATCTCGTCGGTGACGCGGCCGTCCACGACCTCGCGGTACGGCGTCTCGATGAAGCCGAGGTCATTGATCCGCGAGAACGTCGTCAGGCTCGTGATCAGGCCGATGTTCGGACCCTCGGGCGTCTCGATCGGACACATCCGGCCGTAGTGCGAGTAGTGCACGTCGCGCACTTCGAAGCCGGCACGCTCGCGCGTCAGACCGCCGGGCCCGAGCGCCGACAGGCGACGCTTGTGCGTCAGCTCCGCCAGCGGATTCGTCTGGTCCATGAACTGGCTGAGCTGACTCGAGCCGAAGAACGCCTGGATCACGGCGCTAACCGTGCGGGCGTTCACGAGATCGTCGATGTTGATCTTCTCGACGTCGGTCGTGATCGACATCCGCTCCTTCACGAGCCTCGCCATGCGCGAGAGCCCGACCGAGAACTGGTTCGCGATCAGCTCGCCAACGCTGCGCACGCGCCGGTTGCCGAGGTGGTCGATGTCATCGACGAAGCCCCGACCCTCGGACAGCTCGATCAGGTAGCGGATGATCGCGATGAAGTCCTCCTGCGTGAGCACGGTGTGCCCCGCGGGGATCTCCAGTCCGAGACGCTGGTTGATCTTGTAGCGGCCGACCCGACCCAGGTCGTACCGCTTCGGGTTGAAGAAGATGCGCTCGACCGCGACGCGCGCCGTCTCCATGTTCGGCGGCTCCCCCGGCCGGAGCAGCGAGTAGATCGCCTTGAGCGCCTCCGCCTCCGTGGCGGTCGGGTCCTTGCGCAGCGTGTTCTTGAGCAGCGGGCTCTCGCTCCGGCCCTCGACGCCGCTGCTGAAGACGTTGACCTTGCGGATCTCGGCCTTCTCGAACCGCTTGAGCAGATCGGTCGTGATCTCATCGGCCGTTTCGGCCAGGATCTCGCCGCTCTCCGGGTCGACCACGTCCTCGGCCAGCAGCAGGCCTTCCACGTCCCGGAGCTGGGCCCTCGTCTCGATCTCGCCTTCCAGGTCCAGCTCGCGCGTCGTGTAGAACAGGCGCAGGACTTCTTCGTCCTCGCCGTATCCGAACGCGCGCAGCAGCGCGGTCGCCGGGAACTTCTTCTTGCGGTCGATGTGGACGTAGATGACGTCGTGGATGTCGACCGTGAACTCGACCCAGGAGCCGCGGAACGGGATGATGCGCGCGCTGTTGAGCCGCGAGCCGTTCGGATGGATGTTCTCCTCGAACACCACGCCCGGCGAGCGGTGGAGCTGGCTGACGATGACGCGCTCGGCGCCGTTGATGATGAACGTGCCGAGCTCCGTCAGGAGCGGCAGGTCACCGAGATAGACTTCCTTCTCGATGATATCCTTCGGCCGGCGCTCGTCCTCCTCCATGTCTTCCCACACGACCAGCCGGAGCGTGGCTTTGAGTGGCGCCGAGTAGGTCATGTCCCGCTCGATGCACTCGTCGACCGAATACTTCGGCTCCCCGATCGTGTACGAGACGAACTCCAGCGAGAAGTTCTCGTTCACGTCCGAGATCGGGAAGATCTCGTTGAAGACGCGCTCGAGGCCGACATCCTCGCGCTCCTTCGCCGCCGAATCGGTCTGCAGCAGCGCCTCGAAGGCTCGAACCTGCACGTCGAGCAGATTCGGCATTGGCATGGTCGCGGGCAGCTTCGCGAAGTTGACCACCGGAAGCTTGCCGCTCGTGCCGTTCTTCATGATTGCCAAGGCTGGACTCCCTCCTCAGACCGCAAATAGAGTACGGACATGCGCAGCAATCCCCGTCCGCGCCTGCGGCGGCGGGGTTTCTCCTGCGGTCCCTACGTTGTGTCGCGTATAGCGAATCAAGCGCATCGCGCTCCTGATCCCCGGACCGACTACTTGAGCACGACGGTTGCGCCCTGTTCCTCGAGCTTGGCCTTGATCTGGTCGGCCTCCTCCTTCGTGACGCCCTCGCGGACGACCGATGGCGCGCCGTCCACCAGGTCCTTGGCTTCCTTCAGGCCGAGGCTCGTCACCTCGCGGATGACCTTGATGACCTGAATCTTCTTGCCACCGATCTCCGTCAGCTCGACGTCGAACTCGGTCTTCTCCTCTGCGGCCGGCTCCGCGCCGGCACCCGCGCCCGCACCGGCCGCGGCCGGTGCGGCGGCGACGGCCGTCACGCCGAACTTCTCCTTGAATGCGTCGACGAAGTCCGCCAGTTCCATGACGGTCATCCCGCCGATCGCGTCGAGCAGCTCTTCCTTCGTGGCCATGATTCGCCTACCCTCTGGGTGTCTGGTGTTTACGCCTGTTCACGTTCGACGCGAAGCGCCTCGAGCAACCCTGCCATCTCGGTCGGCTTCGCCTGGAGCACGAAAACGAGCTCCGCCAGCGGCGCCTCGAGCAGGCCCGCCAGCTCCGCGAGCAACTGCTCGCGCGGTGGTAGCTTGGCGAGCCGGCTGACCTCCGCCGGCATCATCTTCCGCCGCTCGACCACGCCGACCTTTACGGTGGGGCGGTCCTCATGCTCCTTCGCGAACTCTTCGAGCACCTTCGCGGCGGTGACCGCGTCCTCCCGGCCGATCACGAGCCCGGTCGGGCCGGTGAAGAATTCCGCGATGTCGGGCAGGTCCAGCC
>JBOHTO010000154.1:0-7959 GCA_050733695.1 Gemmatimonadaceae bacterium | reverse complement strand
CTTCACAGCGATGGGAAACGCCCCTGCCGCCCGGATGTCCCCGATCTCCACCGCACCCGCTACGTTCTCCGCGAACTCCCCAGCCCGCGCCGATGGCACGGCCACGAGCAGCCCGCCAGATGTCTGCGGGTCGACAAGCATGGCCCGATCACCCTCGCTGGCAGCACCCCAATCCACCAGCGGCTCCAGATATTCGCTGTTGCGCTCGGCGCCACCGGTTCGCGTCCCGTTCGCCCATGCCTCGCGCGCGCCGGGGAGTATCGGCAGCGCGCCAGCCCGGATCTCGATGCTCACCCGACTCGCGCGCGCGATGTGCGAGGCGTGGCCGAGCAGCCCGAAGCCGGTCACGTCCGTCGCGCAGCGGGCGCCCACGGCGAGTGCCGCGCGACTCGCCTCCAGATTGAGCGTCGTCATCGCCTGCACCATCGCGCCGTATTCGGCCGCAGCGAGTGTTCCCGCCTTCCCCGCCGTCGCCAGGATGCCCGTGCCGAGGGGCTTGGTGAGAAAGAGACGATCGCCCGCGCGCGCGCCCGCGTTGGTCAGCAGGCGAGCCGGGTCCGCGCGGCCGGTGACTGCAAGGCCGTACTTCACCTCCTCGTCGATGATGCTGTGGCCGCCGACGATGAGGGCGCCCGCCTCGTGGACGGTGTCCTGCCCGCCGCGCAGTATCTCGGTGATGACCTCGAGCGGGATTCTACCCACCGGGAATCCGAGCAGAGCGAGCGCCGTGAGCGGCTCGCCACCCATCGCGTACACGTCCGACAGTGCGTTCGCCGCCGCGATGCGGCCGAATGTGTACGGATCGTCGACGATGGGCGCGAAGAAGTCCACCGTCTGCACGAGGGCGAGATCGTCGGACACGCGGAGCACGCCGGCGTCGTCGAAGCTCTCCCGTCCGACTATCAGCCGGGGATCTTCACGGAGCGGCAGCCCCGCCAGCACGCGCGACAGGTCACCCGGACCCACCTTGGCGGCTCAACCCGCGCAGCGCGCGAAGTGCGTAAGGCGGAAGATGGTGTCGCGGTCGTTGCTCATTTGCGCCGCCTGGCGAGAGGGTATTGGCCGAACGGATGCAGACTATCTGCCCACGGCATTGATCACCTTGCGACAACTGTGGCTAACCCACTTTCTAACCCACTTTCGCGATCGCGTCGATCTCGACGAGCGCACCGCGCGGGAGCCCTTCCACCTGCACCGTGGACCGTGCCGGTGTCGACTTGCCGAGCACGCGCGCATACACCTCGTTCATGCGCGGGAAATCCGCCAGGTCGTGGAGGAAGACGGTCGTCTTCACGACGTCGCTCCAGCCCGCGCCGGCCGAGCCGAGTACTTCGGCGAGGTTCGCGAGCACGCGCTCGGTCTGCTGGACGATGTCACCGTCGACCATCTCGCCGGTAGCGGGGTCGAGTGGAATCTGACCAGCGGTGAAGAGGAAGCCGCCGGCGACGACGCCCTGCGAGTACGGGCCGATCGCCGAAGGGGCCTTGCCCGTCTGCACTGATTTAACGCTCACACATCGCTCCTAGAAAAGCCCGACGATCGAGCCGTCGGGGTGGATGGCCATGCGCCGGGCCGCTGGTTCCCGCGGGAGTCCCGGCATGGTCATGATATCACCTGCCTGCGCAATCACGAAGCCGGCACCGGCAGCAGGATGAACCTCGTTGATGGTGATGCGAAAATCGCGCGGCCGCCCGAGCAGCGTGGGATCGTCGCTGAGCGAGTACTGCGTCTTCGCGATGCAGACCGGCGTCTCTCCGAGCCCGATCGACTCGAGATAGTGTATCGTGCGCTCCGCCTTCGGGACATAGTCCGCGCCGTCGCCGCCGTAGACCCGGCGAACGATCGTGTCGATCTTGTCGCGAATCGAGAGCTTCACGTCGTAGAGGGGCGCGAAGCTGGCGCCACCTTCGTCGAGCTGCGCCAGCAGCTCGTGCGCGACCGCCTCGCCTCCCTCGCCGCCGCGCTCCCACACATCGGCCACCGCGACGCGCGCACCCGCCCGCGCCGCACACTCGGAGACCAGTGCGAGCTCTCGTTCACTGTCCGTGGTGAACCGATTGACGGCGACGATCACCGGGACGCCGAACTGCCGCACGTTGGCGATGTGCATCTCGAGGTTCGGAAGTCCGCGCTCGAGCGCACCAAGATCCTCCGCCGGGAGCGCCTTCCTGTGGGCGCCTCCATTCAGCTTGAGTGCGCGGACCGTCGCCACGAGAACCGCCGCTTCCGGATCGAGCCCACCGAAGCGGCACTTGATGTCGAAGAACTTCTCGGCGCCGAGGTCGGAGCCGAACCCCGCTTCGGTCACCACGATGTCGGCGAGGGCAAGCGCGGACCGGGTGGCAATGATGCTGTTGCACCCGTGCGCGATGTTGCCAAAAGGGCCGGCGTGCACGATTGCCGGCCCGCCCTCGAGCGTCTGCACGAGGTTCGGGCGAATGGCATCCTTGAGCAGCAGTGCCATCGCGCCCGATGCTGCGAGATCGCCGGCACGCACGGGAGAGCGATCGGCGCCGGCCGTAGCTCCGACGATGATCCGCGCCAACCGCCGCTCGAGATCTTCCGGGCTCGTCGCGAGGGCGAGGATGGCCATGATCTCGCTGGCGGGAACGATCACGAATCGCTCCTCGCGCGGCACCCCGTTACCCGGGCCGCCCAGGCCTATCACACAGTCACGCAGAGCGCGATCGTTCATGTCGATCGTGCGCGGCCAGGTGATGCGGCGCGGGTCGATGCGGAGCTCGTTGCCCTGGTGCAGATGGTTGTCGAGCAGCGCCGACAACAAGGCGTGCGCGCTCGAGATCGCGTGGAAGTCGCCCGTGAAGTGGAGGTTTATGTCCTCCATGGGAACGACCTGCGAGTATCCACCGCCCGCCGCGCCGCCCTTCATGCCGAATACCGGGCCAAGACTCGGCTCGCGGATGCACGGAACGGCGCTGCGGCCGAGTCGTCGCAGTGCCTGCGTGACGCCGACGGTGACCGTGCTCTTGCCCTCGCCCGCCGCTGTGGGATTGATCCCCGTTACGAGCACAAGGCGCCCGCGCACCGGGCGGGCTGCGGCGTCGAGCGGGAGCTTGGCCTTGTAGCGGCCGTACTGGTCGATCTCGTCTGCGCCGATGCCCAGCTCCGCCGCGACATCGGTTATGGGGCGGAGCCGGGCGCGCTGCGCGATCTCTATGTCGGTCGGTACGGTCGCCAGGTTCTCCCCCTTCTCGTGCGGTCCCTTGGTCAGCGCGCGGCGCGCGGGGATAGTACTCATGCGCCCGCACCGTCCGCCAGCCCGAACAGGCGGCAGGCATTGTCCGTGGTCTGGCGCGCGAGAAGCTCGGCGCTCTCACCGCGCACGGCAGCCATGCGTTCGATCGTGAGCGGAACGAGAGACGGTTCGTTGCGCTTCCCACGCCGCGGTACGGGCGCGAGATACGGCGAGTCGGACTCCGCGAGCAGGCGGTCGGCCGGAACGAGCCGGACGACGTCGTCATTGCCCCAGCTCCGGAACGTCACGATTCCGCTGAAGGAGATGTACCAACCGGCAGCGAGTGCTGCCCCCGCGAGCTTGATGGAACCGGTGAAGCAGTGCAGAACACCAGCGACGCCGTCCTCACCGGCTTCGGCGACGATGGCGCGAGTGTCGTCCTCGGCGTCTCGGGTGTGCACGATGATGGGAAGCGCTGCCTCCCGCGCCAACGCGACCTGAAGCTCGAACGCCAGACGCTGCGCGTCGCGCGGCGAGTTGTTGTAGTGGTAATCCAGGCCGCATTCCCCCACGGCAACTGCGCCCCCCGCGATCAGTGCCCTTATCCGATCGGGGTCGGCGCTCCGGTCGAATGCGGCGGCATCATGCGGATGCACGCCCGCCGTGGCATGAACGAACCCCGGATACCTCCCGGCCAGCAGGGTCGCTCGGTCGTTGACCGATCCCGTTCCGGATTCCCGGGTACTGGCGGGTCGCGACTCGCCAATGCAGATCACGGCCCGCGCTCCCGCGGCGCGCGCCCGTTCGAGCACGGCGTCCACATCGGCGTTGAACGCGGGATCGGCGAGGTGGGCGTGACTGTCTACGAACCGCAGTGGGCGCACCTCACACGTGGGTTCCCGCTCTCGCGGGAATGACAAACCGGCGCCTCACGCATGGATTCCCGCTTTCGCGGGAATGGCGACCCAAGCCGCACATACGGATTCCCGCCTTCGCGGGAATGACAGAAGGTGGCGGGAATGACCGTCCTTCGGGCAGCGAGCGGCCGTCAGGCTGGCCGCTGGCGGCGGGCCTCGCTTCTCGCAGCGGATGCGGAGACGATGCCCTTGGTATCGCCGACCTGTCGTGGCCATTTTCGTTCGATCCAGAGCAGCAGGGGGCCCGCCACGTAAATGGAGCTAAAGGTCCCGGTAAAGATCCCGAAGGTCATCACCCATGCGAACGGCCGGATCACCGGACCGGCGAAAACGAGAAGCGCGACGGTCGCCGCGAGCGTCGTCCCGTGCGTCATGACGGCGCGCGGAACGGTTTCGTTGATCGACCGGTTCACGGTATCGTAAAGCGACTCCTTGCGCTTCTTGTGCAGATTCTCGCGCACACGGTCGAAGATGATGATCGTATCGTTGAGCGAGTAGCCGATCACTGTCAGGAGGCCCGCTACGACGGTGAGCGATACCTCGATGTCCATGAGCTTGACGAACGCCAGGGTTGCGACAAGGTCGTGCGCGGTCGCCAGCACTGCCGCCACGCCGAAGCGCCACTCGAAGCGAAAGGCGAGATACGCCAGCGTGACGCCAAACGAGAGGATCACGGCGATGATCGCATTGCGCCGCAACTCGTCGCCCACTCGCGGCCCGACGGCCTCGGTTCTCACCACCGTCACCGCGTCCGCGCCATAGCGCGCCTGCAGCGCCTGTTCGATGCGGCGTGAAACGGATTCCGCACCGGACGCTGCCTGCTCAGCCACCTGCTCGCTCTCCCGGGCCCGCACCGTGAACTCGCGGCTGGAGCCGAATGTCTGGATCTCGGCGCCATCGACGCCCGCGCCCGCGAGCGTCGATCGGAGGTCGGCGACGCTGGGCGCCTCGTCGAACTCGAGCTGCATGAGCGTACCACCGGTGAACTCGATGCTGTACCGTACGGAGCCAGTGAGCACGAAAGAGGCGATACCCACGGCGATGAAGACCGCGGTGACGCTGGCCGCGATGCGCCAGTACCTGATGAAGTCGAAATGGGTGCCGTGGAGGATACGCAGCATCAGATGCTCAGTGTGCGGGCGCCGCGCGAGCGGTTGAGCCACAGGAGGAAGAATGTCCTGACCACGAAGATGGCCGTGATCATGGATGCCGCTATGCCCGCGAGCAGCGTGACGGCGAATCCGCGCACCGGCCCGGTGCCGTACTGATAGAGTACCGCGGCCGTGAGCGCCGTCGTCACGTTGGAGTCGATGATCGCGCTCATGGCGTGTCGGAAGCCCTCGTCGATGGCGGTGCGCACCGTCTTCCCCTGATCGAGCTCCTCACGGATCCGTTCGAAGATCAGCACGTTCGCGTCCACGGCGATGCCCACCGAGAGGACGAAACCCGCGAGCCCCGGAAGCGTGAGCACGGCCTCAAAGAACGCGAGCGCGCCCATGGTATACAGCACATACAGTCCGAGCCCCGCCACGGCGAGCAGTCCGGCGAATCGGTAGTACACGAGCATGATCACGACGACGAGCGCGACCGCGATGACGCCAGCCCGCAGTCCTTGCCGCACGGAGTCCTTGCCGAGGCTCGCACCGATCTGCCGCACTTCGACCACCCTGAGCGGGACGGGCAGCGCGCCCGCGCGAAGCACGAGAGCGAGATCCTGTGCCGCCTGGAGATCGCGACCGCCCATGGTGATCTGCCCGCGCGTTCCGATCGCGCCCTGGATCACCGGCGGTACGCCCATCACATGGTCATCGAGCACGATGGCCATGAAGTCCTGTATGTGACGCGCCGTCTCCGCCTGGAATCGCCGCCCGCCGGCGTTGTTGAGTTCGAAGATCACGAGCGTGCCTTCCGTGGGGCTGGTGTTCGGGCGTGCGTCGACAAGAAAATCGCCGGTGATGATCGGCCGTGCGTCCAGCACATACAGGGCGCGGTAGGGTTCGCCACCGAGAATCGTGGTGTCCGCCGCCCAGCGCAGCACCTTGCCCGGCGGAATCACGGCCTGCACCGCCGGAAGCGCGATGTAGCGCTGAGCCAGCGGCACGTTGTCCTCGGTCACGAAATACTGTCCGACCATCTGTCCCTGCTGCAGCAGGCGGGAGAAGGGCCCGATCGTAGCCATGCCCGGTGCGCTGTCGGCCGCCGTCGAGTCTGCCACGGCGCTGTCGCCGCGCGGGGTGAAGAGATCCTGGATCCCTCCTGCCGGCTCCAGCCCTCCACCTGCCTCGTCTCCCGCGCCGGCCACGGCGAGGCCAGCGTCGCGAACAATCTGGTCGATGCGGGGCAGCGCGCGCTCCAGCGCCTGGGACTCGTCCACGATCTGGAACTGGAGGAAGGCGGACTTCTGAACGATCTGGACCGCGCGCTCCTGGTCGTCGATGCCCGGGAGCTCCACGATTATCCGGTCGTCGCCGACCTTCTGCACGATCGGCTCGGCGACACCGAACTCATCGATGCGCGTGCGCACCACCGTGAGCGCCAGGTCGAGCGCCTCCGATTCGTTGGCCACCACGCCCTTCGATTCATCGACTTCGAGCGCGAGATGCATCCCGCCCTGGAGATCGAGACCACGCTTGAGCGGCACGCGCTGAAGCGTGTCATACGTGAGCACACCATCGGGCGAGCGCACCCGCTCCACAACCTGCCGGGGGAACAGTGTCCAGAGCGCGAGCAGCGTCAGCGCCACTATTGCACCAACGCGGTACTTCAGGTTGGACATGGGAGGATTTACCGAGGGTAATAGGATTCGCGTTCAGCTATCAAGGTTACCGGTGGGCCGGTCGGGAGTCAACGCGGAACGCGCAGCAGCGGCGTCACGCTCGAGCTGCGCTGTGAGGGCGGCCGCACTCTCGAAACGAACCGTGTCGCGCAGTCGCTGCACGAGCTCGATCCGGACGTGAGCCCCGTAGAGCGTTCCTTCCGCATCGAAAAGGTGAATCTCGAGCGACCGCGCCCCATCGCCGAATGTGGGACGCCCTCCGAGATTCATCATCCCCGCGAATGTGCCGAGCGGCGTCTGCGCCCGGACCGCGTACACGCCGTCGGGCGGCAGCAGCTTGCGTGGCGGTGGTAGCTCGACATTGATCGTGGGGAAGCCGAGCAGACGACCGCGACGCGCTCCCTCGATGACTCTGCCGCCGATCGAGTAAGGGCGCCCGAGACCCGTGGCCGCGCGATTCAGGTCGCCTCCCGCAACAGCCCGCCGGATGGATGTCGAGGAGACGGGAAGAACGTCGCCCGCAGTGACCGGCGGAATGACATCCACACGAAAGTCGCGGCGGGCGCCGATCGCGAGCAACGCATCGGCGCTCCCCTCGCGCTCGCGTCCGAAACCGTGGTCGAATCCGATGAGAAGCTCCCGCATCCGCATGCGACGCAGCAGCACGCTGTCCACGAATTCCTCCGGTGTGTAGCGCCGGAGTCTCTCCGTGAAGGGCAAAACGGCTGCGTAGTCGAGGCCCGTTTCGGCGAGAACCTCGATCTTCTCGTCGCGCGTGGTGAGAAGCTGCGGTGCGGCCGCCGGATTCACGACCTCCAGCGGGTGCGGTTCGAAGGTTACCAGCACGCTCCTCAGCCCCGTCTCGCGCCCGCGTTCCCGAAGGCGGCGCAGCACGTCCTGGTGGCCAAGGTGCACGCCGTCGAACGTTCCGACGGTCACAACGGTACCGGTGATATCGGGCGGAAGCCCCGACTCTTCGGGCAGAGGACGTCGGGCGTCAGCCATCGCGGAGCACGACCTTCGGCTGCCACATGTCAGCGGCGGCCTCGGCGGCGGCCTCGGCGGCGGCC
>JBOHTO010000153.1:0-25060 GCA_050733695.1 Gemmatimonadaceae bacterium | reverse complement strand
CTCTTCGCACGTACGCGCGCCGAGCTCGACACCTTCAACCCCGTGGCGCGACCGGCGTACCGGGACGCAGTGCTCGACCCCTTCACGGAACCGACTGGCACCGGCGAGCAGGACGACCCCCTGCACTTCGCGCCTTCACTCATTGCCGATATCTCGCGCACGCCGCGACAGGAGATCGCCACACACACCTTCTCGCACTATTACTGCGGCGAGCCGGGCCAGTCGGTCGAGGAATTCCGTGCGGACATCGAAGCTGCGCGTGCGATAGCGGCGAGGGACGGAATCGAACTCCGGTCCATCGTCTTCCCACGCAACCAGCACCGCGCGGACTACGACGCCGTCCTCCTGGAAAACGGGATCACCTGTTACCGAGGCAATCCGACGTCATGGATGTGGCGCTTCGAAAGCTCCGAGCAGAGCGCCGGGGTGGCCAGGCGCGCGGCACGCCTGGCCGATGCCTACGCACCATTCACCGGAGCGAACACACAGGCGTGGGACGAGGTCCTGCAACCGAACGGTCTGGCAAATGTCCGTGCGAGCCGCTTCCTCCGCCCCTGTCGCCCCACGCTGCGAGCTGCGGAGCCCCTTCGCGCATACCGAATCCGCTCGAGTATTCACCGCGCGGCGCGGGAAGGACGTATCTTTCATCTCTGGTGGCACCCGCACAACTTCGGCGTTTACCAGGATGAGAACCTCGCCTTTCTACGATCCATCCTCGATGAAGTTGCCGTATGCCGCAGCCGTTACGGGATGCTCTCGCTTACCATGGGTGAAGTCGCCGGCATGGCGCGCGAGATCACATCCGTGGCCGGCGCCGGCGATGCATCATGTGCGCGGCGAGCTTAACTGCGGAGCAGTATTGGACTCCAAAGAACGATGTGCGGAATAACGGGGTTCTGGGGTGGTGGGTCCGAGCCCGGTGGCCACGAGGCGATCGCGCGCGGGATGGCGCGTGCCATCAGCTATCGCGGGCCCGACAGCGACGGCAGTTGGAGCGATGCCGAGGCACGGATCGCACTCGGCCACCGGCGACTCGCCATCCTGGACCTCTCCCCGCACGGCCATCAACCCATGCATTCGACCGGCGGACGTTACGTCATCGTGTTCAACGGCGAGATATACAACTTCCAGGCGCTGCGCCGCGAGCTCGAGCCGCATACGGACTTCCGCGGTCACTCCGATACCGAGGTCATTCTCGCCGCCATCCAGCAGTGGGGGCTCGACAGGGCGGTCGAGCGGTTCGTCGGGATGTTCGCCTTCGCGCTCTGGGACCGCGAGCGGCGGGAGCTGCACCTCGTGCGCGACCGCGTCGGTATAAAGCCGCTCTATTACGGCTGGACGCGCGGGGTCTTTCTCTTCGGCTCCGAGCTGAAGGCATTCCACGCGCACCCGGATTTCGAAGCCGAGATTGATCGCAACGCCCTCGCGCTGTTCATGCGCTACAACTGCGTGCCAGCGCCGCATGCAATCTTCATGAACGCACGCAAGCTGCTACCGGGCACGATACTCACCATCCGGTCGCCGAACGATCGGGCGGCGGATGCACGGCCCTTCTGGTCTGCACGCGCGGTAGCCGAGGCCGGGCTCGCGAACCCGTTCGAGGGCAGCGATGAGGAAGCCGCGGAAGAACTGGACCGGCTCCTGCGCGACGCGGTCGACCTGCGCATGATCGCGGATGTGCCGCTCGGCGCCTTCCTCTCCGGCGGCATCGACTCATCCCTCGTCGTCGCACTCATGCAGGCGCAGAGCACGCGCCCGGTGCGCACCTTTTCGATCGGATCGCCCGACGCAGGGTACGACGAGGCGCAGCACGCGAAGCTCGTCGCGCAGCACCTTGGTACTCACCACACGGAGCTCTACGTCACGGCGGATGATGCACTCGCCGTCATCCCCAGGCTTCCGGCGATGTTCGACGAACCGTTCGCGGACTCGTCCCAGATTCCGACGTATCTCGTGTCGCAGCTCGCACGGCGGCACGTCACCGTAGCGCTCTCGGGTGACGGCGGCGACGAGCTGTTCGGAGGGTACAACAGGCACGTATGGGGTCAGCGGATCTGGTCGCTGGCCAGACGCGTTCCGGAGAGCGCTCGCATCGCCGGCGCGCGCGCGATCGGCGCGATCGCACCGGCAACGTGGGACTCACTCTTCGCTCGCCTCGGACCGGTACTACCCGGCACGTTCAAGCATCGCATGCCCGGCTACAAGCTCGGCAAGCTCGCCGATGTACTCGGCGCATCCACGCCGGCGGCAATGTACCAGCAGTTCACATCCCACTGGTCCGATCCCGAATCACTGGTGCTCGGCGCGCGTGAGCCCGAGTCACCCATGCGCGGCATCGGCAAGCGCGGCTCGCTGGGCGGCCTCACGACGCAGATGATGTACATGGATCTCGTGAGCTACCTTCCGGATGACGTGCTCACGAAGGTCGATCGGGCCAGCATGGCTGTCAGCCTGGAGGCACGCGTTCCACTTCTCGACCATCGGGTGGTCGAGCTCGCGTGGCGGATCCCGCTGTCGATGAAGATCAGGGATGGACAGGGGAAATGGCTTCTCCGCCGGGTGCTCGACAGATACGTTCCGCGCGAACTCATCGACCGCCCGAAGACCGGCTTCGGCGTCCCGCTCGATGCGTGGCTGCGCGGCCCGCTCCGCGGCTGGGCGGAAGCCCTGATCGACGAGCGCCGGCTGAGACAGGAAGGATTCCTCGATGCCGGACGAGTGCGCGCAGTGTGGCGCGAGCACCTGGAAGGGCGGCGGAGCTGGCAGTATCACCTGTGGGACGTACTCATGTTCCAGTCGTGGCTGCAGGAGTGGCGGGGCGTAGCTGCTGCCGCCTCGCGCGATGGCGCGTTGCGCTCGATCGCCTGATGCGACAGGCGAGGCTCCTCCATATCACCACGATTCCCATGTCGCTGACATTTCTCCGCGGTCAGGTCGGGTACATGAAAGAGCGTGGGATACAGGTGCACGCAATGTCTTCGCCCGGCCCTGACCTGGCTGCGTTCGGCTCGGAGGAACACGTGCAGGTGCATGCCGTCGACATGCCGCGGCGGATCACGCCCGGCAGCGATGTCGTGGCGATCGTGCGGATCTGGCGTGTGATCCGACGCATCCGGCCGGACATCGTGCACGCGCACACTCCCAAGGGCGGCCTCCTCGGCATGATCGCGTCCGCTCTCGCGCGCACGCCGGTGCGGGTCTACCACATGCGCGGCCTTCCGATGATGGGCGCCGCCGGAATGAAGCGGCGGCTGCTGCGCCTCACGGAGTCGGTTTCCTGTCGCCTCGCCCACAGCGTCATCTGCGTGAGCCACTCGGTGCGCGAGATCGCAGTATCGGATCGCATCTGCCCGCCCGACAAGATCCGCGTGCTGCTCGGCGGGAGCGGAAATGGCGTGGACGCGACCGGGAAATATGATCCGGCTCGGGTCGGGCACGACGTGAGGGACGCCACGCGCGATCGGCTCGCGATACCGCGCGATGCAGTGGTGATCGGCTTTGTCGGGCGCCTGGTGCGAGACAAGGGACTCGTGGAATTGCATGCAGCCTGGCGCGCGCTCCGAACCGAACTACCGGGTATGCATCTGCTGCTCGTGGGCCCCTTCGAGCCGCAGGACCCGGTCCCGCCCGGGATTCGCGCAGATCTGGAAGCAGATGCGCGCGTGCATCTCGCCGGCATGGACTGGAACACGCCGCCGCTGTACGCGGCAATGGATCTCGCGGTGCTCCCCACCTACCGGGAGGGATTCCCCAACGTCCCGCTCGAGGCAGCGGCGATGGGCCTGCCGGTTGTGGCTACGCGAGTGCCGGGTTGCATCGACGCGATCGAGGACGGCGTAACCGGGCTGCTCGTGCCGCCGCGAGATGCCGACTCACTCGCGGACGCGATATGGCGGTACGCGCGGGATGCGGGACTGCGAAGACAGCACGGCGCCGCCGGCCGAGCAAGGGTCCTGACGCATTTCCGCCGCGAGGCGATCTGGGAGGCGATACATGCGGAGTACCTGCGACTCCTGCGCGGCCAGGCACCGGGGTTCGTGATCGCAACCGCACGGCCGCGCGCGGCAGACGGTGCAGGAGAGGCCACGCGGTGAACGACGGCGCGAAACGGACGCTCGACATCATTGTCTCCGCTGCCGGCCTCGCGATTCTTTCCCCATTCCTTGCCGTCGTCGCGCTCCGCGTCCGCGTCTCCATGGGGTCGCCCATCCTCTTCCGCCAGCAGCGCCCGGGGCTGCACGGGCGCCCGTTCACGATGCTCAAGTTCAGGACAATGCTGCACGCTCGCGATGATGCCGGCGTTCCGCTGCCCGACGGAGCACGGCTCACGCCGCTTGGACGCTTTCTCAGGAGCACCAGCCTCGACGAGTTGCCCGGACTGTGGAATGTTCTCCGAGGCGACATGAGCCTTGTGGGGCCGCGCCCTCTGCTCACGGAGTACCTGCCACTGTATACGAAGCTTCAGGGGAGGCGGCACGAAGTGCGCCCCGGGATTACCGGATGGGCGCAGGTGAACGGACGCAACGCGCTGACGTGGGAGAAGAAGTTCGCGTACGACGTATGGTACGTCGACAATCGCAGCATGCTGCTCGACCTCAGGATCCTGCTCATGACCATCCGGAAGGTCATTCACCGTGAGGGGATCGCCTACGAGGGACATGAGACGATGGAGCGCTTCCGTGGATCCTGAGGGCACGATCCTCGTGTGGGGAGCCGGAGGCCACGGTCGAGTTGTCGCCGACCTGGCTCGGGCGCTGGGCTACAGTGTGAGTGGGTACATCGATCGGGATGCGGCCAGACTGGGACACCCTGTCGACGCGTTCGGTGCGACCATGACGCAGCTCGAGGAGCGCGCACTGGTCGACTTCAGGGAGCGGGTGCGCGCAGGCGATCGCACCACTCTGATCGCGCTCGGAATCGGGGACAACGCAGCCCGCCTCGCGGCGGCGGCGGCGGCGGTGCCGGTGGACGGCGTGCCGAGCGCGGTGCTGGTGACGCTTGTTCATCCATCGGCATCGGTCGGCAGCGGGGTCGACATCGGCGCCGGCTCCGTCGTGTTCCCCAACGCGACGGTCAACGCCGGAGCTCGCCTCGGTCGCGCGGTGATCATCAACTCGGGCGCGATCGTGGAACACGATTGCACGATCGGCGACGGTGCTCATGTCTCGCCCGGAGCTGTCCTCACGGGTGGCGTCGCCGCTGGTCCCCGGAGCTGGATCGGCGCCGGTGCCGTCGTTCTGCCGGGCGTTGTAATCGGAGCACGCGCGACGGTCGGCGCCGGGGCCGTCGTGCTCGCCGATGTGGAAGACGGCGTAACCGTGGTCGGCAATCCCGCACGCGCTCTCCAGCGGCGCCGGTAGGCGTACGCGCGACTGGCGTGCCTACTGATCGTGTGTCCGTCCCATCCGCCGGCGGGCGCCGTCCCACGCCCCCCGCAGACGATACTGAATCCGCTCGGCTTTCTGGTCCGAAAAAAGGGTTGCGGCCACGATGTACTTTGCCTGTCGATACGCCCACCCAACAAGCTCTCTGGCGGAACGATGCTGCAGAGCCATGACGAGGTGATTCCGTGCCGAGTAGTAGTGCCGCAGCGGCGCCATGGAACCCATGTGGCCACGATCGATGAGATCTTCGTCCAGCAGAATCACCTTCCACCCCGCCCGCCAGAGCCGGCCGGTATATTCGACATCCTCCATCATGAGAAAGAAATCCTCTCTTGGATAGCCGACCTCACGAGCCGCCTTGGCGGAGACGAGAGCACCGTCGACAAGGGAAAAATGCGCCTCAGATGCCGAACGGCCGCTCGCGAGAGTGAAGAGCCTGCCGGGATCGTCGTGATCCGGAATACCCCACACCAGCGTGCCGCCGCTCAGTCCAACCACACCAACCCTATCGATCTCACCCATGACGCCAAGACAACGCTCGAGTGCAGGGGGTGCGGGCCGGCTGTCGTCATCGAGCAGCCAGATGAACTCGTGGCGGTCAATTACGTGGCGCATGCCCGCCGCCAGGCCGGCCGCATAGCCAAGGTTGTCAGACATTGGAAGGTAAACGACGCCGGGGAACTCATGTCGCACCATATCGTCGCTTCCATCGGCTCGACCGTTGTCAACGACAACGACCTCATCCGGCGGCCTGGTCTGGGATAGCACAGCACGCAAGGTCTCCCGCAGGACGACCCTTCGATTGTACGTGACCACTACAGCCGCCACGGCCTGGTGCATCAACTCGACCTCGTCATTGGGGATAGCTGCTGCGCGCCTCACCGGGTCGCCGCGGCGCCAACCCGCAGAGCCTGCCGCACAGCCTGGATCACACGATCCTGGTCATCTTCGTCCAGCGATGAAGACGACGGCAGGCAGATCCCCGCGAAATACAGACGCTCCGCTACGCCACCGCCGATCGCTTCGGCGCCCGCAAACAATGGCTGCATGTGCATGGGGCGCCAGACAGGCCGAGCTTCGATGTTCTGACGGCTGAGCGACGCGACCACGGACGCGCCGGTGGCGGCTGCGGCCACCGGATCAATGTACATGACAGTCAGCCAGCGCGTGTGAGTGCCCTGCGGCGCCTCCTCCTGGAATGATACACCATCAATGCCGCCGAGCGCTTCGCGGTAGCGCTCGAAGACCGCTCGCCGCGCCGCCACCCTCTCGTCCAGCACGCGCAACTGTCCGCGCCCGATCCCCGCGAGCACGTTGCTCATGCGGTAGTTGTAGCCGAGCTCCGCGTGCAGGTACTCGATCGCCGGCTCGCGCGCCTGCGTCGCCCACTTCCGCATCCGCGCGATCTCCAGCGGATCCTTCGCGACCACCATCCCGCCGCCTGTAGTCGTGATGATCTTGTTGCCGTTGAAGCTCAGGATCGAGTAGGCCGCCGTGGTCGCGGTCTGGCGCCCGCGATACGTCGATCCCAGCGACTCCGCTGCGTCCTCGACCAGAACGACTCCGTATTCATTGCACAGCGCGGCGAGTGCGTCGATGTCGGCGTGCTGGCCGTACAGGTGCACCGCTATGAGCGCCTTCGGCAGAGCATGCCGAGCCGCGGCATCGCGGAAGAGTTCTGCGACGAGGGCGGGGTCGATGTTGCCGGATACCGGCTCGCTGTCCACGAAGATGGGTCGCGCGCCCAGATACAGGATCGGATACACCGACGCCGCGAACGTCAGAGTCGACACGGCGACGGTGTCGCCCGGACCTACGCCGATCGCACGGAGCACGAGATGCAGGGCCGCTGTCCCACTCGTGACGGCAAGGGTGCTAACGCCCTGCCCAAGGCGCTCCGCCATCTCGCCTTCGAATGCGTCGATGTTCGGTCCCACCGACGACAGCCAGTTGGAGCGGAACGCCTCCGCCACGAACCGCTCCTCCGCCGTGCCCATGTGCGGCACAGAAAGGTAGATGCGCGATTCGGTCATCTTCAGGAAACGGTCAACCAGGAAACGATCAAGAGCGCGTCATGCCATGGCGCCATGTGCGCGCGCCTCATGCAAGAGCGGCCTCGCCCACGGCGCGCCGGGTCGGTTGCCCGTCGCGCCCCGCGTGCCGGCCCATCGCGTTGCGCGTGTCGATGATCAGCCGCGACAGCCGGCCAACGCGCTCATAATCCACGGCCGAATGGTCCGTGACGATCATGACCACGTCCGCGTCGCGCAGCACGTCATCCGTCAGATCGATCGAACGTCCAACGGCGCCGGCCGGTGTGTGGTCATCGGCGACTATCTCCGGGCAGTAGGGGTCGTGGTAGGATACGATTGCCCCCTTGAGCCTGAGCTGATGCAATATCTCCAGCCCGGGCGACTCGCGGAGATCGTCGATGTCGCGCTTGTACGCTACGCCGAGCACGAGCACTCTCGCGCCCTTGAGCGGCTTCTCGACGGAGTTGAGTGCATCCTGCACTTTCCTCACCCAGAAGGCAGGCATCTCGGTGTTGATCTCGCCGGCGAGCTCGATCATGCGCGTCCTGTAGGCGAGCGTGCGCATCTTCCACGCGAGATAGTGCGGATCCAGCGGAATGCAGTGACCGCCAAGGCCCGGGCCAGGCGTGAACTTCATGAAGCCGAAGGGCTTCGTGGCCGCGGCGTCGATCACCTCCCACACATTGACGCCAAGCTTGTCGCACACCTGCGCCATCTCGTTGGCGAGCCCGATGTTGATCATCCGGAAAGTATTCTCGAGCAGCTTGGTGAGTTCGGCGGCTTCGGGTGAACTCACCGGCACAACATGGTCGATGAAGATTTCGTACACGGCCACCCCCAGCTCCGTGCAGCGCGGCGTCATGCCCCCGAACACCTTGGGAGTATTCTTCGTGTGCCACGTGGGATTGCCCGGATCAACGCGCTCGGGCGAGAAGCAGAGAAAGAAATCCTCACCAACGGTCAGGCCCCTGTTCTCCAGCACGGGCAGCATGAGTTCGCGCGTCGTTCCCGGATACGTCGTGGACTCGAGCACGATGATCTGGCCCGGTCGGAGCGCGGCGGCCACCGCGGTGGTCGCCGAGAGAACGAAGGTCATGTCCGGATCCTTTGTCTTCCCCAGCGGCGTAGGGACGCAGATGCAGATGACATCGCACTCGGCCAGCCGCGAAGCATCGAGCGTCGCCTCGAGCCGGCCCGTCCGGCGGAGCGCGGCCACGCGATCGCCCTCAACGTCCTCGATGTGGCTCTGGCCGCGGTTTACAAGTTCGGCGACGCGTTCCGACTTCTCGAACCCGATCACCGTGAGGCCAGCCTCCCCCATCTCTACCGAGAGTGGCAGTCCGACATAGCCGAGCCCGATCACGCCGCACACGATGTCCTGGCGGGCGATCTTCTGCATCAGCGATTCGTAGGCGCCCATGACGTCGTGCTCGTGTTGGTGTCGTGGCAGTCAGCGCGTCCCCCCGATGCGCGCAGGCGACCGCCGTACTCGAACGTTAACCGTGCGCGTGAGCCCGTTCAAGGATTCTCCCAGACGCCAAGGCTGATCTGGAGACACTGCCAGAACTGGTCGCATGACAACGGTCACGCCCACTCGCGGAACCCCTGGCTTCCGTCGCAGTTCAGTCGATTCTCGATCTCCGCCGGCAAACCGTCAACTCACCCGACCTCGATATCTCGAACTCCCGCTCCGAAATCGCTGCGAAGAACATGCGGCGACATTCGTCACCGTGCAGCTCTATGACGAGGTTGTTCACGCGCCCGAGCCAGGCGCTAACATCGCCTCGGAAAACCTCTGCCTCCGCTCCCTCGATATCGATCTTGAGTATATCAATCCTCTCGCAGCCAACGTCATCCAGGACGTCCCCGATGGTCAACGCCTGAATGGTTGCGACCTCGCCCGGACGGGCTGGCCGAACCTGGGTCGCCCATTCGCGTCCGTCGCCGAACTCGCCCGGTGCCACCGCGAGTGCAGCCGATTCCCGCCAGATCGCCGAGCATCGTAAAGACACGCGATCGCCGTAGGGCTCCAGATTCCGTTGGAGCCACGCAAAGTTCCGCGGATCGGGTTCCACCGCGATAACTCGCGAACGCGGGTACCGGCTCAGGAAGTAGGCAGAAGAATAGCCCACGTTCGCACCGCAGTCGACGATCGTACGCGCATCCGCCAGTCCATCCAGACAGGAATACTCTCGTTCCAGAAATATTTGCCTGAAGACGTCACGATCGCTCGTGCGCGCGCGACACAAGAGCGGGAACATGGCGTGCGGCGACCTGAGAGCATAGGCATACGGCATTGACCTGGGCCAGAGAACGGACCCGACAGTCGCCGCAAGATGCTTGTACGAGTATGCGGCGACGCAGCGGACACCGCAATTCCGAACCGATCGGGGAATGTCGCGAGCCCGCCTGAGCATTCGCCTCGACCTGCGGTATGAACGAGCGAGACGTGGGTTGGTGGCTAGCGACCGCGAAATCCACGGTCGCGCGAAGTCGAGAATCACGAGGCGCTTGAGGATGCGATACGCTGTTGACCGTGTCCGCGTCGTCGGGCCCGGGGGCGGCGTGCCTTCGTGGGGAGTACGACACCCCGGGGCACCGGCGCAGGAATCGTCACCCCGATATCGCCGCTCCCTTCCAGCCGCGTGCCCACAACCGAAACCGAGGACGCCGCCGTCAATAGTCTTCACCCGTTGCCAGAATCAATCGCTACCGGGACCATGCTTCACATTATATTCACCGCCCCCGTTCACCTCCACCCCCCGCCCCACCAGCCGCCCCAGCAGCTCCGGGTCCACACGCGCAGTGAGCACCAGCGTCTCCCCGTCACCCTCGCTCCGCCGCTCCAGAACCTCGCCCGCCCGATAGATCTCGGCCAGGAGCTTTCCGTCTCCCGCCGGCAACCTGATCTGCGCCACCGGCCGCAGCGCGCGCACGCGGGCCAGCAGCGCCCGCCTGAGCGGTTCCAATCCGCCCGCCCTTTCCCCGCTGTCCGGAGCACCGTGCAGAGCGCCATCGGCACCGCCGGCATCCACGGCCGACACGAACACGGAGTCGGGCAACAAGTTGTTCACCCGATCGCGCACAGCGAGCGCCGCGGCGCCGTCCAGGAGGTCTGTCTTGTTGAAGACGTGCAGCATCGGCTTCTCGCCCACGCCGAGCTCGGCCAGCACCTGGTTGACAACCATGCGCTGCTCCTCCCACGCCGCATGGCTCGCGTCGATGACATGCAGTAGAAGATCGGAGTCCCGCGTCTCCTCCAGCGTCGCGCGGAACGAGGCCACCAGATGGTGCGGCAGCTTGCGGATGAAGCCCACAGTGTCCGTCACCAGAATCCCGTAGCCGTCTGCCAGCTCCACCTCGCGCGTGAGCGGGTCCAGCGTCGCGAACAGCCGGTCCTCCACGAACACGTCACTCGCGCCGGAGAGCGCGCGCAGCACCGACGACTTGCCTGCGTTCGTGTACCCGACGAGGGCTGCACGAAAGGTCGAGCGGCGCGAGCCCCGCTGCACCTCGCGGGAGCGCTCCACGTCGCCCAGCCGCTCCTTGAGCAGCTTGATGCGGTTGCTCACGAGACGCCGGTCTGTCTCGAGCTGCGTCTCCCCCGGGCCGCGCACGCCAATGCCGCCGCGGAACTTCTCGAGGTGTGTCCACATGCGCGTGAGACGTGGCAGCGAATACTCGAGCTGCGCCAGCTCCACCTGCATCTTCGCCTCGCTCGAGCGCGCGCGCGTCGCGAAGATGTCCAGGATCAGCTCGGCGC
Source organism: Gemmatimonadaceae bacterium (assembly GCA_050733695.1). Lineage (GTDB taxonomy): Bacteria > Gemmatimonadota > Gemmatimonadetes > Gemmatimonadales > Gemmatimonadaceae > JBOHTO01. The sequence continues at coordinate 13,880 of JBOHTO010000153.1, read as the reverse complement.
GGTCGATCACGCGCTTTCCCAGTTCGTCCTCGAGATTCTTTCCCTGCGCCGGGCTCAGCTCGTCGTCGAAGATCACGATCGACGCGCCGGTGTCGGCGATCGCGTCGCGCAGCTCGTCCACCTTGCCGCGGCCGAGATACGTCGCAGGGTTCGGCCGGTCGATCTGCTGCGTCACCTGGGCCACCACTGCGGCGCCCGCCGTATCCGCCAGCCGCTCGAGCTCCTCCAGATGCTCCTCCAGCACGAGCTTCGCGCCCGATCGCTTGATCGGTGCTCCCACCAGCACCGCCCGCTCGGCGGGCGGAGAGAGTGAAATCAGGTCGCGGGCGATGGCCGTCGTCCCCCTATTCCCGGATGCCGCCGAGCGTGGAGAAGCGCCCGGTCCGGTCGTAGGGGACGGTGAAATTTCCGAGCGGTGTTGCGACAACCACGTCGCCCAGCACCCTGTAGTTCACGCTGCCGGTATTCATGAGCTCGCGCCCGGCGGCGCCGAGGCCCGCGTACGTGAACGACACGGGGACCACAACCGTCGTCGAATCGTCGGCCTGCACTGTGAAGCGACCATCCAGCGTTCCGGTGGCGAGGGAGGCTGTATCCACGAGCACGTTGTAGGTGAGCCGCGTGGCATCGAGGCGGAACTCGTTCGGATTGTACACGCTGAGAATCACATCGAGCGAGCCTCCGGTGAGTCCGGCGCCGTTGAAGCGGACGTCCGAGAGCTGGACCACGGGCTGCTCGAAGGCGGCCCGGCCCAGTGTGGAGCAGGATGCTCCCACTGCAACAGTTGCAGCCATTGCGGCCGCGAATGTGATGGAGATCTTGCGCATGTGTCCCTCGTTGCGAGTGCAACGCTTCATGGTTGCGTGAGAAAGCGAAAATGGATTCCCGCTTCCGCACGAATGACGGCGCTCATCGATCACCGCTTCCGCGGGGAACGCATTACTCTCATGGATCACCGCTTCCGCGGCAGCACCGACCCTCATCGATCACCACCTTCGCGGGAACGACGGCTCTCATTCTTCATCCTTCGCCTTGCGCTTCAACTCCTCCCACCATGCCAACCGCTTCGCGATCTCCTTCTCGAACCCAAACGCGCCCGGCTCGTAGAACTTCCTGTCCGCGAGCACTCCCGGCAGATACTCCTGCGGAATGTACGCCTCCGGCACCGCGTGCGCATACTGGTACCCTTCCCCGTAGCCCAGTTCCTTCATGAGCGGCGTGGGCGCGTTCCTGATGTGCAACGGCACCGGCTCAGCCGGCGTCTCGCGCGCGGCGTCCAGTGCGGCGCCGAGGGCCGCCTTTGCACTGTTCGACTTGGGGGCACTCGCCAGATAGATCACCATCTCGGCGAGCGGCAGATAGCCCTCGGGCGGGCCCAGCATGTGATACGCATCACGCGCCGCGACGGCGAGCTGGAGCGCGTTGGGATCGGCCAGCCCGATGTCTTCCGCTGCCATCGCGATCGCGCGACGGAAGATGGTCATCGGGTCCTCGCCACCGTCGAGCATGCGCGCCATCCAGTATAGCGCGCCCTGCGCATCGCTCCCGCGCAGCGACTTGTGAAACGCGGACAGCAGATTGTAGTGCTCCTCCCCGGACCTGTCGTAGCGCGCGAAGCGCATCTGCATCGCGTCGCGCACCGTCGCGGCGGCGATCCGGCCGCCCGCTCCCACGTGCGCTGCAGCGGCCTCGAGCACCGTGAGCGCCCGTCTTGCATCGCCATCCGCATGCCCGGCGAGGAGATCGAGTGCATCGGCATCGAGCGAGATTCTCTCCTTCCCGAGCCCGCGCTCCGCGTCGGCGAGGGCGGCGGTGACGATCGCCGTGATATGCGCAGCGTCGAGCGCGCGCAGCACGAACACCCGCACGCGCGAGAGCAGCGCGCCGTTGATCTCGAAGGATGGGTTCTCTGTAGTCGCGCCGATGAGCGTGATCGTTCCGCGCTCGACGTGCGGGAGGAAGGCATCCTGCTGTGCCTTGTTGAAGCGGTGGATCTCGTCTGCAAACAGGATCGTTCCGCGCCCGAGTTCGCGCCGGCCCTCGGCTTGGGCAACGATCTCGCGCACCCGCGGCACGCCCTCGGTAACCGCCGAAAAGGCGACGAACTCGCGCTCGGTATAGCGCGCGATGAGACGTGCGAGCGTCGTCTTCCCGCTCCCGGGCGGCCCCCAGAAGATCATCGAGCCCACGGTCCCCTTCTCGATCGACTCGCGCAGCGCCGAGCCGGGCGCGAGCAGGTGCTCCTGCCCCGCGAACTCCTCGAGGCGCACCGGGCGCATGCGTGCAGCGAGCGGCGGAGGGCCCGCGCTCGCCGAAAAAAGTCCCTCTGAACCTCCGCCACTGCTGCCGCGCGGGCTCACGTTCGGCCCTGCAACTCGACCACCACTTCCCCCCCGCCCCCCACCCGGCCCGCCGCTCAGTGCCGCAGCAGGGTCCGCGCTCCGAAGAAGAGCGCGCAACCCGCGAAGAAGCCGGCCTGCAGGCGCCACCCCGGCTTTGCCTGGAACTCGGGCACCAGATTCGAAGTCGCCACGTACAGCGTCACGCCGGCCGAGAGCGCGAGCCCGTGATCCGCCAGCGGGCGCAGCGTGTTGGCCGCGAGAAAGCCCGCCACCGTGGCGACTCCGAGCGCGGCAGCGGCAGCCAGCGCGCGGCGCCGGCTCGCACCGGCGGCCAGAAAGAGACTCGATATCGCCAGCCCCTCCGGGAACTTGTGCAGCAGTATCGCGACGAACACGAGCAGGCCGAGCGCCTCACTCACGTGGAATCCGCTCGCGATCGCGACTCCGTCGACGAAGGTGTGCAGCAGCAGCCCGGCGAGCGCGGAGAAACCCACCACCTCCGAGACTTCGTGCGTCTCCTCGCCAAAGTGGAAATGCTTCACCAGGGCATGCTGGGTGAGATGCACCACGAGGTAGCCGAGCAGCGCGACGACGGCCGCCTCGCTCCCGCGCCGTTCGATCGCCTCCGGCAGGAGACTGATGATCGACACCGACACCATGAACCCGGCCGCGACAGACAGGATCGTGTCGAGCGCACGCACGCTCCACCTCGCGCGCGACGTGATGGCAACAGCACCGAGCACGTTTGCTGCGCCCGCCACGAGAGCATAGACGATCGGCGTCACGCTCACTCCAGGGCGAGGCCGAGGCGCGTGGCCGTCTCGACGACGGCCTGCACCAGCGCGGGCGCGGGCGGAAACTTCCGGCGCGAGAGCTTCCAGCTCTTCGTACGCAGTGCGCGCCGCTCCTCCAGCCCCTTGCCCTGCAGGATGTAGAGCCACTGATCCGTGCGAGCGTAGATGAACAGTTCGATGGCCGCGTTCAGTGTGAGTTGATCCTCACTGGTGTAGATGGCGAACTCCACGCCGCCGTGACCCGCGAGCAGCACCTTGAGGCGGGCGACACCTTCGCGCACATCGGGCAGGGCCACCGCTTCGCCCTTCCACCGCTGCCCCGTCCGCTCGTCGGCAAGCGCGACGTCGACCGCTGGTGGAAGGTGCTCGCTCAGAGCGTGAAAGAGATCGACCACACGTTCGGCGTTGGCCACGACGTGAGCCGCGTAATGGTCGCCCTCCTTCACGAACGTGAAGCCATCGATGCCGGATCGGAATCGCTTCTCCAGCGAGAACTCGGGCTGCCTGCCGCGAAAGAAGGCCATGTATCACCGCTCCGTGGAATCGTCGCCGAGCTCGCGCGCGCGGGCGAGCAGCCGGTCGCGCGTGTTGAGGCGAGGGTCATCCAGAATCTCTGCGAGTAGCGTCCGCAGAATACTACCGAGGCCCGGGCCGCCGGGAATACCCGCGGAACGGAGGTCGTCGCCATCGATGGCAAGGTCGCCCAGCTCCACGGGATCGCGGAAGGCGATGCGCAACGCCCGCGCGTAGAGCGCGGCGATCGCGACCGCCGGCGGCGAGGGAAGGCCAGCGTCGCGCAGCGCGCCCCATCGCGCCGCCGCCAGGCGAACGAGCGGGCCGAATCGCGTGCGCCCTGCCCGTGCCACCCACCTGCGTATTTCTGCGTCCGTGGGACCCGGGCCGGCAGCCATCAGCGATCGCTCCATCTCGCCTCCGAGCAGGTGGAAGAGCTCCACCTGGCGCGAAATCCAGCGCGTCTCGGCGTTGGAGAAGCGGAGTGCCTTGAGAGTGCGCGCTACGTCGACATCGGCGACGTCGAGGAAGAGCGCGGTGGTTCTGGTGGAGCGACGCTGGTCGCGCCTGGCACCGCGAGGGAGCGGAATGCAATCGAGCGTGCGGAGCGCCGGGGTGGTGATCGCCGAAAGCGGCGGAACCAACTCGGCCAGTGCACCGCTCTCGCGCCATGACGAGAACGCTTCCGATGGCCGGGCCACCTGGTCCATCGTCTTCTGGATCTCCTGCTGGACACGCTCTGCCGAAAGCCGGCCAAGGTGGGGAGTGCTGTCGACTATCGCGCGCCACGTGGCGGGTTCGATGGCGAGCCCGAAACGCGCGGCAAAGCGGAACGCACGCAGCGCCCGCAGGCGATCCTCGGCCATGCGAGTCGCGGGCTCGCCCACTGCGCGCAGGACTCGCGCGGCGAGATCGCGGCGACCGTCGAAGGGATCGTGCAGACTCTCGCGGCTGGGCGAATAGGCGATCGCGTTGATAGTGAAGTCGCGCCGGGCGAGATCCTCGTCCAGCGACGCGCCGAACTCGACCACCGCATGCCGGCCGTCGGTGTCCACGTCCCGGCGGAACGTCGTCACCTCGTACATCACGCCGTCACTCGCGATGACGCCCACGGTCCCGAAGGCGATTCCGACGGGCACCGTTCTGCGGAAGAGCCGCAGCACTTCGGGAGGCGTGGCCGCCGTAGCGAGATCCCAATCCAGGTGCGCGTGGCCGAGCAGAGCATCCCGTACGGCTCCGCCCACACACCACGTCTCGTGGCCGGCCCTCTCCAGGCGCTGCGCGATCTCACGCACCGCGGGGGGCGGATCGAGTCGCACGACAGCCTGCCCGGGAATCACTGGCGCGCCGCCGTTGCTCTGCCGTCGCAATTGTCCGTGCTCCCGGCTCATCCGCACAGGACACTGCCGCCGTTCACGTTGAGTATCTCCCCTGTCACGTGGCGCGCCTGCGATGAACACAGGAAGACGATCGGCGCCGCTACATCCTCGGCGGTGGCTATGCGACCGACGGGTATCGACGCCGCGATCCGCGCCCTGCCATCGCCCGAATATGGCTCCGCGGACATGTCAGTATCCACCCAGCCAGGGGCGACTCCGTTCACCGTGATGCCGTACGGGGCGAGTTCGATGGCGAGCGATTTCACGAACGAGATGATCGCTCCCTTTGTCGCTGCGTAGTCCGCGTGCATCGCTTCGCCGCGCTGGCCGGCCGTGCTCGTCACCAGTACGATGCGCCCTTCCCTGCCCGGGGCCGTTCCCATCGCGCGCGCCGCCGCCCGGGACGTGAAGAAGATCGAATCGAGATTCTCCTTCATCGTGCGCGTCCAGCGCTCGTCGGCCATCTCCGAGACCGCGGTCTCGCGCGCGGGCCAGACGCCGGCATTGCCAACGAAGATGTCCAGGCCGCCGAACTCGCGTACGGCGCGTTCGACGAGGGAGTCTGCGCCGCCCGGCGTCGAGATGTCCGCTGCATGCGCGAACGCGGGCACTCCGCGCGCGGTGATCTCCCCGACGACCGCCGCTGCTGCATCCGCGCGGTTCCGGTAGCCGATCCCGACGCTCGCGCCGCAGTCTGCGAGCAGGCGCGCCGTCGCGGCACCGATGCCGCGCGAGCCGCCGGTGACGAGCGCCCGTTTGCCGTGCAGTGAGATCATCGTGGGCGCTCAGTCATCGCACGAGTCCCCTCAAGCCGCTCGGGCATGCATTCCCGCTTTCGCGGGAATGACAACGGGGTGGTGGCCGATGCGGTCACAGATCCCGCTCGACCATCTCGCAGATGGCGTGCTCGATGCACAGGTGCAATTCCTGGGCGCGATCGGTGCGGTTGACAGGCACGATCACCGCGTGGTCGGCGAGCGTGCGCAGCGCACCGCCGTCGCCCGCCGAGAAGGCCAGCACCGCGATGCCGCGCTCGCGCGCGGCTTGCGCGGCGCGCAGCACGTTGGGAGATTCGCCGCTGGTGGAATGGATGATGAGGAGGTCGCCCGGCCTCGCCAGCGCTTCCACCTGCCGGGCGAAGACCGTCTCGAAGCCCATGTCGTTGGAGGCGGCCGTGAGCAGCGACGTGTCGGTGGTGAGCGCGATCGCAGCGCAAGCCCGTCTGTCGCGCATGTAGCGCACGACATACTCGGTGGCCATGTGCTGGGCGTCGGCCGCGCTGCCGCCGTTGCCGCAGAAGAAGAGCGTGCCACCGCGCTGCACGGCGTCGCGTACCATCTGCGCCGCGCGTTCGATCGCGGGGCCGAGCTCGTCCGCGGCACGCGTGGCAGAAGCGGCCAGCTCCCGGAGCGCTGCGGTGAGCGGCGAGCCCGCCGCGGCGCCGGTGCCGGCGGTGGGCTTCTTCCGGCGATCGTTATCTGCGGCCAAGCAGCATCTCCTTGAGACGGCCGAGCGCGCCCCGGCGGATTCTCACCGGCGCGACCGGTAGCGGTGCCTCGTTCGCGAGCAGCCGCGCGGCGTTCACCTGCGTGAGCAGGCGCGCCTGCTCGATCGCGCCGAGTTCCGTGAGCCAGTCGCGCGCGCTGGCGAGAGAACGGGCGTCACCATGGTTGTCGCTCGCGATGCAGTCGACCAGGCCGGCCTCCAGAAACGAACGAGCGAGAAGCGCCATGGGCGGGTGGCCGAGCAGTCCGGCGGCATCCATCTGGATCGCCGCACCAATCCTCCGCCACTCCGTTACGGCCGTCACGGTGCAGCCGGAATAGCGCTCGGGGTGCGCGACGAGCGGTACGATTCCGCTCATGCGCAGCCGGTAGAGTTCCTGGGCGGCGCCCACCGGCAGTCCGGCGCGCGGAAACTCCACGAGAACAGCACTGGAACCGGCGAGCGCAAGCTCGGGAGCGCGGAGGTCCGCCCCGGGGACATCCAGCATGATCTCCCACCCGAGTTCGAGACGCGGGCGCGCGGGCGCGCGGGCGACGAGCGTCGCCAGGATCGCGGAATGTTCGCGATGCGGTGCGCGTGCAGCGTCGGACGCGCGCAGATGCGGCGTACACACCAGCAGTTCGACGCCATCGCTCGCGAAGCGTTCGAGCACGGGCAGGCTGGCATCCACCGAGGGCGAACCGTCGTCCACCCCCGGCAGAAGATGCGTGTGCAGATCGATCACGGCCGTGCCGCAAGGGCAAGATCCCGAACGCTGCGGGCGCTGTCGCGCTCGAGCAGCGTGCCGACGACGACGAAGTCAGCGCCCGCATCGCGCGCGGCGCGCACGGTATCCGCGCTCGACACGCCACCGCCCACGAAGAGCAGTCCCGGCGTGGCGGATCGCGCAGCAGCAACGAGCTTCGCGGCAACCGGACGTGTCGCACCGCTTCCCGCGTCGAGGTAGGCAGCGCGCATTCCGATGAGCGCACCGGCCCGCACGTGCGCCGCCACGAGTTCCGGCTTGTCGGCGGGCAGCGGTCGCGTCTGACTCACGGACTCGACCGACGTGACGCGTCCACCGTCGATCAGGCAGTAGGCAGTGCTGATGGCCTCGATTTCGGGGTGCGCGTCGAAGAAGGGGACGGCTCGAACATGTTCCTCGATGAGATACTGCGCGTTGCGGCCCGACACGAGCGACAGGAGCAGGATCGCATCCACGCCGGGAACGAGCTGCGCCGCGGTGGCGGGGAACTGGACGACGGGGATGCCGCATCCCTCGTCCCGGAGCGCGGCCGCCACGGCGCGGGTGTCGCCACCATCGCCGAAGCTGTCGCCTACGAGGATGGCCGCGATGCCCTCACCCGCCGCGCGGCGCGCGAGCTCGCGCGCCGCCGCCGTCGAAGTGCGACCCGGGTCTATGAGGACGGCGAGCCCGCCGTTGTCGGCGAGGCAGCCGCGCAATGGCGTGTTCATTCTGCCTCGTCGCCCTGCGCGGCAAGCCGCGATATCCGGAGCATCGCGTCCCGCGCACGCGCATCCATGCCGGCGAGGCGCGCCGGATCCGCGCCCTCGGCTTCGAAGGCCAGCGTCACGAGCGCGTCCGCGGTGAGCAGGTCGAGCGCCGTGCTGCGCGACCGGTCACCGTCGTGCAACACCGACTGCAAGAGGTCGACCCCGGCCGCAACGAGGAGCATCCCTGCCTCGGTCACGGGACGGTGGACGTCGTCGCCCAGCACCCCGCTGATGCGGTTGCTCAGCGCCGGCGGCGGGGCGGGTTCCCGCGACGCGAGCCAGTCGCCAAGAGTGGCTGGTGGAGCGCGATTCGTCACGGGTGGCACCGGTGGCGCCGGTGGCGCCGGTGGCGCGGGTGGCGCGGGTGGCGCGGGTGGCTTGGCGCGCCGCACTATTCGCGCTCGAGCAGTGGACGCACGATCCCGGGTGCCCGAGCGATCAGCTCGTCGATGCGCGCCGGATCGGGAATCCCCGCCTGCGCCATGTGCGCCTTTCCGCCGCCCTTCCCGCCCACGACCGCCGCGAGCTCCTTCACGATTGCATCGGCCCGCACGCCTCGCTCGCGCAGATCATCGGTGACGACAACGACCAGCGTACTCTTTCCCCCATCCGATGATCCTGCCAGAACGCCAACGCCACTTCCCAGGCGATCCCTGAGGTCGTCGCCGAGCGCGTACAGCTCCCTTGCGTTGGCGGCGCGGACTGGCGCAGCCACGATGCGCGCGCCGTTCACCGGGCTGGCGTCGCGCACGAGCTGCTCCATCCGGGCGCCAGCTTCGCCGGCGGGCCCCGACGCTCCCGATCCGGAGCGCCCAAGCTCGTCGATCCGCTTCTCCAGCGTGCGGCGTTCATCCATCAGCGCTTCCACCCTCGCCAGCACACCGCCGGTGGGGATCCGCAGCGTGTCCGCGAGTTGCGTGATCGCACGATGACTCTCACGCAGCAGCGCATGTGCAGCCGGTCCCGTGACGGCCTCGATGCGGCGCTGCCCCGCCGCCACGCCGCTCTCGCTCACGATGGCGAACAGACCGATCTGGCTCGTGTCGCGCACGTGCGTTCCGCCGCACAGCTCGATCGAGAAACCAGGGATGCTTACGACGCGTACGACGTCGCCGTACTTCTCGCCGAAGAGTGCCATCGCGCCGCGCGCGACGGCGTCCCTGTACGATATCTCCTCGAATGCGACAGTCCGCCCCGCCCAGATCTGCTCGTTCACGAGCGCTTCGATCTCCGCCAGTCGCTCCTTGCCCACCGGGCCATGGTGCGTGAAGTCGAAGCGCAGCCTGTCGGGCGCGACCAGCGAGCCCGCCTGGTGCACGTGCTCGCCCAGGACTCGACGCAGGGCCGCGTGCAGAAGGTGCGTGGCGGTGTGATTCCGCTCCGTGTCGCGCCGGCGCAATCCGGGCACGCGAGCCGTCACGCGGCTGAAGGCGAACGTTCCATCCAGGTCCCCCACCGCCGCCACCTGCCCTTCGATCTTTCGCACGTCGTCGACGTCGACGCGCCAGCCCTCGCCCACTATCTCGCCGACGTCGGACGTCTGACCACCGGATTCCGCGTAGAATGGAGTCTCGCGCAGAACCACCGCGATCCGCCCTTCGGGGAGCCGGCGCACGGCCGTGACCTGCGTCTCGATCTCGATGACATCGTATCCGACGAACGACTGCACAGCAGACGCGGGAGTCGCGGGAGTCGCGGGAGCAGCGGGAGTCGCGGGAGCAGCGGGAATCGCGGGAGTAGCGGGAGTCGCGGGAGCAGCGGGAACAGCGGGCGTGCCCCTGTCGGCGCTCACGGTCTTGCCGTCTGCCCCGGCTTCCGTGCCCGCCACAGCGGTCGCGCTGCCAGCCGCGGGTGTCGTCTCCCATTCGGCAAGACCGCCGAGTTCGTCGCCCGGCGCGCTCTGCCTGCGTGATCTGCGTTCGTCTCTCGACTGCGTTCGCTGCGCTTCGAGCGCACTCTCGAAGCCCGCGATGTCCACGGTATAGCCGCGCTCGCGCGCCATGAGCTCCGTGAGGTCGATCGGGAAGCCGAACGTGTCGTACAGCCTGAACGCATCGGCACCACTGATGCTGCCACGGAGAGCCGTCGATCCCTGCGTCGACAGGGCGGGCGCGAGCTGGTCGAAGCGCTGCATCCCGTCGCCGATCGTCGAGAGGAAACGTTCCTCCTCCGCGCGGGTCGTGTCGAGCAGGTGGCGGCGGCGCTGCGCCAGTTCCGGATAGGGAAGCTCCATCGTCGTGATCACCGAATCCACGACGCGGTGCAACAGCGGCTCCGTGCGTCCCATGAGCCAGGCGTGGCGCACGGCTCGACGGAGTATGCGGCGCAGCACGTAGCCGCGCCCCTCGTTGGAGGGGAAGACGCCGTCGGCGAGGAGGAACGCGACGGCGCGAGCGTGATCCGCGATGACACGGAATGAAGCCGGGTCTACCGGATGGGCGACGGCCCCGGTGGCCGCGGCGACGTTACTGCTGCCTGACGCCGTGTCGCGCGGGCGGTGCGACTGCAGTCCGCTCCGCATCTCGGAGCTCTCGCGTCCCCAGTATTCGATCCCGACTTCCTCTTCCACCGTGCGGATGAGCGGCGTGAACAGGTCGGTATGGTAATTGTTCGTCACGCCCTGCAGCACCGCTGCGACTCGCTCGAGCCCCGCTCCCGTGTCGACGGATGGCGCGGGAAGTGGAACCAGGGAGCCATCCCGCCTGCGGTCGAACTGCATGAAGACCAGGTTCCATATCTCGAGGAAGCGTCCCGCTTCCGCGCCCTCGACGAACGCCGCCTGGGAGAACTCCTCGCGCGCGAGGTCTGTCCATTCACCCTGATCGCCGGCACCGAAGCGCCAGTCGTTCGCGAGATGTGCGAGGTCGACATAGATCTCCGAGCAGGGGCCGCACGGGCCCGTGTCCGCCATCTGCCAGAAATTGTCGTGCGCACCCAGTCCGTAGATGCGCGACTCGCGAAGGCCGGCGACCTCGCGCCAGAGGGAACGCGCGTCCGGGTCATCCGCGAAGACGGTTACACGGAGATGCCGGCGATCGATGCGCAGCTCTTCGGTGACGAACTCCCACGCGAAGCGGATCGCATCGCGCTTGAAGTAATCGCCGAAGGAGAAGTTGCCGAGCATCTCGAAGAACGTGTGGTGCCGCGCGGTGTGGCCCACCTGCTCGAGATCGTTGTGCTTCCCACCGGCGCGCACACACTTCTGCGCCGTGGTCGCTCTCCTGCCGAAGCCGGATTCCTCGGTGCCGAGGAAGATCTTCTTGAACTGGACCATGCCGGCGTTCGTGAAGAGCAGTGTCGGATCATCCAGCGGCACCAGCGAGGCGCTCGGGCGAGCGACGTGGCCATGTTCCTCGAAGAATGCGAGGAAGCGTGAACGGATCTCCGAGGCGTGCATACGTCAGTGAATATACGGAATGCGCGCGACGGGGCTCAAGGCGAGTCGCGCTGCTCGCCGAGCAGGCGCTCGGTAACGCTGCGGATCGAATCGGGATCGTAGCCGCGGCGTGCGAGAAAGGCATACAGCCGCCGGCGGCGGACTTCGGGCGCCAGCGTCCTGAGTGATGGCAGCTTCTTCGCCGCGATGCGCTCGAGCACGGCACGCTCGTCCACGGGCTCTTCGTCATCCTCGCCCTGAAAAACGGCCGCGACGGCGGCGTCTGCGACGGCGCGATCCACACCACGGCGCGCCAGCTCCTGGCGCAGGCGCACTGGCCCGAGGCCGGCGCCAGCAACCTTCGAGCGAACGAAGGCGCGGGCGAACTGAGCGTCGTCGATGAACCCCCTGGTCTCGAGGCGATCGAGCGTTGCGTCCACGAGGTCGGCGGGCTCGCCCTTGCGGATGAACGTCCTGCGAAGTTCGGCGCGCGATCGTGCGCGGCGTGCGAGGAGGTCGAGCGCACGATCCTGGATTCCGAGCACCGCAGCGGCCCTGCGCACGGACTCGGCGAGCGGCTCGTAGCGGATTCCGACCCTGATGCCGAGGCGCTCGACGTCGTCGAGCGAGACGGTAGCGGTGCGGTGACCGTCGACCTCCAGATCGTATTGATTCTCGCGCCGCGGCGCGGGTGTGATCGCGGTTATGACGGCGGACCGCGTGGGGCCGGATGGCGAGAGGCCGGGGAGAGCCCCCCGAGGAAGTGGGATTTTCCGGGTCCCACCGCGCTCGAGGAACTGCTCCCCGGCCCCTTTCCTGTCACGATCCCGCATCGGCTCAGTCGTCGGTCGTTCTCTCCTCGACGACATCGTCCGGCCGGGGGCCGAGCCCCAGCAGCGTCTTGACCTGCGACTCGACCTCCTTCAGGATCGTCGGGTTCTCCTTCAGGAAGATCTTGGCGTTCTCCCGTCCCTGGCCGATCTTCTGCCCGCCGTAGCTGTACCACGCGCCCGACTTCTCGATGATCCCCGCTTCCGATCCGATGTCGACGAGGAGCGAAGTGTGGCTGATCCCTTCGGCGTACATGATGTCGAACTCGGCCTGCTTGAAGGGCGGCGCGACCTTGTTCTTGACGACCTTCACGCGCACGTGCGAGCCGACCACTTCGTCCTTGTCCTTGACCGCTCCGATGCGCCGGATGTCGAGCCGGACGGACGCGTAGAACTTGAGCGCCTTGCCGCCGGTCGTGGTCTCCGGATTTCCGAACATCACGCCGATCTTCTCGCGCAACTGATTGATGAAGACGACCGCCGTCTTCGACCGGGCGATCGAACCCGTGAGCTTCCTCAGCGCCTGGCTCATGAGCCGCGCCTGCAGGCCGACGTGCGAATCGCCCATGTCACCCTCGATCTCCGCCCTGGGAACCAGAGCAGCGACCGAGTCGATCACCACGATGTCGACGGCGCCGGAGCGCACGAGGATCTCGCAGATCTCGAGCGCCTGCTCGCCGGTGTCGGGCTGCGATATGAGCAGGTTGTCGACGTCGACACCGAGCCGCTTCGCATAGTCGGTATCGAGCGCGTGCTCTGCGTCGATGTAAGCGGCGAGGCCGCCATTGCGCTGCGCGTTCGCGACGACGTGGAGGCAGAGCGTCGTCTTGCCGCTCGACTCGGGTCCGTAGATCTCGGTGACGCGTCCGCGCGGGATGCCACCGATGCCGATTGCCGCGTCGAGATTGATGGCGCTGGTGGAGATCGCATCCACGCGCACTTTTGCGGAGTCGAGGCCCAGTCGCATGATGGAGCCCTTGCCGCAGCTCTTCTCGATCTGGGAGATGGCGAGGTTGAGCGCCTTTTTCTTGTCGTCCTGAATCGTCGAGACAGCCATTCCGCACCCGTTATCGTTGAGCGTTCGACCATTGTCGACGCAGGGTGAATTTACCTGCGAAAGGGGTTGTTCCGTACCCGAAGAAACTACGAAGCGCGCGGGCATTGGTCAAGCAGTGACCGCGAGGTCGAAGGCGTTCTCGACGTGGCGAACGCGGATTCGTTCGCCCTCGACAAGCACGCCGACCACGTCGAACCGGTAGGATTCCGGGGGGCGTCCGTGGCGATCGATCCATGTCATCGCTGAGCGACGTAACTCACGTTGTTTGCGCCAGTTGACGGCTTCTACGGGGTCGCCGAAGGCAGCGCCGCGCCGCGCCTTGACCTCGACGAACGCGACCGTGCCGTTGCGCTCGATTATGAGGTCGATGTCGCGTCGCCCGCTGCGATAGCGGCGCTGGACGATGCGCCACCCGTGGCGCCGGAGCCAGCGCTCCGCCACCTGCTCCCCGACCTCCCCGAAGGCTTGCCTCGCCGCTGACATGGGAGCAAGATGGCGCGTCGCGAGCGGGGCGCGTCATCGGAACATCGCCCGCGTCATCGCGGGGGGGTCAGGTCTTGTTTTGCAACATCATTGCCTTGCGGAAGTC
>JBOHTO010000152.1:0-5925 GCA_050733695.1 Gemmatimonadaceae bacterium | reverse complement strand
GCTGCGATGGTCTCTGCTCGCTCGCCTCCGTGGGCGGGGCTGGCATTGTCTGCTCCGGCGTCTCGGCGCGTGGCGGAGGTGCGGCGTCCGGCTGCTGTTCAGGTGCCGGCTCCGAGGCAGGTGGCCTGACCACACCCGCGCGCCGCTCACCGGGGGGCGCGGCCACGAGATCGACACGATAGGTGGGAGGAAGCGCCATCGGTGCCGCGGGCCGTACGAGGAAGAGAATCGCGACCGCGGCCATGTGCAGCAGCACGGATGCCACTACGGGCCCGCGCAGCCGTGCGCGTCCGGTGCCGAGCCCGCGCTCCACGCCCTCGTGACCTGCGAATCTCACTGCGGAAGGTCCTCCGGCTGCGCCACGAGACCCACGTCACCGACTCCCGCGCCACGCATCACCGCGAGCACGCGCACGACCACGCCATACGATACGCTCTGGTCCGCGCGGAGATACACGCCGCGCGTGGATCGCTGCGAGGCGAGCGCCGCGAAGCTCGCCCGGAATTCCTCGTACGTGAGCTGCGTCTCGTCGACGAATATCTCGCCAGCACGGTTGACCGTCACCACAAGCCCGCTCTTCGGTTCGAGCGGACGCGCCTCCGCGCGCGGCAGCGCGACGTCGACGCCACCCTGCATGATCGGCGCCGTGATCATGAAGATCACGAGCAGGAGCAGCATGACATCGATCAGACTGACGACGTTGATCTCCGCGTACAGCTCCATCCCCCGCCGGCGGCGCCGCGACATCTATATCTGACCCTCGCGCACGAGCATCGCGATTATCTCCGTACCGAACCCGTCCAGATCGTTCTCGAACCGGTTGAGCCGGTTGGCGAAGATGTTGTACCCGAACACGGCCGGAATGGCGACGGCGAGCGCCACGGCGGTCGCGATGAGCGCCTCCGCCACGCCGGGCGCCACAGCCGCGATGTTGCCGGACCCCTGCGTGGCAATGCCGAGGAAGGCGTCTATCACGCCGAGCACGGTTCCCAGCAGCCCGAGCAGCGGGCTCGCCGATCCGATCACGGCTAGCGTCGCGACGTATCTGCCAAGCGCGTCGCGTTCGACGGTCGTCTCCGCGTCGAGCACGAGACGCAGCGCTTCCACCTGCGACCCGCTCAGCGGTCCCGTGCGCGCGCCGGCCTCTGCCGCACCGGCGCTGCGCAACTCGCGCAGAAAGTCCAGCGCCCGCGTGAGCACCCGGATGAACGCGTTCGGCTCTGCCCGGCGGACGAGCGATTGTGCCTCCGCCAGGTGTGTGATGTGCTCGAACTCACGCCAGAGGGAACGCGAGGCCTGTGACACCCGCCTGAACTCGCGCCACTTCATGATCATTATCCCCCAGCTCAGCAGGGATAGTACGGCCAGAATCACCAGCACCAGCTTCGTCACTGGCGAGGCGTGCGTCACCAGTTCGATCGGGGACGTCGGGACAGCGCCACCGAACTGGTAGAATTGCATCACGCTATGTCCTCGCGGTCGCACGCTGCGCGGCGAACCATGCGTACGTGTCCGCGATGCCGCGCTCCAGCGTGACCGACGGGCGCCAGCCGAGCTCTGCGCCCGCCTTCTCGATCCGCACGAACGATTGCTGCTGCTCGCCGGGGCGCGCCGGCGCATGCACCTCCTTGACGCTCGATCCGGCGGCTCTGCGCAGCCGCTCCGCGAGCTCGATCACCGATGTGGCGACACCGGTGCCGACGTTGAATGCGCGCGTGTTCAACCGCTCCGCAGGAGGAAGCGCTGCAGTCGCGGTGAGAACCACCGCCCGTGCAACGTCCCCGACGTACACGTAGTCACGCGTCTGCTTCCCGTCTCCGAAGATCGTCAGCGGCTTCCCGTCGAGAATCCGGTTGCAGAAGATCGCGACGACGCCGGCCTCGCCATGCGGATCCTGACGCGGGCCATACACATTCGCGAATCTCAGGGCCGCCGTATCCATGCCGTGCACGCGCGCATAGTACGCCATGTAGTACTCGGCGGCGAGCTTCGCCACGGCGTAGGGCGACTCCGGATCCTTCTCGAAATCCTCCTCATTTGGCGGCGTGACGAAGTCACCGTACACGGCGCCTCCGGTCGAGGCAAGGACGAAGCGCGGCCGGCGCTCGCCGGCACGCACGGCCTCGAGCAGATTCAGCGTCCCGATGATGTTCAACGACGCATCACGCACCGGATCGGCCACGCTCTTCCGCACATCGATCTGCGCGGCGAGGTGAAGTATGGCGTCGAAGCCGCCGTTGCCGGCAATCGCGGCGGCTTCGCGCGAGCGCACGTCGAGCTCGTGCAGCCTCGCTGCCCGCGGGACGTTCTCGCGCCTCCCGGTCGACATGTCGTCGAGGACCTCGACCTCGAAGCCCTCCGCCAGAAACGCGTCCGCCACGTGTGATCCAATGAACCCGGCGCCCCCAGTGACCAGAACGCGACCTTCGCGCCCGGTCGACCCGTCCGATGTCGCCGGCATGTCAGTTCCCTCCAGCCGGCGATGCGTCGGTGTCCGGTTCATCATCGATCGAGTCGTCCGGCATGCGTCCGTCTTCGAGTGCGAAGAGATAGCGCAGTGCCTCGACGGCGCCGAGGCCGCCACCATTGGCCGCTGCCTCTCGCAGACGGACAGTGGGTGAGTGCAGGAACTTGTTCATCAGAGCCCTCGAAAAGTGGTCGATCATTGCGCGTTCGGCCGGCGGAAGGTGCCCCAGCCGTCGCATGGTGTGCGCCAGCTCCTGCTCGCGAAGCCGGTCCATCTCCGCGCGGAACTGCCTCAGCGTCGGAACGCTCGCCAGGGCTGCGAGCCACTCGCCGTACCGGGTCGCTTCGGCCGAGATCAGCGATTCCGCAGCCGGAAGTTCGCTCCGACGGCGCTCGATGTTCGCCGCGACGACCGATTGCAGGTCGTCCAGATCGTACAGATACACATTCGTCAGTTCCCCGACCGCGGGGTCAACGTCACGCGGCAGTGCGATGTCGAGCACGCAGAGCGGGCGATCGCGGCGCGCGGCGATCGCGCCCGAGACGCGATCCGCCGTGACGACCGGGTGCGGCGCCGACGTCGAGCAGACGAGAAGGTCGACGTCCTCGAGCGCGCTCCAGTACGCATCGTAGTGCACGATCCGGGCGCCGTGCCGCCGGGCCAGCACGCCCGCCCGCTCCGTCGAGCGATTCGAGACCACGGCCGCGCGCACCCCCTCGGACTCAAGGCACTCGAGCGCCAGCTCGGCCATCTCTCCCGCACCGAGGACCATCGCCGAACGCCCTCGCAGAGAGCCGAAGATCTGCTTCGCGAGCTGCACCGCAGCGGAGCTGACGGACGCAGCGCCGCGCGCGATCGCGGTTTCCGTGCGCACCCGCGACGAGACCAGCAGTGCCGTCTGGAAAAGCCTGTTGAGCACGGGTCCCGAGGCCGCCCGGCTGTGCTCCCACGCAGCGCGCACCTGACCGTGAATCTGCGCCTCGCCCAGGATCATCGAGTCGAGCCCCGACGCGACGCGAAAGAGATGCGCCACCACATCGTCACCACGCCGCACATAACCGAGCGTGGAGGCATCCGCACCGAGCCGCGCAGAGAGCAGGGACCAGAGCTCGGCGTCGGGAAGCGGGTCGCCCTCGCCGGTGACGACGTAGAACTCCGTCCGGTTGCACGTCGAGAGCAGGACTCCCTCGCTCGTTCCGGCGCGCTCTGCGAGGCGGGCGAGCGCGGCGAGCGAACCGGCGGCATCGAAGACGAGCTTCTCGCGCAACGCGACTGGCGCCGTTCTGTGGTTCACTCCGGCCACGGTCAGCGTCATCGGGCACCGCTCACAGGAAATGCCCATCGTGCCCACCGGTGACGCGGATCGCGATGTAGAGGATCACCACGGCGGCGAATGTCGCGCTCGATGCGATCGCCGCTCGCCGAGCCCTCCACCCTCCAACAACACGGCCGAGTGCCACCGCCGTCACGCCGGCCCAGGCTGCGAGCGCCCACAGGATCTTGAGAACGTCAAACTGCCGGAAGGCCATCGCGTATCCGGCGGCGAGAATCACGCCCAGCGTGAGGGCGATCCAGCCGGCGAGCGCTGCCACATGGTTGACGCGGTCCAGCGTATCGAGTGGCGGAAAGAAGCCGAATATTCCGGCGAAGCGCGGGGACTTGAGCTCGTGTCGCTCCACCAGGTACATGGCTCCGGCGGCGGCCGCGGTAGCGAACGCCGCCATCCCCGCGAAGCTGAGCGCGATGTGCGCCACGAGCCACGTGCCGCTTGCGCCGTGCGGTTCAAGCGCTGGTCGCATCCCGATGAGATTTCCGACGGCCGTTGGCAGCGCGGCGAAGGGAGCCACCACGAGCGTGAGGGTGACGTCGCGCGCCCACAGCTCGACGGCCAGCAGCGTGAGCACGAGCACGAGTCCCGCGAACGACAGTGCCGGTCCCAGTCCGGTGAGCGGCACGACGCCCGACGTGCGTGCGAGCGCGGAGAGCGCGAAGAGATGTGCGAGCACGCCCGCGGCCAGAAGGAGTATGACGCCGCGGACCGGCGGGGACGGCGGCACGGACCGGGCGAAGGGCGTCGCGGCGAGCGCTGCGGCGCCGATGTAGCAGGAGACGGCAACGAAATGGGCGATCGCTATCATGGGATCGCCCAAATGTAACGGCTGGGCGGGGGGCGCGCGGCCCTCCACCGGCCGACCGGCTGCCTGCTGGTTACCCTGGTTACCGCTCCAGTCCGTACAGTGCCGAACGGCTATGGCATGCGGGCAGTCACTCGCACGCGCGCCCCTTCATCGATCGCTGGCTGCTCCTGCGCGATCACGAGCGCCGTGGCACCGTAGGGCGTGGCGCGCACGACCTGCGCGACTGCGATCTCGATCTCCGGCAGATGCAGACCATCGTGCGTCTCGCGGCGCGGCAGCACGACGGTCAACTGATCGCCGGGTGCGATCCCATCGTGCGACGATGCATCGATCACGACGTACGATTGCAGCGAGGGGAGAATCGGCGCCTGCGGTATCCACACGATCTCCGCGGTGAGCCCGAGCTCCACCGGCACCGGACGAAGGCCGGCGATCATGGCGAACGGCTCCAGCGTGACGAGGTGCTGATCCATCGTGATCTCATCGTACTGCTCAACCACGCGCGCCACGGAAGCGTCCGCGTTGCTGGGCTCGATGATCTCCAGGACACCCGTCGGAATGACGACCTGCCCCAGTCCGGCCAGTTCGGGCCCCAGCGCATAGGAGAGGTACCGGTCACCCACAGAAACGACTTCACCCTCCGGTGCGACAACGTACACCCGGTCGTTGATCTGGAAACGATCGCGCGCAGAAGCGGCGCTCACACCGGGCACGTCGGCGCTGGTCACGATGAGGCCGGATCCGCGCGGACCGCCGTTGCGGTCCACCCACGGCGCCGCGTAGAACTCGCCGGGGGTCAGCTCGGTCCTCGGCTCCTGCTCTCGCCCGACATACGACCGCGTACTCGCACCGCTGCGCCTGGGCCCCCCGGCGAAGACGGTCGGGCCGGAGGGCAGGACCGCCGGACCGGCCTCCATTGTGGGAAGCGGCGCTTCAGCAAGCGTTCCTATACCCTCCGGGATGAGAAGCACCTCGCCGGGAAAGATCCAGTGCGGATCCTCGACCACGTCCGTGTTCACCCGATACACTTCCGGCCACAGAAACGGATCACCGAGGTACATCTGGGAGATTTCCCACAGGGTATTCCCCTCCACGACCGTGTGGGTGCGCGGGGCAGCCGTCACTTCCTGCGCACCGCCGCTGGCGGGCACGAGTCCGGCGGCGGTCGCGACCACCGCGATGGCCGACGCCATGAGGCGCACTGATCGCGCGGCAACGGAGCGGCGGCCTGTCATCCTGCGGAGCGCGATCGCGAACATTGAATGATCTCCCGGGCGTTCAACGCGATGTTCGTTGATTGGGGGGGTGGTGGCTGTGCTC
>JBOHTO010000151.1:0-58028 GCA_050733695.1 Gemmatimonadaceae bacterium | reverse complement strand
GATGTGCATCCCGCGCACACGCCTTGCTGTGGCGCCCGTCGACGCTCGTCACCAGACTCGTTCCGCGAGGCCCCCCGCGGCGCGTGCCGGCGCAGGAGCGACCTTACCAGTCCGATCCACCCCGGAGCTTCGATGCGGCTCACATCGCACCGCAACGCGCTCACCGCGTCGAGCGCCCCCTGCGTGACGACTCCCTCCGCCAGCGCGGCAGGGATCAGTCGCAGCGGCAAGGCAACCCTGCTGCTGGTGCTGGTGGTCGTCCCCCTCGGACTCGGCCTGTTGATCGGCGAGGGGCTCCTCCGAATTCGCGAAGTACGACGGGAGAGCGTGCCGGGCACCATGCCGCTGCTCTATTACCAGCACGCTCGTCTTGGACACGCCCTTGTCCGCGGCTACAACTATTTCGACTGGGTACATGTGAACGGACAGGGGATGCGAGGCCCGGAGGTCTCGGTCGCCAAGCCGGCCGGTGTCACCCGCGTGATGGCGGTCGGCGCCTCGACCACGTTTGACGGCTTCGTTTCGCGCGACGACCGGACCTGGCCGGCCCGACTCGCCGAGCGGCTCCGCCAGCTCGTCCCCGGCCAGCGCATCGAGGTGATCAACGCCGGCGTGTCGGGTTACCGGGTGATGGACAACGTGATTCGCCTGCAGACGGAACTCTTCGCGTATGACCCCGATGTCATCATCCTCTACCACGCACACAACGATCTGTTCTCGGCCCTTCGGCGCCAGGCCGCCGGCGATGCCGGCGCTGCGAGCGCACGTCCGGATGCGGTCGACACCGTGACGCCATGGGGCAGCTGGCTCGCCGGGCATTCGCTGCTCTACACCAAGGTGCTCGCCCGCTGGAAGGCACTCGGCTTCCGGCGCCTGACCCCGCCCGCCAAAGAGCAGAGCGGCGCGGCCACACCACCGCTGGAGGCGACGCTCGGTGACGGCGCAGCCCAGTTCGAGCGCGATCTGCGATTCTTTATCACCGCGGCGCGAAGTCTCGGAATTCCGGTGGTGATGGCGCCGGTCGTCATGGTCAACGACCCTGCCGCTGCCGAAGTGGAGCCGGAGTCGCTTCGGAACTGGCGCCTCACCGTGCCGTTCGCGTCACCAGAGCTGGTCTTCGCTGGTTATCGCCGGTACAACGCGACCATCCGTCGCGTTGCGCACGAGTTCTCGGCGCCGTTGATCGACACGGAGCGTTTCGGAATCATCGGCCGGTCTCTCTACAGCGACGGCGATCCGATTCATTTTAATGATGCCGGGGCGGCAATAATGGGGCGGGGCATGGCCGACGCGCTGCTCGCGTCGGGTGTGCTATCCGCATCGATGACCCTTGCGGCCAGACCGAGCGCGGTATCGACCGACGTACGACGCGTCACGCCGGCTGGCGGTGCCGGCGCGGTGTCCGGACGCTGAGCGTGCGCACCGGATTTCCTCACACCCAGGTCGCCGGCTCCTACGCCGGTTCGCGGCCCAGCTCAGACCCGCGACATGCCGGCGACGGGCTGCGTGTGGCGATCGTGAGCCAGGACGACTATCCCAGCATCGGCGAAGTGCGTCCGCGCAAACTGGCCACGTCGCTCCGCGAGCATGGGCACCACGTGTCGATTCTGTGCTGGAACTCCCGCAAGCGTCCAGTGGTGGAGGATCTGGGATACGCGACCGTGCATCGCTTCTCCTATGCGTTGCGCTCCGGGATGTACCGATTGCTGAGCGCACCTTCGCCGCTGAACCCTCTCTGGGTTCTCTTCGTGCTGAGAATGGCGCGCAGGGAGCGCGCCGACCTGCTGATCTCCAGCAACCTACGGATTGCACTTCCGGTCATCCTCGCGGGAAGGCTGCTGGGGACACCCGTGATCCTCGATCTCCAGGAGAACAATCCGGAAGTGGTGAAGCTGTACCCCAGAACGCGCTCGTGGCATTACATCATGCGCAGCAGTCTTCTGGTGCTGTGGCTGGAGCGCCTCTGCATCATGCTCGCCGAACACGTGTGGGTGGTCGTTGACGAGCGGCTGGACGCCTTGCCGGCGAAGCTGAAGCGCGGCGGCAGGATC
The DNA here is from genome assembly GCA_050733695.1 of Gemmatimonadaceae bacterium. Classification (GTDB taxonomy): domain Bacteria; phylum Gemmatimonadota; class Gemmatimonadetes; order Gemmatimonadales; family Gemmatimonadaceae; genus JBOHTO01. The sequence continues at coordinate 55,977 of JBOHTO010000151.1, read as the reverse complement.
AGCGTGTTGTGCCATTCACCGGCGCTCGATGAACTGCCGCCGGAACGTGGGCAGGAAAAGGCGGGCCCATTCAGCCTGATCTTCATCGGTCTCTTCAGCCCGGGCGTCGGCTCGCTGGAACTCATCCTCAGGTCCCTGCCGCATGTCATCAGGCGCGACGATGACATCCGCCTCATCGTGGGCGGTGGGCGCCAGATGGAACCTCTGGTCGAGGAACTCGGAATCCGCGACCACGTGCACTTTGCGGGCGTCATTCGGCCTGAAGACGTCATGCGATGGCTCCAGCAAGGCTCGGTCGGCATCATCGCCTACGACGTGAGCCAGTTCACGAATACAACCATCTCGGTCAAGCTGTTTCAGTACATGGGAGCCGGGCTGGCCGTGCTGTCCACGCCCATGCGACCAACGCGGCGCGTGGTGGAGGAGGCCCGCTGCGGCGTGATCCTGCCCGAGGACGCCACGGAAGAGCAGGTGGCCGAGATCATCCTTTCACTGAAGAACTCGCCGGAGGAGGTCGCGGCGATGGGACAGCGGGCGCGCCGGGCGGTGCTCTCCGGGTACAACTGGAACCACGAGTTCGAACACGCCCTTCGCACAATGCGCACGCTTGCTTCCCGAAAGCGAGGCACACCTTCGGAGAGTGCAGTCGCAGACCCTGCATAATGTGGCGCGCCGGTTCAAACCCGGGCTGCGTCATCGGGAACGCGCGCGGGCAGACTGCACGAACCGAGCAGCAATCGTTGCGGTATCGCAACACCGGGGTGGCGCGTACGCGTTCCGGCCACTCTGCCCGGCGCTGCCGGCCCACCAGGACGCCACCGGGAATGGTCCAAGATCCTTTATCGCAATCGCTTGCCCGATGGGCGCGACGGTGCCGAATGCCGCTCTCAGTCGATCGGCGAGACGCGTTTCGGGTTATGAACTTGCATCCCCCGAGCCGTTTTCCACTCGGTGAGGGGCGCGCACGAGCAGCTTGCCTCTCGCACACGTCAGAACGAGATCAGTGTTGACTCGCGCCTTGCTGGACCATCCCGCAGTGCCCGCCCTCGCCCGGCCGGCCGCACACAGGGGCACGGAGACGAACCCGTCGCTCGTTCATGCGCGCGACCGCTCCGCGTGGATTCTCCTGGCCATCCTCGCCAGCGCCGCGATGCTGAGGCTCTGGGGACTCACGGACTGGGCGTTCGAGGAGGACGAGCTGTACACACTTCGCGACGCCGAGGGGATCACGCGCGGCTTCGCCACGCGCACGGTGTACTTCTTTCTGCAGCACCTGATCCTCCAGGTCGCGACGCCGAGCCCGCTCTCGCTTCGTGCTCTTCCGTTCGCCTTTGGGCTGCTCGGAGTCTGGATGACGTGGCGGCTGGCGCGGGACGTCTTCGGCGAGCGCGCAGCGCCAGTCGCCGCCCTCCTGGTCGCGCTGTCGCCATGGCATCTCTACGCGAGCCAGTTCGCGCGATACTGGACACTCGTTTACCTGCTGGCGACAGTTCTGTACTTCTTCCTGTTCCGCGCCGTGCGGACCGATCGCGCAGGGGACTACGGCGCCGCGCTGGCCGCGTGCCTCCTCGGCGCGCTTGTGCATCCAACGCTCGTGTTCCCGTTTGTCGGGGTCGCTATCGCGGTCCCGCTGCTTTCTCCCTCGGGATCGTGGTCGCCATCGTGGCCCACGCGACGGGCGTGGACGTTCTTCTGGGGGCCGCTTGCGCTGCTCGGCGCAGGTCTGACCGTTGCCTTCCTTGTCACGGGCCTCGAGGAAAGACTGTTCAATGGTCATGGCCGCGGCTTGGTCGCGACGCTGCGCCTCGTTCCGGCCATGATCCAGTGGATCTCACCCGTCGTCGCCGTCGCGGGAGTGGTGGCGATGACGGCAATGCTCGTCTCGCCGGCGTCGCAGGGACGCCAATGGGCGGCGCTCGCGCTCGCGGGGTGCGCCGCTACAGTCGTGCTGCTCCTGCTCGCCTCCATGATCACGAACGTCTATGCTGACTATGGTATGGCGATGCTGCCGCTGCTCTACGTGTCGATCGGCGGCCTGGTGCAGAGCCTTGGCGAACACGCGCGGCAGCGTTCGCGGGCTGTGCTCGTCGGCGCAATCGCAGTGCTGACGGCGGCGACGATTCCTGGGGTCGCATCCCATCTGTCGGATGGCTCTCGATTCGACTATCGGCCCGCCTATGACTTCCTGAAGCGTAACGCCGGCGACGCATGGGTTGTGGGTGGGCCCGTTGCGATCCAGCGGCATTACGCACCCGGGCTTCGCTTCCAGGAAATACAGCCCAGTGCGCAATTCCTGGAGCAGGCACTTGCGGTAACGTCCGGCTTCTGGTACGTCGGGCCGGTCGCGCGCTACGGCATCCCGAAAGCCGACACCGGGATGACCGCATGGCTTGATGGGCACTGCCGGACAACGCTGCGCACCGAAGGCGCGCGCTTCGACTACCGCAGGTATCTGGTCGAGGTGAAGTGGTGTGGCGGGAGTGCGCCGGACGCCCTCGCCGCGAGGGTTCCGTGAGCGGAGTCGCCGATTCACGTCTGCTGCCACCGAGCAGCGCCAGGCGCGGAAGCGCGCCGGTAGTCGGTGCCGGGCATCCATCGGTTCTGGCCCGGGCTTCGACTCGCCTCGTGCGGTCACCATCGTGGGACCTGCTGCAGTGCTGCCTGGCGGCAATGATCCTGATCTACGTCTGGAGGTTCTCCAATCTCTTCCTGGTGCTGGTCACGCTCCAGGCTGCCACGATCGCGACGGCAGGCGCATACGCGTTCTTTCTCGCCGATGGAGACGGCCGGCGCACAGCGCGTGTCCTGAGCCATCCCATTCCCCTGCTCCTGATCGCCATTTTCGTTCTCATGTCCATCTCGGCGGCATTCAGCCTCGAGCCTGCCGGTGCGAAGCGGTTTCTGCTGGGTGATCATGTCAAGACCCTGCTGCTGGCCCTCCTCATTGCCGCGCACGTCCGTGCCATGGTCGACGTCGAGCGAATGCTGCTGGTCCACGTCTTCGGCGCCACGATCTACACGCTCATCGTTTTCAAGTGGAACGGAATCCTCGGCGGCAATCTGAACGATCTGTGGTACCTGGATCGCAACGACTTTGCCACGCTAATCGTCTGTACGCTCCCGCTGGTGCTGTTCTTTCTTCACCAGGCACGTGGACCGGTGCGTCGCTTCGTGCTACTGGGCATTGTCGGCATGCTGTGCTGGGCTCTGATACGGTCATCTTCGCGAGGAGGCTTCCTCGGCCTTCTGGGGTGCAGCGCCTATCTTCTGGTCGCGTTTCGCGCAGTACCATCGCGAACCCGGATAGGCGTGGGCGGTCTGCTGATCGCCGCCTTCATCCTCGCTGCGGGATCGGGATACTGGGAGAGAATGGCGACACTGCTGCATCCGAGCGAGGACCAGAACTACATCGGCAATTCGGAGACGGGCCGAATGGAGATCTGGAAGCGGGGTATCGGCTACATGGTGGACCATCCGGTGCTGGGGGTGGGACCCGGGCAGTTCCCAGCGGCGGAATTGCAGCTCACTCCCCAGGGCGAGCAACGGGCGCTGGGCGAGCGATGGAAGCTGTCTGCGGCGCACAACTCATTCGTGCAGATCGGCGCCGAGTTGGGAGTCACGGGGCTGGTCCTCTTTCTGCTTACGCTCGCAGCGTGCTATCGACGCCTGGGCCGCATCCATCTGGGCGGATACCTGTCGCCGCGCGACCGAGCGTCGCGACTCGCCCTCGGACAGTCACTGCAGGCGGCTCTAGTGGGCTACGCCGTCGGCGGGTTCTTCGTTTCTCACGGGTATTCGGCGTTCATCTACACCCTCTTCGGCATCATCGCCGGAGTCGATGCCGTCGTCGAGCGAGAGCGGCGGGAAGGCGGCGGCGAGAGCACCAGTCGGAACGACGGACGGCTTCCCACCCGCGCCGCAGCGACAGCCCGGACTCGGGCGACGTTCGGCGGCATGCGTGGCGGGCTCGCGGGAACACGATGACCGCTTCCAGCGGATCGTTCTGCATCGGCCCGCGTCGCTCGCCGGTCCGCGCGCCATACGGGACTCTGACCGGCGGGCTGAAGGCGGCAACGGAACTGCTCCTTCTCCGTGGCGGGCCCGCAGCCGTCGCGCGCCGCCTCCACAATGGCCGCGCTGTCGTACTCGCTTACCACAACGTCGTGCCAGACGAGTCTGCACCGGCCGGCGACCGGTCGCTGCACATCACGCGTCGCCAGTTCGCGTCGCACCTGGATGCGCTGGAGCGGCACTACCGCGTGGTGCCTCTCGAGGAAATCCTGTCGCCGGCCGGGGACGACAGGCGGCCTGCCGTGGCCATCACCTTCGATGATGCGTACCATGGCGCCGTCACCCTGGGTGTGGGCGAACTGCTTGCCCGGCGCATGCCCGCGACGATCTTCGTCGCGCCTGCACTCCTCGGAATGCGCGCACCGTGGTGGGACGCGCTGGCAACGGGCGCGGATGGTCTGCCAGGTGAAGTCCGCGACCACGCGATTCACGATCTGGGCGGAAGCGACGAGGAGATCCGGCGCTGGGCGATCGAACGTGGACTCGTCACGCTGGAAGTGCTGCCGAGCCTTCGCATCTCGGACGAAGCCGGTCTGCATCGAGCGGTGGAGTCTCATCCGGCTCTGCGCCTCGCTTCACACACCTGGAGCCACCGCAACCTGACGCGGCTCGCGGCCGGGGAACTTCGCGCTGAACTCGTCAGGCCGCTCCGGTGGCTGCGTGAGCGCTTTACCGCTGTCGTTCCGTGGCTCTCCTATCCCTTCGGACTGTCCACCGCCACGGTGTTGCACGAGGCCGAACGCGCAGGTTATTGCGCGGCGCTTCGTGTGGCCGGCGGTCACATTCCGCGGCATGTCGCCGCACGATACTCGCTCCCGCGATTCAGCGTGGCCGCCGGCACGTCAGCGGCGGGGTTCGAGCTTCGACTCGCAGGCCTCTCGAACGTGGTGCGGAGGCGCTCTGTTCGGTTGTCGGGCACGTGACGCGGGTTCTCATCACCGATGGCGAGCAGCGCGCCTCATTGGCTCTGGTACGGAGTCTGGGGCGCGCGGGACACGAGGTCATTGTCTGCGCGAGCCGTCGTCGCACGCTCGCCGGCATCTCGCGCCATGCTCGCGAGGAGATTCTTACCCCCGATCCGCTCGACGCCCCAGGAGAGTTCGACGCCGCGGTCCGCAACCTTTGCGCAGCGCGCAGAATCCACGTCCTGCTACCCGTTACGGATGCGGCAATGAGCGCGATCGATCACCACCGTGCCCGCGCCGCCGGAATCCGGATTCCCTTTCCGTCCTCGGAAGTTCATGGGAGAATCTCGGACAAGGCGCTGCTGGTCGAACAGGCGAGCGGACTCGGAATCGCAGTCCCTGCTCAGATCGCCCTCTCCTGCGCGGAGGAACGACACACCCTGGATCTCTCGGCGCTGCCCTATCCCGTGGTGGTGAAGCCCGCGCGTTCGATCGCGGCAACCGACGGCGGGCGTGCGAAGTTCGGCGTCCGGCACGCTGCCACACCGAATGATCTGGCACGCGTGCTCGACCAGTTTCCTCCGCAAGCCTACCCGCTGCTGCTGCAACAGAGGATAGCGGGGCCCGGAATCGGCGTGTTTCTTCTTGTGTGGGATGGCGAGCTCTCGGCCGTATTCTCGCACCGTCGACTGCGTGAAAAACCGCCGTCCGGCGGCGTGAGCGTCTATCGCGAGAGCATAGCGGCCGACCCTGCGCTGGTCGAGGCCTCACGGGCGCTTCTCGCCCGCTTCGGCTGGTATGGCGTAGCGATGGTCGAATACAAGGTCGATGACGCGACCGGAACGCCACGCCTCATGGAAGTCAACGCGCGCTTCTGGGGCTCGCTTCAGTTGGCCATCGATTCGGGAGTGGACTTTCCCAACCTGCTGGTGTCAGCCGCACTCGGCGGTCGATGCACCCCCGTACGGGCGTACCGCGTGGGCGTCCGCAGCCGCTGGTGGTGGGGCGATGTGGACCACCTGCTGACCACGCTTCGTCGATCGCGGAAGACCCTGGGCCTTGCACCGGGCGCTCCGGGGCGCGTGCGCACGCTTCTGGCCTTTCTCATCCTCTGGCGTCCGGGAGATCGCAACGAGGTCCTGAGACTGGACGATCCGCTGCCATTCGTGGTCGAGACGCTCGACTGGTTGCGCGGCCGGTGACCGCGGCTGCCCTGCAGATCGTGCCGCCGATTCGCGTATTGCACATCGTGCAGAACCTCAACTACGGAGGCATGGAGCGGCTCATTGCCGACCTGGTGCGCCACGTCGACTCAAGGCTGTTCGAGAGTCACGTGTTGTGCCTCCAGTACAGCGGCCGCTTCGCTCGCGAGGTTGAGAATCCGGCGCGGCTGCATGTGGCCCCCAGGCAGACGGTGCTGTCGATGGTGCGGCCCACGTCTCTGAGTCGTCAGCTTCGCCGCATCGCGCCGCAGGTTGTGCACTCGCACAGCGGCGTCTGGTACAAGGCGGCACGAGCAGCGCGCGTGGCAGGCGTTCAGCGCGTGATCCACACCGATCACGGACGATCCCGGCCGATGTCGCCGGCGGACCGGCTCATCGAACGGCTGGCGTCGCTGCGGACCGATGTCGTCATCGCCGTATCGGACAGCGTCGCATCTCAGCTCACGCAAGCGGGAATCGTGGACGCGAAGCGGCTGCGCACGATTCGCAATGGTGTGGACACGAACCTGCATGTCCGGCGCGGCGACGACCTGATACTGCGCCGGCAGCTCGGTCTTCCTGCAGACGTCCCGATTATCGGAAGCATTGGGCGGCTGGAGCCGGTCAAGGCATACGATCAGATGCTCCAGGCCTTCGCGCTCCTGCGCGCAGGATGGATCGACGGGCCGCCGCCAGTGCTCGTGATCGCAGGCGACGGAACCGAGCGCTCCCGGCTCGATAGGTCTGTCGCCGCCCTCGGACTCGGGGGAGCCGCGCATCTGATCGGGTGGCGTGACGACGTTCACAGTCTCCATTCTGCGTTCGCGATGTTCACGATGTCGTCATCGAGCGAAGGAACCTCGGTCAGCCTGCTCGAATCGATGAGCGCTGGTCTGTGTCCGGTAGTGACCGCGGTAGGAGGGAATCCCGCTATTCTTGGCCCCGCTCTCCGGCATCGACTTGTCGCGGCCTCCGACCCCGCCGCGCTGGCACGAGCGTGGAGAGTCACACTCGCCGACGCGGCGCGGCGGGCCGAGGATGCCGGCCATGCGCGCGCGCGCGTGCTCGCGTCGTTCTCGCTCGCCTCCATGGTGTCGGACTACGAGCACCTCTACATGACGGCCGGCCGGTCCTGATGGCATCGATAATCGTCACTGTCTACGTCCTGCGCTTCGGCGCCTCGCCGTTCGGCATTCCACGGCAGCTCGGCGTCGTGCACCAGCTCGGAGACGCGTGATGTCCATTCTGCCGAAGTTGCTCGTCGTGATCGGCACCCGGCCGGAGGGCATCAAGCTCGCTCCGGTGATTGAAGCCCTCACGCAACGGTCGGCGGAGGTCGACGTAAGGACCGCCCTCACCGGCCAGCACACCAACCTCATGGATCAGGTGCTCGAGGTCTTCGCCCTGTCGATCGACTGGGATCTCGGGATCATGCGGGAGGGGCAGAGCCTCTACGACATCGCGCATGAGTGCCTGGACGGTTTGCGGGATGTGGTCGCCACGTATCGGCCCGATCTCATCCTGGTCCAAGGGGACACGGCTACCGTTTTCTTCGCGGCGCTGGTCGCTTTTTTCGAGCGCGTGCGCGTCGGACACGTCGAAGCCGGGCTGCGCTCGGGCGACAAGTGGACTCCCTACCCGGAGGAAATGTTCCGGCGGCTCGCCGGCGTCGTCACGGACCTGCACTTCGCACCAACTGCCGAGGCTCGACAGAATCTGATCAGCGAGGGAGTTCCCCCGGATCGCTCTTTCCTGACGGGGAACACCGTGGTCGATGCATTGCGGCACGTGGCCGATCGGACGGGCGAGGTGCGGCATCCTGGCCTGCGCGATGCGGTGTCGGACGGTCGCCGGCTCGTACTGCTGACCGCGCACCGTCGCGAGTCCTTCGGAGCCCCCCTCGAGGAAGCGTTTGGAGCGATTCGCGACATGGCGGATCGTCACACCGACGTGCTTGTTCTCTATCCCGTGCATCCCAATCCGCAGGTTCGGGAACCGGCGGAGCGTGTCCTCGGCGGACACGATCGTATTCGGCTCACCACGCCGCTCGACTACGTGGACCTGGTTCAGGCGCTGCGGCACGCGTCCCTGGTGATCACTGACTCCGGCGGGATCCAGGAGGAAGCGCCGAGCTTCGGCACGCCAGTTCTCGTCCTGCGCGAAGTCACGGAGCGTCCGGAAGGAGTGCGTTGCGGCGCCGCGCAACTCGTCGGTACTGACGCCGCGCGCATCAGGGTGGCCGCCGACGAGATCCTCGCTGCCAGCGCATCACGTCCAGCACATCACCTCGCGAATCCGTACGGCGACGGGCGCGCAGCTTCGAGGATTGCCGACATTGTGATCAGCACTCTCACGGGGAAGCCGCGCAGGACGACCGATTGGGATCCGAGCGTTCCCTGACCTCGCTGGCGGCGCGCGCCAGGTCAGAGCCTGCATCTTTCGCCTCTCCTTGATCCAGACACGACGCGAGGGCCCCAAGAAGGATGCGCGCCTGTTCCGTACGGCTATACGAAGGGCGAGAGAGTCCCAGTGCCCGCGCGCGCGTGCCGGCGGTGAACTCGCTAAAGCGATTGAGAAGGACGCGAAACAGCGCAGCCTCATCCCCTGGCGCCACCACGTCGGCACCCGTGTCCGCAAGCAGGAGCGCCGTTGCGCTGCCGGGAGAGGCGATCGCCAGTACCCAGGCATCGAACTGCATGTACTCGAACACCTTCGATGGGATCGCCAGATCGCTGTCCTGCGGAAGACTGACCAGCATCGCTGCCCCCGCGATCAGTGCAAGTGCCTCGCTCCGGTTGCGCGGAGCGTGCAGATGTACGAACGCGGCAACGCCTTCCTCATCAGCAATCGATTCGAGTGAGATGTACTGATAGCTTCTGACGTCGCCCATCAGTTCGATCGCGAACTGTTCGGGCGACAGTCCGAGCTCTCGTATCAGTCGCGCGCATGCGCGAAAGAGCGGTCGGGGGTCCCGATCGAGATATATCGTGCCGACGTACGCGATGGTGAAGGCGTGGCGGGGCGGCACTGTCGGCAGCGGATCCCGGTCGAATCCGTTCATGACCGTGACGATGCGCCTGGCATGAGCAGGATAGGCCGCCTGCATCGCGCTCCGTGCAGGCGCCGTGTTGACCAGGATGAGACTCGCTCGATCGACGCACCGACGCTCGTACCGCCTCGCGAGGCGAAGCCATACCGGGCTGGCTAGCTCCTCCGGCAGGCGCTGCCACAGGCTCCACGGATCGCGCAGGTCCATAACGAGTGGCATGTCGCCGGCTTCGGATATGCGGCGTCCCGCCTCGTGCGCCATGTGCGGTGGACCGGCCGAGATCACCGCCTCGTGCGTGGCAAACGCTCCCAGCCGCAGCGCCAGCGAACTCGCCTCGCTCGCCCACCTCCCCATGCGGACATGGTCTCGCCACGCATAGTAGGCCCGCCGGAGCGCCCGGGTGTCCCGGATGTTCCAACCCACGGCGCTGCGGTGAACCGAGTCCGGCCGTGCCGCGCCCGGGAACGAGCCGCCAGGCCGGCCCCCGATCGTCCCGGAATGCGGCGGCCGCGCGCGCCGATACCATTTCCACACCTGGTGCTCCATGCGTTCGAAGGCGAGATCGGGATCCGCCACTCCGTACACACGCGTTCCTGGCGGGAGTTCGTGCAGTGCGCCCTCGTCCCTCCGAGCCATGCGGCGCGGATCGAGGGTGATCGCATCGAGCGCCCACCCGCAGTCGGCAAGGTGGACCGCGAACTTGCGCCATCGGAGCCCCCCAACAGCCACACCCGGAGGAAAGTGATAGCTCACGAGCAGCAGCCGCCTGAGCCCGTCGCCGGACCGGCCCGGCGCCGTGAAGAAGGGACTGGGCGGACCGCTCAATGCAGCCATCGCTCACCCCACGCCTGGAGCATGAGCACCGCCCAGAGGCCGAGTGCGCTCTGTTCCTTCCCCTCCTGAAACGAAGACCAGGCCTGGCGAACCGGCTCGGGGCGAAGCATGCCCTGCCGGGCTATCGACTCGGGCGACAGCAGCGTCTCCGCCCATGGCCGGAGCGGCCCGCGCAGCCATTGCCCTATCGGCACCGAGAATCCCGTCTTCGGACGGTCCACGAGATGGCGAGGTATTCTCCGATCCAGGACCTGGCGGAGGATCCATTTTCCTCGACCGCCTCTTATGCGCTGATGAAACGGCAATCGCCACGAGAACTCGACGACGCGGTGGTCGAGAATCGGCACGCGAGCCTCGAGGCTCACGGCCATGCTTACGCGATCCAGCTTCGCGAGAAGGTCCTCGGGCAGGTACGTCAACTGGTCCGCCAGCAGCATCCGGCTGAGCAACTCCGCCGGCGCATCTGCCCCCAACACAGCGTCGACCGTCCCAGGCGCATCGCGCCCACTCGCAACGAGCTCATCCGGATCCTGCCATGCGGAAAGCAGGGAACGGTACATTGCGGCAGGGGTGTCGTGACCGAACATCTCCGCGACCTTTCCCATCTTTTCAGCTGGCAAGCGCTGGCGCGCCGCCGATGCGAGCGCCGGCTCGAGCGCCCCGTACGCCCGCCGCCACGCCGCCGGCCGGACGCGACCGATTGCCGCCGCGGCTACGCGCCGTGCGGCGCCTGGCACCCAGCCGGCTCGCCTCAGAACGGCATGCCCGAAGATGTAGCGATTATAACCCGCGAACAGCTCGTCGCCGCCGTCGCCGGTCAGGGCGACGGTCACCTGGCGGCGGGCAAGCTCACAGACGAGGAAGGTCGGAAGCTGCGACGGATCGCCGAAAGGTTCGTCGAAGATCTCGGGCATTCGCGGCAGTGTGTCGAGCACCGAATGCCCCGTCAGATGCAGCTCCGTATGTTCCGTCCCAAGGTGCCGTGCGATTCGGGCTGCGTGCGCGGCCTCATCGTGCTCCGGCTGGTCGAAGCCGATCGTGAACGTCCTGACAGCTCCTGGACTGAGTTCCTGCATGAGCGACACGACGGTCGACGAATCGATACCGCCTGACAGGAGAGCCCCCACGGGCACATCCGCCACCATCCTCAGGCGAACAGCATCGATGAGAAGTCGTTCGAGTTCATCTATGGCCTCGAGATCACTGCCCTCGAACGGCTCGTCGACACCCCGCCGCGCGACTTCGTGGGCGTCCCAGTACGGTTGCGATGCGGGAAGGTCGGCTTGGGGATCCCGCAGCGTCAGAATATGCCCCGGAAGCAGCTTGATCGCCGACCGGAATATCGTGCGCGGTGCGGGCACGTAGAGGTATCGCAGGTACGACGCAACCGCGTTCGCGTCAATGGCACGATCGAACGCCGGTCCCGCGATCAGAGCCTTCAGCTCCGAACCGAACGTGATCAGGCCGCGCTCCGCGTATACGAAGAGCGGTTTGATCCCCATTCGGTCGCGCGCGAGGGAGATGGTCCGCTCTCGCGCGTCCCAGACGGCAAAGGCGAACATTCCAACGAATCGCCGCACGGCCGGGACCAGCCCCCACTCTTCGAAGCCGGCGAGTATGACCTCTGTATCGGAACGACCGCGGAACCGATGTCCGAGAGCAATCAACTCCAGCCGCAGCCCGTCGTGGTTGAATACCTCGCCGTTGAAGACAAGGATGAACCGTCCGGATGCCGAGCGCATTGGCTGTCGGCCAGATGGCGTGAGATCCAGAATCGAAAGGCGCCTGAAACCGAAGGCGACGCCCGCCGCCGGGTCGCACCAGGTGTCGTCGTCGTCCGGACCGCGGTGTGCGATTGGCAGCGTCATCCGCTCGACGGCGGCACACAGCGCCTCGGCGCGCGAGGGAGTTGCAGTCAGGATGCCGGCGATTCCGCACACGATCGATTGATCCGGCACATCACGTGCCCGGTGCACCCCGCCCTCACGTTGCGAGAGAGAGAGGTCAACGCGAGACACACGAAAGACTTGGCACTCCGGCCGGACGTGGTTTTCGCCCATGCCCATCCGCGCGTGTAGCGGGTCTGCCACATCCTGCTCTCTCGCGGCGGCGGTCCACGAAGAGCTTCGCGGGGTTCTCGACGTCCGTCGCAGCGGCGTCAGGTGAAGCGTCAGATTGGCCTTGACACCCGCCAGCGGCAACCTCTGAAGGGACGGACGTAACGGCCGCGCCACAGAACGGGAGGACTGCTGGTGGACGTTCGCAACACGACGCTGCGCGCGAACTGTCCATGCGGCCTAAGCTCGCGAATGGCTTTGGCTTGGGAACCGGATAGTCCTGCCGGCCGCGGGCACGGTTGCTGCCTCGCCCCGTGCTCTCCCGCCTTCGTCAGCACGGACCCCGTACCAGCCCCCGCGTGCAGACCTCTTTGCTCTCGCCGGGCTTTCTCGGCATTGCCCTCGTCGCGATCGTGCTGCTACCCATGCTGCGCGGATCGCCACGCGAGATCGCGTTCCTGATGCTCAATCTTCTCTTCATCGGGGCGCTGGTTCTCGGTCCGCTGGGAGCGCTCAGTACTCTGCTCTTCACGCTGCTCGGCTACGCACTCGTGCTGCTCGCCGCGCGCGCGCGGCTCGGGGGCCTCATCGCGGGAATCATCGTGCTGGTGGCCCTATTCATCTTCATGCGCCGCTACGAATTCCTCGAGTGGTTCCTGCCGACCGAATGGCTACCTCGGGTACTGAGCACGATCGGGCTCAGCTTTCTATTCTTCCGTGTCGTGCACACGATGATCGACGCGCACGGTGGCACCCTCGGCCGCGTGAGAATGCTCGCCTACGTCAACTACTGCCTGAGTTTCACAACGTTTCTCATGGGTCCGATTCAGCGGTATCAGGACTACCGGGAGCAGTGGAACGGCGAGCGGCTGGCGATTCCGATGGAGTGGGAGGCGCATCTCGACGCAGTCCTCCGCATCCTGGTGGGGCTGGCGAAAGTACTCGTGCTCGGGGTCTTCTTCGAGACGCACGCTCTCCGGGCAGACACGGTCATCCACGACCTGACTGTCGCCGGCCTCATCGTCCAGGTCTATTCTTTCTGGCTCTTTCTCTACCTGAACTTCTCCGGCTACTGCGACGTGGTCATCGGTATCGGGAGTCTGCTTGGTGTCCGTCCTCCGGAGAACTTCGACAAGCCATTCCTCGCCCGGAATATCTCGGATTTCTGGCAGCGGCAACACCGTTCGCTCACCCTCTGGCTCTCCGATTACGTCTTCACCCCGCTCTACAAGGCTCTGCTGACCTCGCCCCGCACTGCAAGGCACAAGCTGCTCGCGGCCAACCTGAGTCTGATGGCCACCATGCTCGTCTCCGGTCTCTGGCACGGCACGACGTTCAGCTTCTTGCTGTTCGGGCTGGTACACGGCCTCTGGTTCGTCATCTATCGAAGCTGGGACGAACTCCTCACATCCCGACTGACAAGGAGGGGAGTACAGAAGCTGCGGGCGCATCCACTGGCGTACGCGGGCGGTGTTCTTCTGACGTTCAACGCCACTGCCTTCAGCTTCGTTTTCTTTCGGTTGAGCTCGGAGCAAGCCATGCAGGCCTTTAGTCAGCTTCTCCCATGGTAACGCGCCCTGTCCGGGTCGCCCTCAAGCTGGTCCTGGCCGTCCTCCTGATGCTCATTCTTGTCCTCACCGGCCGGGGCTCTGTGGATTTTGTCTACACAGGGTTCTGAGCGGCTGCGGCTGTCCCTGTCTGCCATCGGGGCAGTCGCATCGCTCTATCTGCTTCTCATCCTCGGGCTTCAGGGTCTGGCCCGCGCCGCTGAGTCTTCGGGTGAGGTGTATCCGTACAAATCCGAAGACTGGCTGCGTTACCTCGTCCGGGGACTCTGGGTGGGCGACGACAGTCCGCTGCTGCTGCTCACGGGCCCGTCGTCGGCCCGAGAGGACCTCCTCTGGGAAAAGTTCGCGGAGGCCTGGCCGGATCACCGTGTGGTCCAGGGCAGTCTGAGCCTCGGCACCTTCGCGGATGTCCTGGCATCTCTCGAATACATTGAGCGTACGTACGGACCGAGGGCGGTTCCGGCGCAGTTGGTACTCGGGCTCTCGACACGCTTCGTGGCCGAATTGCCTGCGAAACGCCCATTTGCCCAGAGCCTGGAATCGTACAGTCCGCACTTTCGCCTGACTCGGGAAGTGCCTGCCGGGTTCACTTTGACGCCGAAGCCGCGAATCGCGGGCGCAGTCGATGGCCTCGACTTCCTCTGGCGAAAGCAACAGCCGCGCTACCAGGCGGGGCTGGCGTGGCTGGCCGCTCAAACGCTTGGCTCCCGCGGGGCTCGGCTGATCCCAGCGGGGCTGGTCCAGGTGCCCACCGGTTCGGCAACCATCCAGTGGGCAATTCCCCCGCGATTGGCCGATCTGGGACTTCGCGACTATGCCATGGAACTGGTGTCACCCTACAAATACCATGGCTGGGCGCCGTACCCCGAGGAACTGCTGGCTGGGTGGCTGGACGACCCCACGTCATGGTGGCAGGACGTGTATCGCTGGGACGCTCGGCGCGACGAGGTCGCGATACGCGCTCGGGCAGCGACGCTGCTCGCGTTCGCCGCGAGGCATAGCATCGACCTCTACATCGTCGATCTTCCGGAGGCTCGGGTGAGTCGGCGGCGTTACCTCGCCGGCAGGACCGACGCGTACCACGAGGTGGTGCGCGCCGCGTTTCATCCACTCCCTGTGCTCGACCTCCGGTGTCTTCTTCCCGACGACTTGTTCCTGGATGCCGAGCACGCCCTGGAGCCGGGCGCCCGCATCATAACCGAGCGTGTGATCGGCTTCATGCGCGATGCTCGACGTGCACGTGCCCTGGGCGCGTGGGAGGATCCCGAGATCCGGCATCTGGTCACGACCCGGTGGGCAGGGCCGCCCTGCGAGCGTTCTCCCGGGGCGGGCCCGTGAACGCGCAGGGAAATACAACCACGGATGGCTCGGCCGACGAAGCCTGGCGGGACCTGTTCGCACGCGCACGTCACGTCACCGAGTATGGTGCGATGCAATCGCTGTGTCGGGCACGACGCAAGCTGCTCGCGCTCGGACCGGCGCCGCCGCAGCCCGCGCACGCGCGGATCGCACTGCTCGGCGGCGCGACGACATCAATGCTTGAAGCGCCCTTGCTCCTGTCGCTCGATGCGCTCGGTGTGGCGGCCGAACTCCACGCGACGCCGTATAACGCCTTCGCGCGCGAGATGCTCGACCCGGACAGCGCGACGGCTGCTTTCCGCCCGAACATCACCGTCATCGTGGCGACGCCCTTCAATATTCCGGCGTGGCCGCGTTTGAACGCGACCGAGGAGGAGGTGGACGCTGTCGTCGACGAGGTTTGCGAATACTGGGTCGGGCTGTGTCGCGCCCTGCAGGAGCGAGTCCCGTGCGATATCGCGCTGAGCAACTTTCATCCGCTGCCTTCGCGCCCGCTCGGATCGATGGGTGCTCGATCCCCCGGGGACCCGAATCGCTTCCTGCGCTGCGTGAATCACGCGCTCGTTCGCCGTCTCCCTCCGAACGTCCACATTCACGATGTGGAATCGCTCGCAAGCATGTACGGCGTGTATCAATGGTTCGACGAGCGTTACTGGTATCACGCCAGACAGCCGGTTTCGTTCGCCTGCCTCGTCCCATACGTTCGCAGCCTGGCGCAGATGATCGGCGCTCTACTCGGTCGCTCCTGCAAATGCGTGGTGCTCGACCTGGATGATACGCTCTGGGGCGGGGTCGTTGGCGATGACGGAGCTGAACGGCTTGTCCTGGGCGAAGGAGACCCGCGAGGCGAGGCATTCATCGCGTTCCAGCGTTATCTGTTGCGGCTCAAGGAGCGCGGCGTGCTCCTGGCGGTGTGCAGCAAGAACGACGAGCGCATCGCGTTGACGCCCTTTGTGTCGCGACCGGAGATGCTGCTTCACCGCGACGATTTCGCCGCCTTCCACGCCAACTGGCGCCCCAAGTCGGACAACCTCCGCGAGATCGCGGTCGCACTCGGCATCGGGCTTGACTCCCTGGTATTCGTGGACGACAACCCGGCCGAACAGGAGCAGATCCGGCAGGCACTTCCGGACGTTCGCGTCGTGGATCTTGGTCCCGACCCGGCCGATTACGTGAGCACGCTCGATCGCGCCGGGTGGCTCGACTCGGTGGTCGTGTCGGGCGAGGACCGGCAGCGCGGGGCGATGTACAAGGCGAACGCGGCACGACAGGCGGCGCGGTCGGCGATCACCGACTATGACGTCTATCTGCGCTCCCTGGATCAGCGGGCCATCATCGCACCGTTCGAGATCGCGCAGCTCGATCGAATCACCCAGCTCACGAACAAGACGAACCAGTTCAATCTCACCACGCGGCGGATGAGCCGGGCGGAGCTCGAGTACCTGGCCTCATCGGCTGTACATCTGACCGCGACCGTCCGTCTGATCGATCGTTTCGGGGACAACGGGCTGATCAGCGTCTTCGGCGCGCGCATCGACGGGGCCGATCTCTGGATCGACCTCTGGCTGATGAGTTGCCGTGTCTTCAATCGAGGTGTGGAGCGATTGCTTTTCAACCACGTCGTTGAGCGCGCTTCGGCCGCGGGTTGCCGCAGCATTCACGGGATCTATCGCCCGACAGACAGGAACGCGCTTGTGAAGGATCTCTACGGATCGCTGGGCTTCGCGCCGGCCGGGACGTTCCAGGGAGGCGACCAGTGGGAACTCGACGTCGACGCCTACAGGCCATTCGCGACTGCGATCAGCACCGAAAACGGCGCGTACGCCGCGACGCCATGAGCGAACGCCACGGCGACGACGCGATCTGGACGGACGTGCTTCGGACCATGCGTGAGTGCTTCGACGACGACGAGCTCGAGGTGACACGCAGTACCACAGCGCGCGATGTGGACGGCTGGGATTCGCTCTCGAACGTCGAGCTCATGGTCGCCCTGGAATCGGCGTTCCGGATCCGGTTCTACACGGGTGAGATTGCGAATCTGAAAAACGTGGGCGAGCTGGTCGACGTCATCTCGGCGCGGCTGCGGGGCGAGCGACGGTGAAAGCGGGCGGCGCCGCGCACGGCGGAAGTTCGCGCTCCGGTCTCCGGCGCCGCTGCAGCGGCCGTGGGCGGGCGCGAACCGCGTCCGGGTTGGATTCGATATCCGGGACACACGAAGCGAACAGCGAATCCCTGCCGGCGAGGTAACGCAGAATGATACCAGCCACGATCTGCTGGCCCCGTTCGGTCAGGTGTGCTGTTTCGTACGGAAAAAGGGAGTCGACCGGCCCGTAATTCCTCAGAGTGTCCCGCAGGTCGAGCAGCGGCAGGCCCAGCTTGCGGACGACCGCACGCACGGAATCCACCGCGTTGGCCGGCAATTGACGCGCGGCCCTTCCACCGGCAAGGGTCGCCTGCGCGGGCAGATAGACGACTACGACGTTCCCACCCCAGCCTCGTACATCTTCGGCGGCACGAGTCAGGACTCGCGCAAGAAGCGCCATATCGCAGCACGCGACATCTGGCACTGAAAGGCGATCGCGGATCATCGTGCGTAAATGCCACAGCTTCATGCTGGCGAGAACGCGCCAGCGCAGCGACGGTCCGGCTTGCAATGTCGCGCGCTGCTGAACAGCAATGCTTTCTGCAGCCGTCGCGATCGCCTTGAGACGCGCGTCCACCTCGGCCTGTCGCAGGGCGAGTCCCTGGGAAAAACCCGGCTCCAGGTATCGCAGGATGAGGGGCATCCTTTTCTCCGCCTCCAGATCAGTCAGGTCGTTGCCTTCGTAATAGAACCAGAAGAGGAAACGTGGCTTCAGGCGCGCCACGTACTCGCGCAGAAAGCCCAACTCGACCAGCGGCCCCGCTGCCGATACACCCGTGACGATTGTGGCAGGATAGCGCGCACGGATGAGCGACGCGAAGCTGGCGGCCGGGTCCACACACTGCCCCTCAACGAACGAATCACCGATGAGTGCGAGGTCGACACGGGGCAGGTCCCATTGTCCCGGCGGATTAGTGAATCCATGCTCATCCGCTTCTGACGCGACCCACGGTCCGATCTCGGTGCAGAGCACCGTGACCACCCCGCTGACACCCGCAAGCGGTCGGAGGGCCGAGTCTCCCTGACCAGCCATGATTGGTACTCCCTTCACGGCGGCCGGCATCCCCGGCCACGCATCGATGCCGGCTCGGCGAAGATCCTGGACGGCCTGGCTTTTTGTGCGCGGATCAGCCTTCCGATGGCGGGCTCGGGCCGCACGATCCCGGACTTCGTAGGCCCGCTCGGCAGGGGTGGGCTGGGGGCGAAATGCAAGGATCAACTCGCACAGGTAAAGGCCCACCACAGTAGACGCAGCAGCCATGACCATGCTCAGGCGCGCTGCGCGCGTCACGTGGCGGGGCTCCCGCTCATCTCCGTAACCGGCATTGCCCCGGGAGCCGGCGCGTGCCCCGGTCGCGACGCCTTGATCGTCGCCACCTCAACCGGGCGGTCGTGGCAGCACTTCGCGCATCGCCGGAATGATCTGCGCCGCAACCGCGATGGCGAGCGAGTCGGCGGCTGCAAGGGATGGCGCTGCGTTCGCGGCTGCCCCACCGCGAGAACCAGGCGGCTCGGCCTCACCCCGGTCCGCGTCCCCGCCTCCAGCTATTGGGACTACCACTCGAACCAACGCTTCCTCTGTGCGACCCGTGAGCATCGCGTCCCGGAGCAAGTCCCACTTGACCAGGTATTCATTCGACGCGACGCGCCCCCGCCCCTGGTACCAGTAGTAGACCAGCGCCACAACGGAGCCGTTAGCGACGAGGTAGCGGTTCACGCGCTCGGACCCGCGCCCCGCCGCCATTGGTACCGCGCGCGTGCCGGAAGAGAGCACCTGCCACCCTGCCCCGGGAAGACAGTTCTTCGGTGAATGAATCGTCTGCCCCTGAATCTGCCGCGCGTAGTAACCCACGTACACCGAGAATTCTGGCGTCGACGCCGGGCCAAAGTTCCGCAGGAGGTAATGGGAAACCCCGACCGCTTCACGTTCAGCGTCATCGAGACCGTGATCCTGACCGGCCACGCCCTCGATCACGCGTGGAAGCGAGCCCAGTGGCTGTGCCGGACCGATCGCCTGCTGGTCACGACCGCTGACGACGAGGCCGATACCGAGCATGAGCAACGCCGCCGGGGCGTAATGCCCGGGTGCGTTCATCTGGCCCCACGTCGCGAGAGCACCCGATCCACTGCAGTCACTCCCGCTGCCAGGGCGCCCAGCCCCATGAGCGCCACGACGAACATAAGCCACCCCTCGGTATAGTGCAGGAACCCCGTTCCGGCATCGGCACTGACGTGATGGACCATGAACCCGGTGAAGAAGATTCTCACGCCGTTCGCGAGTATGGCGATCGGTATCGCTGCGGCGATCACGAAAAGTCGACCGGGCGTCCGGGACAGAAAACAGCCCGCGATCAGGACACCCAGGCTGAGCAGAGCCGTGAGAGATCGAAGCCCGCTGCACGCTTCGGTGACGAACAGTTCCTGACCCGGCAGCCTGATAATGTTTCCGGAGAGCTGCACGGGGATGTACCGGGCGTCGAGCATGAAAGCGCCCAGGCGGGAGGCCGTATGCTGGAGTGGTAGCGTGATTGCTCCGAGCACAACTTCTGGAAGCGGCACGGAGAGCACGAGGACCGTGAAGGGGAGCCACCACCGAACGAGCTGCCGTACCCCCAGAAAACAGATAACGAGCGCAGCGAGAGCGAGCAGCATGGACATCCGCATTGTGTAGAGCTCCGCGGCCAGGGCGGATGCATGGCGAGTCAACACCGCCATTAGCAGCAGAGCGAGGCCGAGGCCGAGGTTGGGGGATGTCCGACGCACTCCTGTCCGCCAGGCCAGCCACAGAGCAACAGGGACGAGGAGGAGGCCGTGGGAGGATTCGGGGTCGCTCCACCAGTCGCGTCCGAGGAGCGCCATGGGCCTGGCGAAGAGCGCGATGAAGGCGATGGCCGTCACCGCGGCGGGGAGCATGCGCAGCGGCGACCGCGCTGCGACCGCCGCCCATCGCGCACCGGGGATCAGGCTGACCGCCACACATCCTCGCGAGTGCGGCCAACTGTCCCGGCCGTCACCGTGACATCCGGCGGGAGGTTCCATAGATCATGTCCCACGCGGGGGCAGGCACCGTGCCGCCCCGGCGCGCCGATCCCGCCTCCGCGACGCCGTGATAAGACCTTGTCGCGCCTGCGGTTGAGGACGCCGAACGCGGCATGACACGAGACCGGCTGGGCAGACCTGATGCATCCGCGCCACGATGACCTGCAGTCGCGCTCCTGCCGGGCACGCGCATACCGCCCTGCGGTTGCGATCTGGGTGTGGCCAAACCACAGCAGCTCTGCGCCTGCCGGCGGGCCCAAGGCAGGCGGCATCACTGCTCAACTTCAAGGGCTGCCGCGAGATAGTAGTGCCTCGCGCGTGCGCGGGTCTATCGGCATGCTTGCTGCTTCGCCGCGACCCGGGGCGAACTGCGCCCGCCGACCAGGAACAATGAGGATTGTGCACATGGCCACGCCCAGCATCGTGATGGGAAGTGACTTCCCCGCCAAGCGCGGGCACAAGGGCGCCTTGCCCCATCCGGAAATGGTCTGGTCGCTGCTTGCCGCGACTGGCCTCGCGTTCGCCGTGATAGGCGGCCTCGACATAGCCCTGGCCTGGTATCCATTCGGCTTCGGAAGCCCTGAATGGGAATTCGGTACCGTCACCGCGACGCTGAACGGTCTCCCCCTGCCCGCGATCGGGATCGTGCTCATGCTGGCCGGATCGGCGGCGGGTGGCCATCGCATGCGTGTTCGCGCGACATCCGTGCTGCTCGCCGTTCTCACCGTCCTGCTGGTGGCGGCCGGAATACTCTATCTCACGGTCGTGCCGGTCGCTTTCGGCAGCGTCGAGAATTCGGTCGTCGAGGCCGGTCTGGTGAAGGCCGTCGTAAAGGCAGCGGCTCTGTTAGTGCTGTATCCGCTACTGTTCGCGGTGCTCGCGGTAAAGGGATGGCGTCTCTTCACGGCCCGTTCATGAGTTCCTCGTGGCGTCCACAAAAGACACTGGGTGATACATGAGAGCATTCGCACGTGCCCTCGCGCTCTCCGGCGCCCTCCTCCTGCTACCCCTCGCACACGCACTGGCGACCGGGACAAAAGTCTGGAACGTATGCGGAGGCAACGCGTTCGCCACCTGCGCTTCGGTTACCGTGACGGTGAAGACCGTCGGGGGAAGACACATCGTCGAGATGAAGATCTACAATCTCTCCGGTACAGGGGGCACGTATTCCGGTACGGTCTTCACGAGCATTGGCCTGGAGGAAGTTGTTCCGAGCACCGTGAATGTCGTTGGAGGAACGCTCACGATCACAGGCCCTTGCGCGCGTCCGGCAGATGCCGGTCCGAACGGCCTGTGCGATTACTCGCCGTACTGGGAAATAGTGGACAACAAGCAGATCGGCGGTGGCGTGCGTGTCGATCTGCTTGCAGGGAGCCTCGAATCCAAGCACTCGATCGCCAGCCAGTGCGTTCCCAACGACCCGTCGCTCCCCGGCCACATGCTCTACTTCCTCACGTCATGTGCGGCCGGCGGTCCGAACTTCGTCACGCTCACGTTCGAGGTTTCCGGCGATTTCGATCCCAACACCGGTTGGCTCTTCGTCAAAGGACAGAATGGTCCCAACGGGGCATCAACCCAATGCCTGACTGGTGGCAGCACGGCCAACTGCTCGGTGGTCCCGGAGCCAGTCACGATGACACTTCTGGCCAGCGGGCTCGCCGCGCTCGGCGGTGCCGGCTTCGTTCGCAAGAGGCGCTGCCGCCGCGGTGAGCCCGCGGTAGAGTAATGGAGCCTAGCCGGCTCGGTCCGGCGGTCGCGATGTGACGGAGCCCCGGGGCGGGATATGTGCCCGGGGCTCTGTCACATCGACCCCACGCGGCAGTACCGCACGTGCGATATTGCGTTATCGTTCGGCCTTGCCGTGCCCGCGCCGTGCCCGCGCCGTGCCCGCGCCGTGCCCGCGTTCCCCGTAACCCGCTCCCGCATGAGTACTCCCATTCGCGTCCTCGCTGCTCTCCTCATCATCGCTGCCGGGTCCACCATCGCCGGCGCGCAGTCCATCGCGACCGCGCCCCTCCAGTACCCCGACACCCGCCGCTCCGACCACACCGACATCTACCACGGCATCAGCGTCCCCGACCCCTACCGCTGGCTCGAAGACACCGACTCCCCGGAAACGGCCGCCTGGGTCGCCGCGCAGAACGAGGTGACGTTCGCCTACCTCGCCGGAATCCCCGAACGCGGCGCGATTCGCGCGCGGTTGACCGAGCTCTGGGACTATCCAAAATACGGCACGCCGTTCCGCGAAGACGACCGAACGTTCTACTTCGAGAACAGCGGCCTTCAGAATCAATCGGTGCTCTACGTGCGCGACGACGACTCCGCTCCGCGCGTTCTCATCGATCCCAACCGCCTCTCGCCGGATGGTACGGTCGCGCTCTCCACGGTCGAGCCGTCGCCCAGCGGCGACCTGCTCGGCTTCGGCGTCTCGACGAGTGGATCGGACTGGCAGGAGTTTCACGTCCTCGACATAGCCAGCACGCGACCGCTCCCCGACACTCTGCGCTGGATCAAGTTCTCGGGAATGTCATGGACGAACGACAACGACGGTTTCTTCTACTCGCGGTACGCCGAGCCCACGGGCGACAATGCCCTCACGTCGGTCGTGCGCAACCAGAAGCTGTACTACCACCGACTCGGCACGCCCCAGTCTGAGGACGAACTGATCTACGAGAACCCGGACGAACCCGACTGGGGGTTTGACGCGGAGGTAACCCACGACGGGCTGTTCGCGATCATCACGGTCTGGCAGGGGACGGACGAGCGCAACCGGCTCTACCTGATCGACCTCGCCAGCGCACGGAATCCCAACGTCGATGCGCCGATCGTTCGGCTGTTCGACGATTTCGACGCGACGTACGACTTCATCGGCAACGAAGGTACGCGCTTCTACGTGCGAACGACGAATGATGCGCCGCTCGGGAGAGTCGTCGCTTTCGACATCATGTCGCCCCGCGAACGCGACTGGCGGACGATCATCCCCGAGGGCAAGGACGCACTGGTATCGGTTCAGCACATCGGCGGACGGCTCGTAGCCGAGTATCTGCAGGACGCGCGGTCAAGCGTGCGGATCTACTCGATGAACGGCGCCGCGACGGACGAGATCGACCTGCCGGCGATGGGCTCGGTTGGCGCCATCAACGGCGATCCCGATGACGAGGATTTCTTCTACAGCTTCACGTCCTATCTGTATCCGACGTCGGTGTTCCGTTACGACATGGAGGAGGAGCGAAGCGAGCTGCATCGCGCACCCGAGATCACCTTCGACGCGAGCCGTTACGAGACGAAGCAGATCTTCTACGAGAGCAGCGACGGGACGCGCGTTCCCATGTTCATCACGATGCGAAAGGGCACGCAACTCGACGGCAACAATCCCACCCTGCTCTACGCCTACGGCGGCTTCAACATCTCCATGACGCCGGGCTTCTCGACGGCGAACCTCGTCTGGCTCGAGATGGGTGGCATCTACGCGGTGGCGAATCTGCGCGGCGGCGGCGAGTACGGGCAGGCATGGCACGAGGCGGGGATGTTCGAACACAAGCAGAACGTGTTCGACGATTTCATCGCGGGCGCGGAGTATCTGATCGCCGAGGAGTACACGTCGCCCGGGAAGCTGGCGATGCAGGGCGGGTCGAACGGCGGGCTGCTCGTGGGCGCGGTGATGACGCAGCGGCCGGAGCTCTTCGGCGCTGCGCTGCCGGCGGTCGGCGTGATGGACATGCTGCGCTACCACGAGTTCACCATCGGCTGGGCGTGGGCCTCGGAGTACGGCACGTCGGCGGACTCGGCGCAGTTCGAGTACCTGCATGAATACTCGCCGCTGCACAACATCGAGCCGGGTACGCACTACCCGGCGACGCTCATCACCACGGCAGATCACGACGACCGCGTGGTACCGGGTCATTCGTTCAAGTTCGCGGCCACGCTGCAGGCGGCGCAGGCTGGTCCCGACCCTGTGCTGATCCGCATCGAGACCAAGGCGGGGCACGGCGCCGGGAAACCGACGACGAAGCAGATCGAGGAGGCGGCGGATCGCTTCGCTTTTCTCGCGGAGAATCTGGGCATGTCCCCGCAGCTCACGCCGTAGCCGGTGGGCATGGCCTTCTCCGCGTTCGCCGCCGCTCTGGCGGCGCTGCGAATTGCGTTCTTCGTTCTCGCGGCCATCGCGGCCGTGATCTGCCTGCTGGACTGGCTGGTTCGCACGCGCAGGATCGGCCAGTTCAGCCCCCTCGCGCGGTTTCTTCGCCGTTACGTCGACCCGCTGATGCGCCCGGTAGAGAACCGGATCGTGCGCGCCGGCGGATCGCCGTCCAGCGCGCCGTGGTGGACTCTCGTGGCGATCGTCGTGGGTGGGATCGTCATCCTCACGCTGCTCGAGTTCCTCGGGGAGCAGATCTTCGTGCTGGCCGCATCGACGCGCGCGGGCGGGAGCGGACTCTTCCGAGTGCTGGTTTCGTGGACGTTCGGAGTTCTCAAGATCGCGCTCATCGTGCGCGTCATCTCGTCCTGGTTCCGGATCTCGGAGTACTCCAAGTGGATCCGCTGGGCGGTCGTGCTCACGGAGCCGATTCTCCGCCCGCTGCGAAACGTGATTCCACCTCTGGGGATGATCGACATCACGCCGCTCGTCGCCTATTTCATCCTCTGGCTGCTCCAGGGCTTCCTGATGGGGATGCTGTAGCTGGATCGTGAGCAGTGGCGCCGGACTGGGGAACGTTATTGCGGGGCGAGGAAAGGATTCCGGCTTTCGCGGGAACGACGTCGGTGCGGAAACGTCGCGGGAATGACGATGGTGCAGGAGGCGAGGATAACGACGGGTCGTGGCGCGGACAGACGGACATCGGTCCGTGAGGCGGGGATGGCTACGGTGGGCGGAATGAACGGGCAGCGATGGGCGGACAGGCCGGTCGCGTGTCGAATGGCTGGCGACCGGGGACGAACGGTGATAGACTCCCTCTCAATGGCAGCCATCCTGTTGATCGGCACGGGCGCCCCACTGCTCGAAGGGCTTTCGCAGACGCTGAACGCCGTCGGACATCGAACGCAGTTCGCCTTCACGCTCGCCGATGCTGCCCGGTTGGCGGCGTCTACCGCCGTCCCGCCCCTCATCGTCGTCGTGGAGCGCTCGCTCGCGGCCAATGAGGAGGAGCTGTTCCGAATCCCATTCTCGCGCGGCGGTGCGCTCGTGCTCTACGGCACGGAGGCAGACCCCGGCTCCCCGCTTTCCGTTGCCGTGAGGCGTGCCGCGCTGGCCGATCTCACGCTGCCGCTCGAGCGGAACCGGCTGCTCGCGCTCGTACAGCGTGTGGCGGAGCGCGCACTGATCACGGGACGCGGCCCGCGACACACGCCACCCGAGCAGAGCCGCTTTGGCTGATCATCCTCCGGCGACACGGCGCTCCGCTATCGCTGCACGAGGCGTCAGGGCACCACTTCGATGAGCGCTTCGCGCAAGGCCGCAAAGCCGGCTGCGTAGTCGCTGAAGTCGAGAATGCCGTCGCCCACGGTGATCGTCTCGGGGGGCACGGCATCATCGAGCCGTGCGAAGAATACCCATCCTCGCTTGAGCGGCGGAAAGAGCTCGGGCGAGAACGTCACTGGCAGCCAGTCGGATTGCAGTGCGTTCTCCGAGAGGATCACCACGAACACGTGACAGCCGAGCACGATTTCCATCCGTTTCGGGAGCGAGTCGCGCCGGCTCATCTCGAACATGTCCGCGCGTGCCGATATCTCGATCGCGACCAGATCGGAGGCGAGCCGGCGGGCAACCAGGTTATCAGCAGAGCTGTGAATTACACAGACGGCTTTGGCGCGCACTTGTTCCTCGCTCCGGTGGAGTGAGCTGGGAAGGATTCATCGGCGTGGCGTCAACGAGCAAGGGTCTGACCCTGAACAACGAGCAAGGGTCTGACCCTGAAAGTGACCCTGAAAGTGACCCTGAAAGTGACCCTGAAACGGGTGATTGCCCGGAGCCTTCGGACTGTGACACAATCCGCGGAGGAATGCAAGCGGCCGCGATGGCGTCACGATCGCTCGTGCGCTTGCGTTCCACCGGGCATCGACGCTACATTCTGACCTGAGGACAATCGATCTCCGTGGCGATTTAAGGCAACTTGCGGCCACGTAAAACAATCGCTAAAGCGCCGGCCCGGCGCCTCGCGTTCGGGCTTTTTTGCACTCCGAGGGCAGCCGATCATGAGCGACTCCGCCACAGCCATCCATCCGTATCTGCGCGCCATCGAACGCGGCGTGCTCATCTTCGACGGAGCGATGGGCACGAACATCCAGCGCCACAATCTCTCCGCGGAGGATTTCGGCGGGAAGTCGCTGGAGGGGTGCAACGACAATCTTGTAATCACGCGCCCCGACGTCATAAGGAGTATCCACGAGTCGTTTCTCGCGGTCGGCTGCGACGTGGTCGAGACGTGCACCTTCCAGTCGACGCCGCACCGGCTCGCGGAGTGGGGGCTCGCTGATCGCACCCGCGAGATCAACGTCACCGCAGCGCGGATCGCGCGCGAGGCGTGCGACCGCTTCGCCACCCCCGACCAGCCACGCTTCGTGGCGGGATCGATCGGACCCACCGGGATGCTCCCGTCCAGCAGCGACCCCGCACTCTCAAAGATAACCTTCGAGCAGTTGGCGGAGAACTTCCACGTCCAGGCGTCCCACCTGGTCGAGGGCGGGGTCGACGTGCTGCTCGTGGAGACGGCGCAGGACATCCTCGAGGTCAAGGCGGCGGTGGCCGGCTTCGAGCGCCTTTTCGGGGAACTTGGACGACGCGTACCCGTACAGGTGCAGGTCACGCTCGACACCAGCGGTCGCATGCTGCTCGGCACCGACATCGCCAGCGCGATGACGACGCTCGAGGCGCTTCCGGTGGACGTGATCGGACTCAACTGCTCGACAGGTCCGGAGCACATGCGCGAGCCGGTGCGCTTTCTCACAGAGAACTCCACGCGACCCATCTCGGTGATCCCCAACGCCGGCCTTCCGCTCAACACCGGAGTAGGCGAGGCGATCTACCCGCTCGAGCCGGAGCCGCTGGCGGAAGCGCTCTCGCACTTTGTCGAGAAGCTCGGCGTGAGCATAGTCGGCGGCTGCTGCGGGACGACCCCGGCGCATCTCATGGCCGTCGTGCGCGAGGTGCGTGCGGCGGAGGCACGGCGGCGTGCCGCGACGCCTGCAGGCAGCGTCCGATCGGCCGGCGAGGGTAGCGCGAGTGGCAACGGTGCACGGCGCACGCGCAGGAGCCACGTTCCACGCGTGAGTTCCGCGATGCGCGCAATCACGCTGCACCAGGATCCGCCGCCGCTGCTCGTCGGCGAGCGGGTGAACTCGCAGGGGTCGCGCAGGGTAAAGCGCCTGCTGCTCGCCGACGACTACGAGGGGATTCTCGAGGTTGCGCGCGACCAGGTCGATTCGGGAGCACACGTACTGGATGTCTGCGTGGCACTGACAGAGCGCGCCGACGAATCGGATCAGATGTCGAAGATCGTCAAGCTCCTGTCGATGAGCGTCGAGACACCGCTCATGATCGACTCCACGGAGCCCGCGGTCATCGCCGAGGCGCTCGCGCACGTGCCCGGCCGCGCGATCGTGAACTCGATCAACATGGAGAACGGCCTCGAGCGCATCCAGGCGGTGCTGCCGCTGGTGAAACGGCACGGAGCCGCCGTCGTCGCACTCACGATCGACCAGGTGGGGATGGCGAAGACGCGCGAGCGCAAACTCGAAGTCGCCCGCCGAATCCACGACATCGCCGTCGACGACTACGGACTGGCTCCGGAAGACCTCATATTCGATGCGCTCACCTTCACACTCGCGACGGGCGACAGGGAGTGGATGGACTCCGGCAGGGAGACGATCGAGGGTATCCGGCTCATCAAGCGCGAGCTGCCGGGCGTCTTCACAATACTCGGCGTCTCCAACGTGAGCTTCGGGCTCGGTACCGACGCCCGCGCGGTGCTCAACTCCGTGTTCCTGCACCACTGCGTCGAGGCCGGGCTCGACGCGGCGATCATCAACCCGGCGCACGTGCGCCCGTACGCGGAGATCTCGCCGGAAGAGCGAACGCTCGCCGACGACCTGGTGTTCAACAGGAATCCCGACGCGCTGCAGCACTTCATCGACCGCTATACCGGCGATGAAAGCGGCACGCGCGACGCGGGTGCGGAGCGCGAGGACCCGACGGCCGGCATGACGCCGGACGAGCGCATCCACTGGCAGATCCTGCACAGAAAGAAGGAGGGGATCGAGGAGCGGCTGGACGACGCAGGCGTGCGCGAAGAACCGGTGCGCGTACTCAACGAGGTGCTGCTTCCCGCGATGAAGGAAGTCGGCGACCGCTTCGGCGCGGGAGAGCTCATTCTTCCCTTCGTCCTGCAGTCCGCCGAGGTCATGAAGCGCGCCGTCCACCATCTGGAACAGTTCCTCGAGAAGGCGGAGGGCTACACCAAGGGGCGCGTGGTTCTCGCCACCGTGTACGGCGACGTGCACGACATCGGGAAGTCCCTCGTCAACACGATCCTCTCGAACAACGGCTACACCGTTTTCGACCTCGGCAAGCAGGTTCCGGTCAACACGATCATCGACAAGGCGGTCGAGGTCGGAGCCGACGCGATAGGACTGTCTGCGCTGCTGGTGTCGACATCGAAGCAGATGCCGCTCTGCGTGCAGGAGCTCGATCGCCGCGGGCTGCGCTTCCCTGTGCTCATCGGCGGCGCCGCGATCAACCGCCGCTTCGGCCGGCGTGCCCTCTTTGTCGAGGGGGAGCGCGAGTACACACCCGGTGTCTTCTACTGCAAGGATGCCTTCGAGGGGCTGTCGACGGTCGACGTTCTGCAGGACGGCGAGCGGCGCGACGAGTTCGTGTCGCGCAATCTCGACGACGCACGCTCCGACATCTTCCTGCGCACCGTGGTCGGCAAGGACGTCGCTGTGGGCAGCGACGCCGGCGAGCGCAGCACCGTCGCGTCGGACAACGCCGTCCCGGCGCCCCCATTTTTCGGCACGCGCGTCCTGCGCGACATTCCGCTGCAGGAAGTGATCGACCTTCTCGATCTCGACGAGCTGTACCGGCTGCAGTGGGGCGGACGCGGCTCGGGCGAGCAGTACAAGGCGACCGTTCGCGATGAGTTCGAACCGGCGCTCGCCCGGTTGCGGGAGGAGGCGATACGCGAGGGCTGGCTCGCACCTCGTGCCGTCTATGGCTACTTCCCCGTCCAGACGCGCGGGAATGATCTCGTGGTCTACGACCCGGCCGCGTACGGGAGCGACGGCGGCTCACTGCGCGAGATCGCGCGCTTTCACTTCCCGCGCCAGTCGGGGCGTGAACGGCTCTGCCTGGCCGACTACTTCCGTTCGGCGGAATCCGATGACGTGGATGTCGTCGCCTTCCAGGTCGTAACCGTGGGCGACGACGCGACGCGCCGCTTCGAGACTCTGCAGGCCAGGGGCGAGTACAGCGAGGCGTACTACGCTCACGGCTTTGCGGTCGAGACGGCTGAGGCGGTCGCCGAGTGGATGCACCGGCGGATTCGCCGCGAACTGGGAATCGGCGAGAACCAGGGGAAGCGCTACTCGTGGGGCTATGGCGCCTGTCCCGATCTCGAGGATCACGCCACACTCTTTCGCGTGCTACCCGTGGCGCAAGCGCTCGGCATGCAATTGACCAGCGCCCACCAGCTCATCCCGGAGCAGTCCACGGCGGCGCTGGTAGTCCATCATCCGCAGGCGAAGTACTACGCGGTGCGAGGCGAGGGACAGGGTGCGGGTGCCGGTGCGGGCGACACCGAGACAGGCGATGCCGGCACCGTACAGCCGGCCGCGGTCGCCGCCGGAGAGCGTCCGTCATGAGCCGAGCATCGCTGCTCGCCCGGCTGATCGACCCGGGACAGGTGATACTCGCGGACGGCGCGATGGGGACCATGCTCTACGCCCGAGGCGTGTTCATCAATCAGTGCTACGATGAACTGAGCGTGCGCTCGCCGGATCTCGTGAGCGGGGTGCACGCGGCGTACGTGCGCGCGGGCGCGGAGCTGATCGAGACGAACAGCTTCGGTGCGAACCGGTTGAAGCTGGCGCAGCACGGACTCGAGGGGCGCGTGCACGAGATCACTGCCGCGGCCGCGCGCATCGCGCGGGAGATCGCCGACGACAGGGCTCTCGTCGGCG
Organism: Gemmatimonadaceae bacterium; assembly: GCA_050733695.1. GTDB lineage: Bacteria > Gemmatimonadota > Gemmatimonadetes > Gemmatimonadales > Gemmatimonadaceae > JBOHTO01. Next base: position 25,574 of record JBOHTO010000151.1, on the reverse strand, counting down.
GCGCGGTCGGGCCACTCGGCGTGCGCATCGAGCCCTACGGCCCGACGAGCACTGGTGAGGCACGCGAGCTGTTCCGCGAGCAGATGGCGGGCCTCAGGGAGGGAGGCGCGGACGTTTTCATCCTGGAGACGTTTGGCGATCTCGCCGAGATCCACCAGGCGATCCTCGCGGCGCGTGACGTCGACCCGGACGTGCCGCTCATCGCACAGATGACAGTGGGCGTCGACTGTCGTACGCCCTACGGCGCGACAGCCACCGACGCCGCGCGCGCCCTCGACGGCTGGGGTGCGGACATCATTGGCCTCAACTGCTCCGTCGGACCACAGACGATCCTCGAGGCCATCGAGAAGATGGCGCGAGTGACGCAGCGCAAGCTGAGCGCGCAGCCCAACGCCGGAATGCCGCGCGACGTGGGCGGGCGCAGCATGTACATGGCGAGCCCGGAGTACATGGCCAGCTACGCGAGGCATCTCGTACGCGCGGGGGCGAAGGTCGTGGGCGGCTGCTGCGGTACCACGCCGGAGCACATCAAGGCGATGGTGAGCGGTGTGCGCCCGCTCGCGCCGCGCCACGCCGCGGTAGTGCGGCCACGCGTCGAGGGGAGCGGGGGCGGCGTACCGGCGGCGACGACGGGCACCGCGGTGGGCGCGGACGGCTCACCGCCGAGGCCAGCCGGTGTTCCTCCGGTCGCTTTCGCCGAGCGGTCGCGCTTTGCCGCGAAGATCGCGCGCGGTGAGATGGTCACGTCGGTCGAGATCGTACCGCCGCGCGGCGTCGACTCGACCAAGCTCCTGGCGGATGCCACGGCACTCAAGGCGGCGGGCGTCGACGCCATCAACGTTCCGGATGGGCCGCGCGCGCAGAGCAGAATGGGCGCGCTGCTGACGAGCGTGCTGATCGAGCAGCAGGTTGGAATCGAGACCGTGACCCACTACTGCTGCCGCGACCGCAATCTGCTGGGAATGCTGAGCGATCTGCTCGGCGCCGCGGCGCTCGGGCTCCGCAACGTGCTGATCATCACGGGCGACCCGCCGAAGATGGGCCCCTTTCCCGACGCGACAGCCGTCTTCGACGTGGATTCGATCGGGCTCACGAATCTGGTGAGCAACCTCAATCACGGACTCGACCCGGGGGGCAACCTGATCGGCGCCCCCACCCGCTTCGCGGTGGGCGTGGGCGTGAATCCGGCCGCCATCGACCTCGCGCACGAGATCAGGCGCTTCGAGTGGAAGGTGGACGCCGGCGCCGAGTACGCGATCACGCAGCCCGTCTTCGACCCATCGCAGCTCGAGGCATTTCTCGACCGCATCGGCCACTGCCGGATTCCCATCATCGCGGGGATATGGCCGCTCGTCTCGGTGCGCAACGCCGAGTTCCTGGCCAACGAGGTGCCGGGCGTGTCGGTGCCCGAGGCCGTGATCGCGCGCATGCGAGGTGCGAGCGAGCGGTCCAGAGATCACGCGGTGGCGGAGGGGATCGCGATCGCGAGAGAGATGCTGGAACGCGTGCGGCCGCTGGTGCAGGGGGTGCAGGTCTCCGCGCCCTTCGGGAAGGTGGGTTTGGCGCTGGAGGTGTTCGCGGAGAAGCTCGCCGCGTCTCCTGTGATCTGAAGGTTTCGTCGCCTGTCCATTCGACTTGTCGCTCTCCTCGAGATGCCGCTACACCAGCGCGGCGAGCCTCCTCGGCCAGACCTGGAGTGCGGCCAGCGCGGCTAGTCGCTCCTCGACCGATTTCCCGAGACTCTCGCGTCGGGAGGCCGGAATCGGGACTCGCGACCCCTTTCTTCTCGCCGTAGTATTTCCCCATGATCGCCGACACAGCCACCACCGCCCGTCCTCCCCTTACGGTCCTCTCCGAGGAGGAGGCGATGTTCCGCGACGCTGTGGCGAGCTTTACAAACGAGGAGGTGCGCCCGCGGGTCGCGCGCATGGAGCGCGAGAAGCATATCGATCCCGAGCTCATCTCCAGCTTCTTCGAGCTCGGCCTCATGGGGATCGAAGTCCCCGAGAGCTACGGCGGGGCCGGCGGCTCGCTGATGATGGTCGCGCTCGCGGTGGAGGAAATCAGCAAGGTCGACGCGAGCGCCGCGATTCTGGTCGACGTCCAGAACACGCTGGTCAACTATCCGATCGCGCGCTACGGAAGCGACGACCAGAAATCGAAGTACCTGCCGATGCTGACGGCCGGCAAGGTTGGCGCGTACGCGCTCTCGGAAGTCGGTTCCGGCTCCGATGCGTTCGGGCTCGCGACGCGCGCCACGCAGAAGGACGGGCGCTGGGTGCTCAACGGCCGCAAGATGTGGATCACGAACGGCGCCGAGGCGGAGGTCTACGTCATCTTCGCTACGATCGACCCGGACAAGGGCTACAAGGGGATCACGGCGTTCATAGTCGAGCGCGGGTTCCCCGGCTTCTCCGTCGGCAGGAAGGAGGACAAGCTGGGCATTCGCGCGTCGAGCACAACGGAGCTGATCCTCGACGGCTGTGAGGTGCCGGACGAGAACGTGCTCGGCCCTGTGGGCAAGGGGTACCGCGTCGCGATCGAGACCCTCAACGAAGGGCGCATCGGGATAGGCGCGCAGATGATCGGAGTCGCCCAGGGTGCGATCGCCGCGGCGATCTCGTACATCGGTGAACGGAAGCAGTTCGGCCGCTCGATCTCGAGCTTCCAGGGCGTGCAGTTCCAGATCGCGCAGGCCGCCGCGGAGGTCGAGGCCGCGCGCCTCATGGTCTACAACGCGGCGCGCCTCAAGGATGCCGGACACGATATCGCGAAGGAGGGAGCGATGGCCAAGCTGCTCTCGTCCCAGGTCGCGGAGCGGGTCACGTCGCTCGCGCTCGAACTGTTCGGGGGCTATGGCTACACCACGGAGTACCCTGCGGAGAAGTTCTACCGCGATGCCAAGATCGGCGCGATCTACGAGGGGACGTCGAACATGCAGCTCCAGACGATAGCGAAGCAGTTGCTCGGATAGCCTCGGCCGCTCGTCGCGGCATGGCTCGTCGCGGCATGGCTCGTCGCGGCGAAGTCCGGGAGCGGGAATCCGTTATCGTGCCGCTTCGCCGGAACGACCATTGCACTCGATATGACCCGGGGATCGGCGACCCCCGCGTGATGCCGCTGTTGAATCGACCTCCACGTCCAGGCGAGAGAGGTACGGATGAAACCCAGTCTCAGGCCCATCGACGAGCAGGTCATCGTCATCACAGGCGCGTCCAGCGGGATCGGGCTCGCGACAGCCCGGCTCGCCGCCGCCCGCGGCGCCTGCGTCGTCCTCGCTGCACGCAACGGTCGCGATCTCGAGCGCGCGGTCGAATCGATCAGGCGGGACGGCGGCAGGGCGGTTCACATCGTGGCAGACGTGGCGGAGGAGCAGGCCGCCGAGCGGATAGCGGACGCTGCCACGCGCGAGTTTGGACGCATCGACAGTTGGGTGAACAACGCAGCCGTGGCGATGTACGGGAGGGTCACCGAGCTTCCGGTCGATGACATGCGCCGGCAGATGGATGTCAATTTCTGGGGACAGGTCTACGGCGGGCGCGCCGCCGTGCGCCACATGCGCGGTCGCGGCGGCGCTCTCATCAACGTCGCGAGCGCCGTCGCTGAGCGCGCGATTCCGCTGCAGGGGATCTACTGCGCGGCGAAGCACGCGCTCAAGGCGTTCACGGACACCCTGCGCATGGAGCTGGAGGAGGAGGGCGTCCCGATTTCGGTCTCGCTCGTGAAGCCGGGGAGCATCGACACGCCGTTCTTCCAGAAGGCGCGGAGCTACATCGGAGTCGAGCCGCAGCCGGTGCCGCCGGTGTACGCGCCGGAGGTCGTGGCGCGTACTGTTCTCGAATGCGCGGTCCGACCGGTGCGCGACATCATCGTGGGCGGGATGGGCATGGTGCTGAGCGCGGCCGAAACCATCTCACCGCGTGGTACCGACATTTATATGGAGCGCACGACGTTCAACTCGCAGAAGACGGAGATCCCGCTCGCGAGTGGCCGGCGAGACAATCTGTACGAACACGTCGAGCACGACGGCGGCGAGCGCGGTCGCTACCAGGGACATGTGATGCGATCGAGCATGTACACGGAGATCGCGCTGCATCCGCGGGCGGCGACGCTCGCGGCCGTCGGCGCGGGGCTGTTACTCGTCGCGGGATTTCGAGCACGCAGGGACAGCAACGGCGGTGCGAGCGGAGATGCCGAACCCGCGGCCGGCGAGAACCGCGGCGACGAGAACCGCGGCGACGAGAACCGCGCCGGCGGGAGCGGAGGCGGCGAGAGCCACGCCGGGTCGCTCGGAGGCGCTTCATGACATTTCACCTCGCGAGCGCGGCGTTCGCCGAGGGGAAGCCAATACCGAGACGGCACACGTGCGACGGCGAGGATCTCTCGCCGCCCCTGAGCTGGACCGGTGCACCCGCCGGCACACGCGCGCTCGCGCTCATCGTCGACGACCCCGATGCACCTGCCCGGGTATGGGTGCACTGGGTGATCTTCGACATACCTGCCGATACCACGGAACTGCCCGAGGGCATTTCGCAGGGGGCGCCGCTGCCGGCGCACGCGCGTGAGGGAGTGAACGACAGCAAGGACGTCGGTTATTCGGGCCCGTGCCCTCCGCCCGGCACGCCGCACCGCTACCGCTTCACACTATACGCTCTCGACACCGAGCTCGGTCTCGATGGCGAGCCGTCGAAATCCGACGTACTCGATGCGACGAAGGGGCATGTGCTCGGAGAGACGCGCCTTATCGGCACGTATCATCGGGCGGACGACGCGGGCGCGCGAACAGGCGTTATGGACCACGCGCGGTGAGCGCGATGGTGCGCAGCGGCACGAGGCAAGCAGGCAGGGGCACTGCCCGGTCACCCTCTGCGGCACACTGGATCCCCGTTCGCCCCACGCTCCCCAAGCTGCGTCGGGCGGCCGCGGATTGCCGCGGCTGCGACCTGTGGCGCAATGCAACACAGACCGTTTTCGGCGAGGGCAAGCGAACCGCGACCGTGATGTTTGTGGGAGAGCAGCCCGGCGACAAGGAAGACCGCCAGGGGCATCCCTTCGCAGGCCCGTCCGGCAGGTTTCTCGATGACGCGCTCGAGATCGCCGGCATTGACCGCAACCGCGTCTACATCACCAACGCCGTGAAGCACTTCAAGTGGGCACGGAGCGACGCCGAGGCGTGCCGAGCGCGACTTCGTGGCCGACATGCGCACCGTAGCGGGGCAGATCGAGGCTTCCGCCCCAGGTCCGACTGCCGCGGTTGACGAGAGTGGTTCACCGTAAGCACCGCAAGGCCATCGCCCACCTGCGTGAGGTGGATCCCACGTTGTCGCGCATCATCGATCGCGTAGGCCGCTGCGACTGGGCACCGCGCGCGACCGGCACGCACTTCGATGCGCTCGTGCGTTCGATCATCTACCAGCAGCTCTCCGGCAAGGCGGCGGCGACCATTCACCGCCGACTCGAAACGCTCACGGGTGAACGCGCACCCACTCCGACCGAGTTGCTCGCTCTGCCGGATGGACGGCTGCGTGCCGCCGGGCTCTCGCGGCAGAAGATCTCCTATCTGCGCGATCTTGCTGCGCGCGTCGAGGCGGACGAAGTCCCTCTCTCCGCGATCGACGAGCTCCACGACGATGCGGTGATCGCCGCGCTTGTCGGTGTGAAGGGAATCGGCCGCTGGACCGCGCAGATGTTCCTGATGTTCCGCCTCGGCCGCCCCGACGTTCTGCCGGAGCTCGACCTCGGCATCCGGAAGGCGATCAGGATCGAGTACCGCAAGCGGGCGATGCCGACGTCCGTGCAGGTGCAGCGTACTGGCGCGCGCTGGTCGCCGTACTGTTCGGTCGCGTCGTGGTACCTCTGGCGCTCACTCGACAACGGCGGCGGACAGTTGAGCGACTGACCGGGCGGGTGGCGCCGGTCGCGGGTCACGTCGCGCTCTCTATCGGTCGTCCGAGCTTTCGCTCTGCCCAGCCGACGAGGCGCTCACCCGCGAACCTGACAATGATGGCCATGGTGAGAAAGCGCAGCGCGCGGCCGACCGCGAGCGCGGGAACGAACTCCTGCAGTGGCATGCCGAAGGTGCCGGCGGCGATGCAGACGAGCTTGGTCGAGATCGGAGTGAACGCGCTGAATGCAACCAGCAGCCAGCCCTTCTCCGAGAAGAGCCGCTCCGTTCGCGCGAGGTCATCGAGGTCGAATCCGAGCAGTGACAGCAGCGGCTCGGCGATGTCCTCGTAGGCCAGCGCACCAATCGCCCAAGCGATCGTACCACCGATCGTCGACCCCACTATCGCCCACGCGACGAGCCGCCAGACGCGCTTCGGGTCTGCCAGTCCGAGCGGCACGAGCAGGGTGTCGCTCGGGCCGGGGACGACCGATCCCTGAAGTACGCCCCATGTTGCTGCCGCCGGGCCGGCCCATCCGGACTCGCCCCATCGGTGCAGCACCGCGATGAGCCGCAGCAGCCATCGGCTGAGGAGCCCTTTCCTGCCACGGCGCTCGACGCCGGGTTGTGCTGTCATCGTGCTCCTTCGGGCGCGGATCGGCGATGATTCTGCCTGCAGATGATTCGTCCAGGGGGTGGCGACGTCCGGCTGAGGGCATAACTTAGGCAAGTTATCGTCCCTTCCAGAGCCAAGGAGAGAGAGTGAGCGTGCAATCGATTCGTCCACGATCGGTGACCGAGCTGATCGACGGCTCCGTGCGCCTTACGCGCGAGCACTACGGCCCACTGCTGGTCCTCAGCGTGATCGCGTTCCTTCCGTCACTCATTGTTGCGGGCTTCATGCAGCCTGATCCACAGGCGCCGCTCTCCGAGGCGTTCGGTAATCAGCAACTTATCTTCACCGTCATCGGCTATCTCGTCTTCGCAGTGATCGATGGCGCCATGGTGCACGCCGTCTCGCAGGCCTATCTCGGGAAGCCGATGTCGGGCGCGGCGGAGTCCATGCGAGCAGCCTTCGCCCGCGTCTGGACGCTGTTGGGCTCGACGCTCCTGCGCTGGTTGATCATCGTCGCCCCGATCATGTTCGTGGGTGTGCTCGCGGCCGTTCTCGTGCCGCTTGCGGGAACGGCGACGGCGATGGGCGTCGCGGGTCTCGGCTTCCTGATCGCGCTGCCATTCGTGCTTCATTTTTTCGCCCGGCTCGCCGTCGCGACTCCTGCGATCATGATCGAAGGACGCGGTGCAATTGCTTCACTCTCCCGCTCCTCCACTCTCACGAGGGGATCCCGGTGGCGCGTACTGGGCGCGTTCATGCTGATCTTCCTCGTCTTCTTCCTCGTTGCGTTCGCCCTCATGCTCCTGTCGCAGCTCATCACCGAGAACCAGATCATCGGTCAGATCATCTGGCAGTTTGTCGCCGCGTTCCTCTATCCGCTGATTGTCGCTGCCACAGTGCTCATCTACTACGACCTGCGCATCCGAACGGAGGGCTACGACCTCGAGCTCATGGCGGAGGGTGTCGGTGCGGCCGGCAGGGCCGAGACACCGAAATCGTTTCCCTTCTCCTGATATCGCGCAGGCAGCGGACGACGCGTCTTGGAGCAACCGAATGAGGAGGCGATCCGCGACAGCATAGCCGCGGTGTTCGAGGCGTTCCGATTCGACCGTTCCGTACGGCAGACGCTATGGGACAGACTCATGGAGTGGCTCGGTGCGCTGCTGGCCCCCATCGGTCGCGCCGTTGCCGACTCACAGGACCTTCGGGAGCTCATGCTGGGCGTACTCGTTGCGCTTGGTGTCGCGATCCTGCTTCGCATCGCACTGGTGGCTGCCGCGCGGCGCGGAAGATCAGAGATCGCAGCCGGTGTGCGGGGTCGCCGGCGGCCCGGCGCGCGCGGCGATCCATGGATCGCCGCGCGCGAGCACGCGGCCGCGGGTCAGTTCACGGATGCCGCGCATGCGCTGTACATGGCACTGCTCGGGAGCATCGCACAGCGCGAGCGCCTGCGACTCGATCCCGCGAAGACCGTGGGGGACTACGTGCGTGAGCTACGCGCGCGATCGTCTTCGCTGCTCACGCGGTTTCGCGACTTCGCGCGTTCGTACGAGACGATCGTATACGGCATGACCGAGTGCGATCGCGAACACTACAATGAGCTGCACGCGCTCGCCATCGAGATCACGGGGCATAATGGCTGAGCCGCTTGCGCTCGAGCGCTGGCTCTCGCCCCGCAGAGTGCTCATCGCGCTCGGCATCTTCGCGGTGGTCGCCATCCTGCTGACGCCGGCTGTCACAGCCGTCCAGAGCGGTGCCCGTCTAACGACGTATGCAACCGATCCCTACGGCGCACTCGGCCTGTACGAGACACTCGACCGCCTGGGCTGGGACGTCGAGCGCCGCCTCGCTCCCATCGATGCACCGCTGGATAGCAACGCGATATACGCGGTCCTCGACCCCTCAGTCCCGCTCACCGCGGGCGAAACCCACGAGCTTCTCGACGCCGTTCGACGCGGTGCGTCGCTCATCTTCGTGCCAGGCGACGGTTGGATCGCGGATTCACTCGATCTCGAACAGACCGCTTTCCTTGCCCGAAGGATCATCGACGAGTCTTTCGAGGACGGCGAATCCTACGAGGAGGATGCGGACCAGAACGGCGCGAAGGACGATGATCTGGCTACGGTGATGCAGGCCGTCGCCGGCCGGCCTTCGCCGTGCGGCGAGGGTTTGTTCGAACAACCGCGAGGGACCACCATCGTCATGCACACCATTGGTTTTCGGGCCCCACCACGCGGCGACACGACGATCCTCGTGCGCACGCGCCCGCGATACGGGAAACACGGCAAGGTGATGGAGCCGGCCGTCCTCGGCCTGCGGCTGGGTGCGGGACGCGTGGTCGCTCTCGGCGATCCACATCTCCTGCGGAACGATATCATCCGGCTGTGCGACACGAAGGCGGGCGTTCGCGCCGTTGGTCTCTTTGTCTGGCTCAGCGCGCGCGATGGAGACGATTCGGCGGGGTCGCGTAGCAGAATCGTATTCGATGAGTACCATCAGGGGTTCGGGACACATCCGAGTGTCGCACGCGCAACTGCAATGGCGCTGGCAGGCACGCCCGCCGGGCGCGCTCTCACGGCATTGCTCCTTGCCGGCCTCATTCTTCTGGCCGCTGTTGCACCGCGGCCGATCGCGCCGCGGTCGCGTGCGCGCATCGAGCGCCGGTCGCCACTGGAGCATGTCGGCGCCCTCGCACGCGCGTACGAGCAGGTCGGAGCGAGTCGCACGGCCACGCGACGCCTGGTGGCAGGCCTCCGGCGTCGCCACGCACTCGGATCCACGCGCGCCATGGACGACGCTGACTATCTTGCCACGATCGCCGAGCGGCATCCGGAATTGCGCGAAGAACTCGAATTCACCCGCAGCGCGATGACAGCCACACTGCCGCCCGCCCGGTTGCTTGACGTCGGCCGAGCGATCGAGCACATGGAGAGGACAATGTCAGAATCATGAATGCCGACATGAACATCGACGGGATCAGGGACACGCTTGAGCGGATCCGCGACACCGTTGCGACGCGAGTCGTGGGACAGGATGTCGTGATCGAGGAAGCGCTCATCGCCTTCCTCGCGCGCGGCCACGTGCTGTTGGAAGGTGTTCCCGGCACCGCGAAGACGCTACTCGTTCGAACACTTGCAGCCGCTCTCGGCGCGAGATTCGGCAGGGTCCAGTTCACCCCCGACCTCATGCCAACGGACATCACGGGCGTCAACATGCTGAACGAGTCATCGCGCACGTTCGAGTTCCACGCCGGCCCGATATTCACCGACCTGCTCCTCGGTGATGAGATCAACCGTGCGCCCGCCAAGACACAGGCGGCCCTGCTCGAGGCGATGCAGGAGCGGCAGGCGACGGTGGACGGAATCGCGCATCCACTGGGCGATCTTTTCACCGTCTTCGCGACGCAGAATCCGGTGGAATACGAGGGAACATACCCCCTCCCCGAAGCGCAGCTCGACCGCTTCCTCATGAAGGTGCGCGTCACCTATCCATCGGCCGAAGCGGAGCTGCGGATGCTCGCGAACCATGCCGAGGGCTTCGATCCGGAGCGAGCAGCAGACACATCGCCCAAACCGGTAATCGATGCCGCTGGCTGCGTCGCGCTGCGGGCCGCCGTGGATGCGGTGCGCGTGGCACCCGAGGTACGCGAGTACACGGCCACGATCGTACGCGCGACCAGGGAGGAGAGCGCGCTCACGCTCGGCGGATCCCCGCGCGCGACCGTCGCACTCTTCCGCGTCGGGCGCGCGGCGGCGCTCCTCGCCGGCCGCGACTTCGCGACGCCGGACGACGTGAAGGGCTACGTACTCCCGGTTCTGCGGCACCGCGTGATCCTTGCGCCCGAGCTGGAAGTCGAGGGGCGATCGGCGGACGACGTGCTCGAGCACGTGCTGGCGAGAGTACCGGCTCCGCAGTAGTCCCGGTGCCCGGCCGGCTGGGCGCGTTCGCGCTCTTCTTCCTCGCGCTCGCGATAGGTGCGGCGTTCTTCTGGATCGTGGCGCGCGTGCGGCTCACGCCCACACGGCGCTGCGGTGCCGTGCTCGCGCTCACAGCACCGCTCTGGCTCCTGTCCGGCTGGCCCGCGGGGCTGGTGATCGCATTCGCTGCGCTGGTGCTCGTCGCCGCACTGATGCTCGCGGATGCCGTGATGCTGCCCGCGCGCTCGCGAGTCACCGTAACCCGGGTGCTGCCGTCCAGCGTGGGGCTCGGCGAAACGATCGAAGGCAGCTACTCCCTGCACTCCGACTGGCCACGACCACTGCGCGCCGATCTGTTCGACGCGCTTCCGCACGCCCTCGAACTCTACTCTGCAGGTACGCGGACCCTCGACATCGCACCGCACCAGTCTGTTGGCTCCGCCTTCACCGTGCGGGCCCGCGAGCGAGGTGTGTACGAACTCGGTCCGGTCGCCCTGCGAGTGCGCGGTACGTTCGGCCTCGTTCAACGCACGCTCGTGTTCGACCTGCACGATACGCTCACCGTCGTCCCGTCGATGGCCGGGGTGCGTCGCTACCGGCTGCTCTCGCTTCAGCACCGACTGCGCGACGCGGGGATTCGCACCATTCGTCGTCGCGGCGACGGGACGAGCTTCGCAAACCTGCGCGACTACGCACGTGGCGACGATCCGCGTCACATCGACTGGAAGGCGACCGCGCGCCGAGGTCGTGTGATCACGCGGGAGTTCACCGTCGAGCAGGGGCAGACGGTGATGATCGCAGTGGATGCCGGCCGCCTGATGACGCAGCTCGCCGGCTCCCTGCCACGCTTCGAGTACGCCGTCTCGGCGGCGCTTCTTCTGGCCGACGTCGCTGCCCATTCCGGCGACAGGGTGGGGATCATCGTCTTCGACGATGAGGTGCAAGCGCTCGTCAGACCCGAGCGCGGACGCCTGGCGCTGGAGCGCGTTCGCGATGCGCTCGCGGGGGCGCGGGCATCGATGACAGAGCCGGACTACGCGGCTGCCTTCCGCACGCTGGCGACCAGCCATCACAAGCGTTCGCTGATCGTGATCTTCTCGGACGTGATAGACTCGCGCTCATCGCGCGCTCTCATTGCGCACACGACGCGCAGTACGGTTCGCCATCTCCCGCTGCTCATCGCGTTGCGCAACGACGCGCTCATCGCAGCAGCAGAGCCGGCCGTCCGCGCGTCAACGGCCGCGATCTACGAGAGCGCTGCCGCCGAGGAGATGCTGCTGGCGCGCGATCAGGCGCTGGCATGCATGCGCGCCGCAGGAGTGGCCGTGCTCGACGTATCGCCGAGGGACATGTCAGCGCCCCTCATCAACCGCTACCTGGACATCAAGGCGCGCGCCTCGCTGTAGCCGCTCTGCTCGGCGGGCGCGTCGGGTTCGCCATGCCGGCCTCGCGTGATGTACACGACAAGGAAGAGCGCGGTGGCGGCGGACACCACCAGCTTGAGGGAGAGATCCCAGTATTCGATGGGCGAGATGAGTCCTTCGATCGTTCCAGCCACGAAGAGGAGGAATGTAGACGCGGCGATGAGCCGGATCGCGCGCCGGCCACGGACGATGAGCGCCTCCCGGCGCGTCAGCGCGCCCGGAAGCAGCAGCGCCGAGGCGAGCAGCAGTCCGCCGCCGCCAGCAATCGCGATTGCACTCAGCTCGAGGACGCCATGCGGCGCGACGAAGGCGAGCAACTGTGCGCCAACGCCCTTCGCATGGTACAATCCGGCAAAGCCGCCCAGATGGATGCCGTTGAAGACGAGCGCGGCGATCGTGCCGATACCCGCAGTGATCCCCATCGCGAAGGCGATGTAGGTCACCTGAATGTTATTCGCGATGATCGTACTCCCCATCACGGGGCGGAATAGTTCCGGATCGTCGATGTAACCGCGTCCCTGCTTCGCCCGCAGTACGGCATTCTCCGCCCGGTCAATCATCTGCGCAGGGATGAACTCACCAGCGGTCTCCGGGTGCGCGAGGACGACGGAGTATGCGATGATGGCAGGAACGAAGAGGAAGCTCGCCGCCGCGAGGATGGGTACCGACGAGCGCCTGATCTCGCGCGGTACCGTCGCTGTCATGAACTGCCAGACGGTGACGATCACGAGCCGGCGCTGCCTGTAGAACAGATTGTGTCCCGCCGCCACCAGCCGACTCAGGTAGAAAAGCGCATCGATCTCGCGCCCGCGCGCGGCCGTGCGGAGACGCGCCAGGTCCGTGGCGATCTCGCGGTAGTGCGCGACGAAGTCGCTCACCTCGCTCTCGGACAGCGCGCGGAGGCCGCCGCGCTGCTCAGTCGCCACCACACGGCTTGCGAAGGCACGCCACCGTTCCGCGCCGAGCGCGACGATGGCATGCTGTTCGCGCGCGGCGCCGGTATCGCTGCGCGACGCGACACCCTGCGCACGCACAGACCGCTCCCGCTCGTACAGCCGGACGAGCATCGCCTGGCTTCCGGCGTCGTCGTTCGGCGCTCTGGCTCCCAGGCGGGCGGCGAGCTGGTCCGCGATCGCTCGCCTGCGATCCGGATCGAGCTGCTGCCGCCGCGCCATGTAGCGCTCGAGCAGTGTGTACTCCCGGTCGTCGAGCAGCGCCGACACCGGCGGCGTTGTGCGAGCAAGGTCGGTCGCGCTGGCTGGCCGGGCCGGAACGGCGGGGATTTGCACCGCGCGCTCCTTCACCACGATCGTGCCCGCAACCATGTCACCGACGCGCTTCCCGGAACGCGACAGCGCTACGCTCGTGATCCCCACGGCGTACAGGAAGAACGGCTGCAGATCGATGAAGCGAACGAGGTTGCGCACCGCCGACGCCGCGAACGACACTGAGTACCCGCCGTCCTGCACGACGCGCAGGCCGAGCCGCTTCTTGCCCGGAGTCTGGCCGTCCGCCAACCCTTCGTACAGAACGTAGTAGCCCCAGAGGATGGCGAACAGGTACAGGATGGTGGCGGCCATCACCCATCCCTCCGAGGGGCTCGGCCCACCCCGGCCTGCTCCGTTCCCGACGATGCACATGGGGATGACCATCGCCAGCGAGAGCAGGCCGGTGATGAGATAATCGATGAGCGCGGCCGCGGCGCGCGAGCCAACGCCCGCTATCTCGTAAGTGACTACGACCTGCTCCGGCGTCTCGATCTCGACGAACTGATCGAATGGAGCGTGCCTGGCACGGCCGTTCCGGTCCTGGGCTTCGGTATCCGTCACGGTTCGTCCGGCGACCCGACGAGCCACACGCCGGCTTCGAGGGCCTCGCGCGCGATCGGATTCCCCCTGCCCAACTGCGTGCGCCACTCGTCGGGCGTCCATGCGACCGGTTGCACCAATGGAGGGCGCGGACCAGGATCGGAAAGCCGATCGAGCACGCGGTCGCGCAGATCGTCGGGCACGACGAGCACAGCGATGTCGCTCCAGAGATTGACGTCACCCCTGGTGACGGAGCCAAAGACCACTGCCGCACGGACTCGCGTATTGGAACGAAGCCCGGCAACGAATTCGCGCGCGCGATCGATGAGCTCGCGTTGTCGTGCTCGCCGCCGTTCGAGGACGGCTTCAACTCTCATCCGATTCCCCACTCGTGGCGGCGGTCAGCTCGCGCCGGCGAGCACGGCGGCGCTCTGCCAGCGCTCGAACTTGGCAGCGTCGAGCACGAGATCACCTCGGTCTGTACAGGGGAGTCCACAAGATACGTCGCGGTATGGTCAATCTATGGAGCGAAGGGAGCACCACCCCGTCAAGATACGCCTCCGGCCCGGGCGCGGCACCCACCGGGTGGGCGGCGGAACACATGCCCTCATTCCGGTGATAGACTTCAGACTCGACGCCGCAACGCATTCTGCGCTCCATACTCATAGCGAGGGTTGCCAGTGTTCCGCAGACCTGTCCTGCTTCTGTTCGCCGCCGTTCTGGCGCTTCACGTCGACGCCGGCGCTGTTGCCGGCCAGATCCCGCAATCCGAGTACGCTGCGCGCCGTGCGCGCGTGGCGACAGTCATGGAGGAGCGCGGTGTTCTCCTCGCGCTCGGCGCGCGCGAGCCCGAATTCGATTACGTGTCCTTCTACCAGGGCTCCCCCTTCAACTATCTCACGGGATTCCGCGAGCCCGGTGCCGCACTGGTGATGGTGAAGCGGGGCGACGCCGCAACGGCTACGCTTTTCGTGCTGCCTCGCGATCCGGCCGCGGAGGTGTGGACGGGTAGCCGCCTGGGCGTGACGGGTGCCCGCGCGGCAACGGCCCTCGCCGTGCGACCGGCGGCTGACCTGCGCACGGTACTCGATTCCCTGCTGGATGGTGAGCGTCTTCTGTACGTCGTGGGAGACTTCAGCGATACGGATGGAGGTCCGCTTTCGGTGGACGATCAGCTTCTCGCCGCGGTTGTCCGCGCGAATCCCGGCACCCGCACGACCGACGTGACAACTGACGCTGTGGCCGAGCTGCGCGGGACGAAGTCACCCGCCGAACTCGCGCTGCTGCGCAAGGCGATCGAGATCACGGTGGCCGCACAGCGTGAAGCGATGCGGTTGATGGAACCGGGGATGAACGAGTTCGAGGTCGAGGCGCTCATCGAGTACACCTTCCGCCGCAACGGCGCCGAACGACCAGGCTTCGCTTCGATCGTCGGATCCGGCCCCAACTCGACTACGCTGCACTACAACGCGAACGACCGCTTCATGCAGGATGGCGAGCTGGTCGTGATGGATGTCGGGGCATCGTACCGCGGTTACACGGCGGACGTTACGCGAACGGTCCCCGTGAGCGGCACGTTCACGGCCGATCAGCGCGCGATCTACCAGATCGTGCGCGATGCGCAGGCGGCGGCGGAGCGCCAGGTCCGGCCCGGAGCTCCCGCCGCTGGGATGACCGATTCCGCCTCTACCGTGATCGCTGCGGGTCTCGCGCAGCTCGGGCTCATCGACTCCGCAAGTGCGATGTACGATTGCGGTGATCCCGCGTCCCCCTCGCGCTGCCCGCAGTTCCGCATGTACTTCATGCATGGTCTGGGGCACGGGATCGGGCTCGATGTGCACGATCCGGATCAGTTCTACTTCACCGGACACATTGGTGTCGGCAGCGCATTCACCATAGAGCCCGGAATCTACGTGCGGGAGAATCTCGCCGAGGAGCTGCTGGACACGCCGCGCAATCGCGCGATGCTGGCGAACATCGGTGCCGAGATCGAGCGATACGCGAACATCGGAGTGCGCATCGAGGATGACTACTTCGTGACGGAGAGTGGCGTCGAGTGGGTGTCCCGGGCGCCGCGCGAAATCGAGGAGATCGAGGCGATCATGCGCGCTCGGTACAGCGGGCCTGCGCGCCGGTCGGATGAGATGGTGGGGTGGTATCGCGCGGCGCCGTGATCCGGAGGCGGCTCGGCGGATAAGGGAAACTTGAGAATGGATTCGCGCTTCAGCGGGCATGACGACACCTGGGGGCGTCCCGATTGCGCGGGCATGCCGACACCTGGGGCGTCCGCATTGCCCGGGCATGACCGCACTACTGTTGGGGGGTTTCCCGCTTTCGAGGATCCTGGTCGTCCACGCGCCCGTGAAGAATGCCGGCCAGAATGCGGCGCGCTTTGGCCGAGGCGTTGGGATCGGGCTCGATGCGCCGCTCTATACGTTGCGCGCCGAGGCCGCGCAGCGGTGTGCGCGTTGTATCGCTGATGATCCGGAGGCCGGCGAGCGCGAGCACACTATCCCACGGATAGCGTTCCCGTCCGTCGACGTAACGCTCCGCGAAGTCGGCGAAATCGTGCCCGCCTGCCACGCGACTCGCCACGCGCCAGAAGTCGGCCTCGATGAAGCCGCTGCCGAGCTTGTAGGTGCTCTGATACAGCTCGCGCAGTACGAGATCGAGCGAGCCACGGTTGTCGCTCGCGTCGCGGATCAGGATGTCCAGCATGAAACCGGCGAGCGACCCCTTGGGATAGTAGATGTAACCCGTGCCGTCCGCCGGGTGCACCCATGTAGATAGCGACGCGTCCTCGAGGGCGACCTGCGGAAGAGCGGCGATTTCATCGATCTTCCCCGCCGTAACGCGGAGGAATTCAGTGCTGTCGATGACACCGCCGCGCACCTGCGCGAGATCGGCGTAGTAGTCCGTGATCCCCTCGCTCATCCAGAGCAGCGTCGCAGGCTGCGGCACCGCGTATTGATACGGCCAGAGCGTGGCCGGCCGCAGCCGCTTCACGTTCCACGCGTGAAAGATCTCGTGCGATATGAGCGAGGGCATGAACGGGTGGTCCAGCACGAGCGGCAGCACGACGTTGACGTGCGAGTTCTGGTGCTCCAGTCCGCTCGCGCCGCCGTACGATTCCTCGACGATCTGAAGTATCGTGTACGCGTCGAAGGGCGTGTCCTGGAAGACGGCGACCTGGGGCGGAATAACACCGCTGATCTGTTCCCATATGCGCGCCCTCGTGGCACCCGCCACACTGCCGCGCGGATATGTCGCGAACCTGACCCACCGCTCGGCGATGCGTGCGCTGTCGATGTCGAACGCGCCGATGAAGAAGGGCATGTCGACCAGATCGTGATAGCTCGCGGCGGTGAACGTCGCCGGCTCGGCGCCGGGCGTCATCCCGGTGGCGATGCGCCAGTCTGCTTCCGTCTGCACCTTCACCCGGCTGTCGTAGTCGAGCGGCCGTCCTTCCGGGAACATGAACACGTTGGTTCCGTTCACGAGAAGAAAGTCGGGCTCGATCCACGTCATCGCGTTGTCGAGGGTATCGGCCGTGAAATCGAAGCTCACGGTCACGGATCGAGCGCCTTCGGGACGTATACGCCAGGTGTCGTGATCCGTCTTGTCCCATTCGAGCGGTTTGCCATCGCTCTCGGCGGTGAAGCCGGCAACCCAGCGCGAGAAGTTGCTTATCTCGTAGGCGCCGGGCGTCCAGGCGGGGAGCGAGAGCAGAACGGGCTCATCGCCCGCTGTCGTGAACGACATCTCGACGCGAACCGCGCCTTCGCCTGCCGAGGTGCGGTCGAATGCGAGCGTGTAGCCCACGTTGTCGATTGGCGCCGACGCGACGACAGTGGACTGTGTGGGTGCTGCAACCTGGGCCATGGCCACAAACGGCAGCGCGGCCGCGGCGATTGCCGCGACCGCGACGAGCTTGAGGCGCACACCCCTGTGCCGCATTGCAGGACTATGGGGCCGGCGGCGGCTCCGGCTCCGGCTCGGGCACGGGGTCCGGCGCGGGGGCATCCGGAGTTGGCACCGTCACGTCGATATTGGTATCACCATCTGCGGGCGCCGTGCCGCGCCCTCCGTTCAGGAAGAAAAACCACGCGAGCAGCGCGATGACGATGATCGCGACCACCGACCAGAGCCATGTGAGACTGCTCTCCTTGTTGTCCACCTCGATATCGGCCATGAACCGAATCCTCCTCGTTGTGAGATCCGTCGCCACCGACCCCATGGCCGGCTCGAATCCGACGGCAAATCGGCACCGCCAGAGATGCAGGGCCGGCGTCCGAACCGCAAGAGGGGCAGGCCAGGCGGACGGGCCGGGTGGGCACACGAGTTGCCCTGCCAACACGCGGACCGGATTCCCTACCCTGCCAAACTATTCACGAGGTAGATGGTCATGGACATACTCGCCTGGCTCATAGTCGGACTCGTCGCCGGCGTGCTCGCCTCATTCGTCATGGGCGGCGGCTTCGGAATCATCGGCGACATCCTGATCGGCATCATCGGCGCCTTCCTCGGCGGGTGGCTGTTCGCCCAGCTCGGCGTGTCGACGCCATTCGGTGGTCTCGCCGGCACGATTTTCGTCGCGTTCATCGGAGCGGTGGTGCTGCTCTTCATCATACGACTCGTTCGGGGCGGCGTGAGACGGTAGCAGCGCTGACTGCGGGTGGATTCCGCTTCAGCGGGAATTGCAGTATGCCGCTCACCCATGGCCGCGTTCAGCGGGCGACGTCGGCCAGCACGCGGTAGATGAATTCCGTTGCCCAGCCGAGCGCCGGTAGGGGGACGCGCTCGTTATCGCCGTGCATGCGCAGTTCGTCCTCCATGGGAAGCGGCATTGGCAGAATGCCGTACGTCGGAATCCCGTGCGCGCGCAGCACCGCGCCGTCCGTTGCGCCGGTCGAGAGGAAGGGGATGACGACCGCGTCAGGTTCCATCGTGTTCGCCGCCGCTTCCATCGCCCGATAGAGAGCAGTCGTCACGGGCGAGGGCGGCGGGTCCTCGCGTGGCTCCCCCGCGAGTGTGAATGTCACCTGCGGCTCCGCTGCAACCCTGTTCATCTCCGCCACGACCGCGCGGATGTCCTCGCCAGGCAGGACGCGCACGTTGAAGGTGACCGTCCCCTCCGACGGAATCACGTTCGCGCGCGTTCCGCCGCGAAGGATCGTGAGTGACGCACCGGTGCGCAGCACCGCGTTGTGCAGCGGTTCGAGCGAGAGCACCTCGGCGGCCGCATTGATCACCGAGTCGGACGCATCGGGGGCCGAGATGCGCTCCATCGCACGTCGCATTGCGGGATCATCCTCCGTCTGCGCGAGGCGGGCGAAGTAGAGCCGCGTCGTCTCGTTGAGTCGGACCGGCGGCTTCCACTCGTGCACCCGCGCGGCCGCGCGGGCCAGTGCGGCGAGCGCATTGTCGGGGAGCGGCACGGAACCGTGCCCGCTCGGTCCGCGCGCCGTGCCGACGACTTCGTAGTAGACCTTCTCCGTAGTCTGGATGTTCACCGTCTTCACCCGACCGTCGCGCACGCGGATCCGCCCGCCCTCGTTGAGCGCGAACTCGGCCTCGTTCACGAGCTCGGCGTGGTTCTGCATCACCCAGTCGATCCCCACATCACCGCCTTCTTCTGCCGCAGTGCCGAGGAAGATGATGTCGCGCTCGAGCGCGTCACGGTCGCGTGCGAGCGCCTGCAGCGCCGTCGTCGTGGCGGCGAGCATCCCCTTGTCGTCGATCGCACCGCGGCCGTAGAGGTAGCCGTCGCGCACTGAGGCAGTGAAGGGATCGCTCTCCCACTTCGCAGTGTCCGCTCCGACGACATCCATGTGCCCCATGACGAGCACCGGCTCGCGCGTCGCGTTGCTGGCGCTGAGGCGGGCGACGAAGTTCGCACGTCCGTTGCCGACGTCGAGGATCCACGTCTCGAAGCCGGGAATGGCCGAGAACACCGAGTCGAAGTACTGCGCGGTGAGCATCTCGCTTCCGGGCGGGTTCTGTGTGTCGAGCCCGATGAGGTTCTCGAGGTGCGTGCGTGTACTGCGCTGCGCCGATTGGCGGTCCAGGCCGGCGGGTGGCGGCGCGTCGACGGTGTAGGCGGTCTGCGCTGTCAGTTGGAGCGGCGCGGCGACAGCCAGCGCTGCGGCAAGGGACAGGCGTGCGAGAGCGGGCCGGGTCGTGGCTGGAGGCATGGCTCGGGAGGCGGAAGGCGGAGCGTGAAGGGGCGTGCCTGGGAAGATGACCCGATGTCGTGGGGATCGGGAGGGATCGCCGCATGGTGGCCGCGTGGCGCCGGGCGTCGTCCCGGCGAACCTGCGCCCGGTTCCGCCCGGGTGCGTCTACTCGAAAAGGCGATCCATCGCCGCGGTGACGGTCGCAAGACGCCTGTCGCGTGTCCAGAGCCGGGTGGTCCCGGACAGCACCGCGGAGGCCAGAAGGTGCACATCGATGTAACCGATGCCGCGCCCCATCAGAGATCGGCGCTCGATGAACTCCAACGCCTCGGCATCGCTTGCGACAGGGACCACCGGGAGCTTGCCGAGCAGGCTCAGTACTTGGTGCCGGGGACGCAGATTGCCGCAAGCCAGCTCGCCGAGAACGAAGGGGTGGGTGCACACAGCGTCCGCGTTCAGGGCATCGATTAATCGCGGATCCCCTGCACGCAGGTGATCCACCCAGACGGACGTGTCGACCAGGATCAACCTTCCGCGACGCGCCGCCGCGGCACGGACTCTAGCTGGGGCTCGCTTCCGCCCAACCTGGCCAGCCGGCGCGCGCTCTCCCTCTGAATCAGCGCGCGGAGCCCTTCGTGCACCAGCGCCGTTCGCTCGGTCACGCCAGTGAGGCGCTGGGCCTCGCTGATCAGCTTGTCGTCGAGATTGATGGTCGTGCGCACGTGGCGCTCCCGGACTTAGGTATGCATCAAATGTACACCATTTGGTGCCAATTGCAATGCCGGCTGCCCAGCCCGGTTTCCATCGCGGTGGTCGGGGGGGGACTGAGTGCACGGGGCCCGCGTAGTAGCAGTCAGTACCGCGCGACCAGGAACGTCCGTGTCGGAGAAGTCCTCGCCCTTGAAGAGCAGTGGCTCGGCGGAGGCCATGGCAACGCCGTAGGACAGACAGTCTGCATGGTTCAGAACGGCGGGCGACCCGACGCCCCTGCCGAAGCGCTGGTAGGCAGACCGAGCCATCACCGCCGCCTCGACTGACATCGGGACTACCTCGATTCCCAGGCGCTGCAGGAGAGCGTCGAGGGCGATCTCGCCAACCGGACCCTTCTTCGCCAGCATGACAGCGGCAGCTTCCACTATTGTCGGCGCTGCCACGTGGCGAGCCTCCGGCAGCGGCGATGGCGCTGACAAGGCGCGCCGCCTTCGGCTCGGCGAAGAGGATCGCAATCCGGGCGGACGTGTCTATGACCACGGGTGTCCGGTCTTCGCCGCGCCGTTCAAGCCGGCAGGCCGAAGTCGTCGTAGCCGAGGATCTCATCGGCCGTTTGCGCGTCGCGGTCGGGCTCGGAGCGGACGAACGCCTGGATCTCTGCGATTTCGGCAAGCAGTCCACGCTGCGCGCGGCGCTGCCGCACGTGGCCAAGGTGACTCGTCAGGGCGGCTATGACCGCGTCGGTGAGACTCTCGCCAGTTGCGTCGGCCAGTTCGTGCGCGAGCTTCTCAGCCGTTGGATCCTTGATGTTGAGCGCCATGCTCGCTCCTCGGTGGATTGGTGGAAATATGGCATCCGTTCCACCTCAAGCGATGGGGCTACCGACGGGCTCGCCGTCATCGCGCGCTCAGACTCGCTGCGTGATCGACGGTCCCGAGGATGTGATCTTCGTGATCGAAGATCTCCACATGAGCCGCGTCTCAGCACGCGGGCGTTCGTGACCACCCGGCCGCCTCCCACGAGAAACCCGCTCCCCAGGCCGAGCAGCTCGCCGCGCGCGTCGTAGGTCCTGATGGAGACGACCGCGCGCTCCGCGGTGCGCACGACCGCAGGCAGGTTGACCGCCTGTGCATCCGTGACCATTGGGAGAGCGAACCCGACCAACAATGCAAGGACCGTGGGAACCACTCGCGGTCCGCGCATATCCACCTCGCTGGCTGGCGTTCCCCTCCCCCCCCCTACTGCACCGCGTTGATCATGTCGAAGATCGGCAGGTACATCGCCACCACCATGCCACCCACCACCACGCCGAGGAACACGATCATGATCGGCTCGAGCAGGGAGAGCAACCCGCTCACGGCCGCATCCACTTCCTCGTCGTAGAAGTCGGCGATCTTCGACAGCATCTCGTCCAGCCCGCCCGTCTGCTCACCGACGGCGATCATCGAGATGACCATTGCGGGGAACACGGCCGACTTCTGCAACGGCGCCGAGATCGTGTCACCGCCCGCGATGCTCGCTCGCGACGCCATGATCGCATCCTGAATCACGCGGTTACCCGCCGTCTTGGCGGTGATCTCCAGACCATCGAGGATGCTCACACCGGAGCTGATCAGTGTGCCGAGCGTACGCGTGAAGCGCGACACCGCGGACTTGCGCAGCACATCGCCCAGCACCGGCATCTTCAGCATCAGCCGGTCGATCACGAGCTTGCCGCCATGCGTGGCGTAGTAGCGCTTGAGCAGGAACGTCAGCGCGACGATCGTGGCGAGCGCGGCCCACCAGTAGGACTTGAGTGCTCGCGAAGCCCACAGCACTACGCGCGTGGGCGCGGGCAGCGCCATGCCAACGGAAGCAAACATGTTCTCGAACACCGGAATCACGAAGATGAGCAGCACCACGATCGCGATCGCGGCCACGCCAATGATCACCGATGGATAGATCATCGCCCCCTTCACCTTCCGGATGAGGGCGTCATTCTTCTCCATGAACACTGCGAGTCGCATGAGGATCGTATCGAGAATACCACCCGCCTCACCGGCGGCGACCATGTTCACGTACAGCTCGTTGAACGCCTTGGGATGCTTCCTGAGTGCGTCCGCCACGGTGTGCCCGGATTCGACATCGAACACGACCGCGCGCGTCACTTCCTGAAGCGTCTTGTTCTCGCTCTGCTTGGCCAGGATGTCCAGGGCCTGGACGAGCGGAAGGCCGGCGTTGATCATCGTCGAGAACTGGCGGGTGAAGATGACGATGTCGCGCATCTTGATCCCGCCGCCACCGATGCTCTTCTTCGCCTTTGCTTCGTCCACCTTGATGACGGCGAGTCGCTGGCGGCGGAGCTGCGAAACGACATCCTCGCGGCTCGACGCCTCTATCGAAGCGGTCTGCAGTGCGCCACCGGGGGCGCGCGCTGTGTACGTGAAGGTGGGCATTCACTCACTCCGGATGATTCGGATGGAGCGTGGCGGAGCGCGGCGTGCCCGGGGTTCCGGACGCGCCACACCGCCTGCGCTGGTGCTCCCCTGTAGACTACCGGCGACCCCCGGCGGCAACCTTCCCCGAGGTCGCGGCGGCCCTGGGATCGCTCCCATCGTCCTGGACCGGCTGGCCGATCATGCGCAGGAAGCCGTTCGGGTCAGAGGTCACGCGGAGGCATTCGTCGGCCGTCACTTCCCTGCTCATGTAGAGCGCGTACAACGCATCGTTCAGCGTCTGCATGCCGTACTTCTTCCCGGCCTGCATCATCGACTCGATCTGATGGATCTTGTCCTCGCGTATCAGGGCCCGGATCGCAGGCGTAACCACCAGGATCTCGGCGGCCATGACACGCCCCTTCCCCTTCGCCCTCGGCAACAGTGTCTGCGTGATGACCCCTTCCAGCACGAAGGCGAGCTGTGCGCGCACCTGCGACTGCTGGTGCGACGGGAAAACGTCGATTATGCGGTTGATCGCCTCCGCCGCAGAATTCGTGTGCAGGGTGGCGAAGGCAAGATGCCCGGTCTCGGCGATCGTCAACGCGGCCTGGATGGTCTCGAGGTCACGCATCTCACCGATCAGGATGGTGTCGGGATCCTCGCGCAGCGCGTACTTGAGGGCGTTCGCGAACGACTTGGTGTCCGTTCCAACCTCGCGCTGGTTGACGATGCATCCCTGATGCTTGTGGATGAACTCGATGGGATCCTCGACCGTGATGATGTGACCCTTGCGCTCACGGTTGATCTTGTCCAGCATCGCGGCGAGCGTCGTGGACTTGCCAGAACCGGTCGGACCCGTGACGAGAACGAGGCCGCGTGGCTTCTCCGCCATCGTGGCGATCACCCCCGGAAGCCCGAGGTCCTGGAAAGTCTTGACCGAGAACGGTATCTGACGGATCACCATCGACACGCAGCCGCGCTGCTTGAAGCAGTTGCCGCGGAAGCGGGCAAGATTCTGGATCCCGAAGGAGAAGTCCAGCTCGTCGTCCAGCTCGAAACGTTTCTTCTGATTCTCCGTGAGCACCGAGTACGCAAGCTGGAGCGTGTCCTTGGGAGACAGCGCGACATCGACGCTCGCATTCGTGATGTCGCCGTCGATGCGCAGCTTGGGCCGCTCACCGGCAGTGATGTGCAGATCGGATGCGTCCCGCTCGATCATCTCCTCGAGCAGGGCCCGCAGATTGACACTGGTAGCCGCCGTTGCCGTCATGTTGCTCAGTCCCTCGATATCAGATAAAGCGGAATTCCCGGAGCCGTCATTCCCGCGAAAGCGGGAATCCATTCCTCGCCTTTCCGTTTGAGCTCGTCGCCAGCCCTACACGCTCGTCTCGCGGATTACCTGTTCCATGGTCGTGATGCCCTTCAACACCTTGAGCCATCCATCCATGCGCAGCGTGAGCATCCCTTCCTCGATGGCGCCATCCCTGATCTCGGCGGCGCCCACGTTCTGCAGGATCAGCTTTCTCAGTCGCGGCGTCATGAACATCACCTCGTACAGTCCCTGACGCCCCTTGAGCCCCGAACCCGTGCACTGGTCGCAACCCTCGCCTCTGAAGAAGGGGAGGTCTCCGATGCGAGTGTCGAGCGAGAGCCGCGCAAGATAGGGCGCTGCTTCCTTGCTGGCGCTGTTTCGCGCGCCGTCGAGTGCCTCATCGGTGAAGCGCATCTCTCCGAGCCTCGTCTGCGGCGTGACCTTCATCGCAGCGTACTCCTCGGGAGTTGGCTCGTACTTGACCTTGCACGCGCTGCAGATGCGACGAACCAGCCGTTGCGCGAGTACGAGGTTGAGCGCCGATGCGACGTTGAAGGGCTCGAGCCCCATGTCCAGAAGACGGGTCACGGTCTCGGGCGCCGAGTTCGTGTGCAGCGTCGAGAGCACGAGGTGACCCGTGAGCGCAGCCTTGATCGCGATGCCGCCCGTCTCGAGGTCGCGGATCTCTCCGACCATGATGATGTTCGGGTCCTGTCGCAGAAACGCCTTGAGAGCGGCGGCGAACGTCATGCCGATCTCCGTACGCACCAGAACCTGATTGATCCCGAACAGGTTGTACTCGACCGGGTCCTCCGCCGTCATGATGTTGACGTCGATGTTGTTCACCTTCGACAGGGCGGAATAGAGCGTGGTCGTCTTCCCTGATCCCGTGGGCCCCGTTACCAGCACCATGCCATACGGATTGGAGACGGCCTCCATCAACTCGCGCTCGGCGCGCGGCTCGATGCCGAACTTCTCCAGGTCGAGCGTCAGGTTCCCCTTGTCGAGGATTCGAAGCACAACCTTCTCGCCGAAGAGCGTCGGGAGCGTCGATACGCGGTAGTCGATGACCTTCTTCCCGAGCTTGAGCTTGATGCGCCCGTCCTGCGGCACGCGGCGCTCGGCGATATCAAGCCGTGCCATCACTTTGAGCCGTGCGGCCATTCTTGGCGCGAGCTGAATGGGTGGGGCGGCCACCTCGCGCAGCACGCCATCCTGGCGAAAGCGCACCCGATACTGTTGCTCATAGGGCTCGAAGTGGATATCGGAGGCCCCTTTGTTGATCCCATCGAGCAGCACCTTGTTGATG
>JBOHTO010000150.1:0-1834 GCA_050733695.1 Gemmatimonadaceae bacterium | reverse complement strand
GGTCGGCGGGAGGCGCGCTGCCTGATGCCCGCCGACCAGGGGCCGGCACGGTCGGTGAGGACCGCGGGCATGGACCGGGCATTCGTGGTGCGTTTCCTCCCGCCGCCCATCGAACCGTGCGTGCGGTTCTCCCGCACACGGCTCGCCGACGTTCTTCACCGGCGGCATTCAGCGTCTCCGGCGCCGCGGCTGGTTGGCGCGCGGCGCGACGATGGTTCCGTTGAGATCGATCAGCCCGAGGTGGTCGGGGGATTGGCGGGCGACGGCCCACCACCCAAACCGACGGTCACGCCGGTGGCGGTCAGCGACGAAGATCGCCAACCGGTTGACGGCGTGCAGGGTGATCTTGTCGAAGGCCTGGGCGGAGTTTCCGTATCGGAAGTAGCCCGCCCAGCCGCCGAGGAACCGATTGAGGTCTCCGACGATGTCTTCGACGGGTAGCAGCAGCCGTTCGCGCGCGGTGATCTCCCGGATGCGCTGACGGGCGTGCTGCATGGCCTGACGTGAGGGCCAGCGGACGAGGAAGGTGAGATGCCGCGACCGGGGCGTGTTGCCGCGCACGTAGCGGTGATGGAAGCCGAGGAAGTCAAATCCCTCGCCGCCCTCGCGCAGGTGCACGATTGACGGCGGCATGGCCTTCGGACTCGTGTGGCGCCCAGCATCCACGGCTCGACCACCTCACCGCACGACTCCCTACCGAGATGGGCCCTACGCCGACGTCTCCGGCTAGGGAACCGTCTGCTCGCGGGACGACTACCGCCATCACGCGGATGCAAAAGCGAGTGGTGCCGGTGAACAGCGGCACTTCGCGGAAACAACCGCGGCCTGGGCCGACGATGTGGCGACCGGCCGTGACGCGACGGTGTAGTCGTGCCGACCATCAGCCGCTTTCTCGGGCTCGTGATCGCGATGTACTTCGACGATCATGATCCGCCGCACTTTCACGCGCGGCACGCCGACGGCGAGGCGAAGGTGCAGATCGACAACCTCGAGGTGATCGACAGCACGTTGGGCCGAAGGCATCTCCGCTTTGTCCTCGCGTGGGCCGAACTGCATCAGGAGGAGCTGCTGGAGAACTGGCGCCGCGCGCGGGTGGGTGAGACACTGTTGCCGATCGAGCCGCTGCAATGATCGGCCTGACCCCACACCTCATGAGCGTCACTGTCCGCGCCCACGGCGTACTCGGCCTGGTCTTCGCCGACGGCATGACCGGGGACGTCGAGGTGCTCTCGCGAATGAACGGCCCGGTCTTCGAACGCGCGCGCACCGTCGAAGGATTCGCAACAGCTGAGCTGGACGCGGATGCCGGCACCGTCACCTGGCCCGGGGGCGCCGACCTCGCGCCAGACACGCTCTATCAGCGCGTCAAGACAGGCGCCTGGCCCGGCGAGCGCACCGCGGCGTAGATCAGGACCTCGCTTCTACTCTGCGCGAGAAGCGCGACTTCGAGACCGCCGTCGACCCGGCGACCTGGGCTTATCGTCGCCGGCTGGAGCTCTGCGGAGGCCGAGCGCCAGCGGGCAGGAAGGCGATGAGCGCAGACCCGCGGACAGACCCGATCCGAAGCCGGGCGACTTCGACGCCGACCTGACTGAACTCGATCCCCGATACGTTGACCACTACACCTGTGACGGGGATGTGAGGCTCATGGTCCTGGTCCGTGCCAAGCGTGAGGATACGCGGCGGCTCGAGCGGATGTCGTCGCCGAGCCGCTGCGTGACCTGACAGCCGCTCGCCGTCGGGTGGCGCTCGCGATGCTCAGCTCAAGTCGCGATGCTGAGCTCGAGCGCTCCGGTGTTGACCGCGCCCGAAGTGTCGCCGAGCTGCTCAGTAT
>JBOHTO010000149.1:0-8396 GCA_050733695.1 Gemmatimonadaceae bacterium | reverse complement strand
CGCGGCGCGATTGACCGTGTACAGGACCCGGCTTAGCTTTGGCTTTCTGCCGGGGCCTGTAGCTCAGTTGGTTAGAGCGCACGCCTGATAAGCGTGAGGTCGGAAGTTCAACTCTTCCCAGGCCCATGTTCCCGAAGTGATGCCCCGCTTGCGACTCGCGTCGTGAGCGGGGCACCTGCCCAGCGGTGCGACTCACAAAATCCTTTACAGTCCCCACAGAGCTTGAACAGGCGCGTGCAGACGGCGAGCTGGTCGTCTTCGCTGGCGCCGGAGTCTCCATCGCCTCGCCAGCGAATCTTCCGGGCTTCGTAGCCCTCGCGTGCGAAATCGCGGGGCCCGTCGTCCCCTGGGAGGAGAGATTCGTTGAAGGCATTGACCGCTATCTCGGCCAAGCAGAACGAAAAGGTGTCCTCGTCCAGGAGCGCGCGCGCGAGAAGCTGTTGGCGCGGGGCGGACGACATACCGCCCTCCACGAGCACTTTCTCGGGCTCTTCGCCAAACCCGCCCGCGTGCGACTGATCACGACGAACTTCGATCCGTTCTTCAGCAATGCCGCGGACGCCGTGTTCCCCGGCTCAGCGATCCGGAAGTATGTGGGACCCGCGCTCCCGCCCGGCCGTGACTTTGCGGGAATCGCCCAAATACACGGCTCGCTCGCCCAGACCGAAGATCGGCTTGTTCTAACAGACCATGACTTCGCGGCCGCTTACATGGCAGACGGGTGGGCGACGCGCTTCCTCCTCGGCGTGTTCGCCCAGCGAGCAGTGGTCTTTACAGGATATCGGCTTGGCGATCCGGTCATTCAATACCTGATACGGGCGCTGCCGCGAAACAGCAGGTGGTACGCTCTGTGTCACCAGAGTGAGCGCGAGCGCTGGTCCGATTTCGGAGTTGAGCCCGTTGTCTTCGACACGACGCCCAGCGGCGACAAGTACGCGGAGCTCCACCTCGGGATGCAGCGGTGGCGGTGGTATGCGCAGGCGTCGCCGGTCGATCACGATGCTGAAATGAGATGGCTTGTAGCCACCGGGCCGCCCGCGTCGCCGCAGGAGGCGGATTATGTGCGCACCCGCCTTGCAACGGACGCGGGCCGCACCACTTTCCTGAGAGCCGCGCTAACTGAGGAATGGTTCAACTGGGTAGCCTCTGTGGGGTTGCTGGACCCATTGACCGATGAGCTGAGCACGGCGGTGGATCTGCGCCACTGGGGCGACTGGTGCTTGACCAATTTTGCCGACGGCGACGCGCCTCCCCTCCTCAAATGGCTCGGGCGGCGCCCTTTGAACCTCCTTCCGACGTTTGCGGGCCAGCTCATGCTGCACCTCTGGCGCGCGGATCCGATCCCACGGCGGCCTGTACTTCGTCAGTTCGTCGCGCTGATCACGAATCAGGCGCATGTGTCATCGTACCCCTTTCGTCGCAAGACGTGGTTGCTAAAGCGGCTGGCGGAGCACGGCTACGCTGAGGAGGCAGTCGCCATTCTGCGATGGTTGACGCGCATCCGCCTGACGGGGGTCGAACGGCCTCACCTGCCTATCGAGGATAAAGATCTCACCGGCGGAGGCGTTCCCCTACTTGCGCTTTCGATCCGCATCGAGATTAGCGGCGACGCGTCCGAGTTGGCCGACTACCTCGAGGAGCACGGTGCTGAGATCGCGAAGCTCTGTGCGCCCGCAATGCTGCGGTTAGGCGAGCAGAGAATACTGGAAGCCTACGAGATGTTGGACTTGGCGCGCGGAACCGATGATTCCTACGATCGGCTGAGCTATCGGCGTACGTCGATCGCGCCCTCGATCCAGGGTCGTTATTCCCACGCGGAAGATGTGTTCATTGTGATGGTACGGCAGGCTCTGGACGAGCTTCGCGACAGCGATCCTGAACGACTCGCTGAGTTCGCCATGGCGCGTAGCGGCCCGGAGAATCGTGCCTTGCTTCGGCGGCTCGCGCTCTACGCCTTTGCGCGTCATCCAACTATCGAAGCTGATGCCCTCCTGGACCAGGCCACGGCGCAGCGGTGGCCTTGCGAGCTGCCACTTGGGCCGGAGCTCTACTTTCTGCTTGGCGCTCAGTACGGCCACGCAACCGAGAATGCGAAGTCTCGATTCATCGCAGCGTTGCGGGATGACCCGTGGTGGGATGGGGCACTCGATGAGCATGAGGCACGTGTCCGCTTTAGCCTCAGCCAGCTACTCCACGGCCTTGCGCCGGACAGCGCGGTCACGACCAGCTTCGCCGAGACCGAAAGCGCCAGCCATCCGACGTGGAGACAAGGCGACCGAGACGAGTCCCGTTTGGCAGGTCAGGTCGGCTGGCTCGGTGAAGGACCATCCCCGATCTCTGCCGACCAGATGCTCGCGTGGCCTCCTGAAGTTGCGGTTAGTCGGCTAATCGTCGTGCTCACGGATGCGGGGAGCCGGGACGAGCAATCCGCGCTCTTGGGCGCTGTCCAGATTGCAGCGAGGACAGATCCAGACTGGGCAACGGGGATCTTCAGAGTGCTCGCCGCAGTGTCGTCGACCGATTCCAGTGCGAGTGCGGCGCGACTGGTCGAGGCAATCTCGTGGGGGCTCCGAGAGGCGAGGCCTACTATCGACCAACAGATGGCTTTTCTGGGCCTATGCGCGGACAGTGGTTGGCCCGCCAGCGCCGCCAATGCCGTAGCATTTGCGGTGTGGCATTGGACGCGCGAGTTCCCACAGGACACTTCCTCCGATCTCCTTGACGCGTACGATCGGGCCGCGGACGCGATCTTCCAGCTATCCCGCACGGCAGTGGCTGGAATCGGCGAATCCGACTGGTTTGAGCACGCCAAAAACCATCCCGCCGGCCATGCTGCGCTGGTCTGGCGGAGAGTCGCCGAAGCGCGGGACCGAGTGGATGGTCAGTTTGTGCTCAGCGTTGACGACGCCGAAAAGGCGCGTTGGGAGCGAGTCCTGGGCGATGCGTCGCCCGCGGGCATGTTTGCCCGGCCGATCCTCGCCGCCGCAGTGGAGCGCCTCGCGGCGGGGGACTACCCCTGGGCGGAAAGCGTGCTGTTCCCGGCGTTCGACATATCAGAGGGCGAGCGCGCGGCCCAACTCTGGGATGGTCTTCTGATGCCGCGCACGTGGTCGTGGACCGTTGTAGCGGCCTTGAATCCCTACTGGCCCGCCTTTCTGGCGACGTCCGCGGTAGTCGCGCCGGATCGTTCGAGCGAACTCGGCGATGTCATTGCAATGATCGTCGTGCATCGGCGGGAGAGCCACTGGTCGCTGGTGCGCCTTCATCAGTTCATGGAGCACGCTACTGCAGAAGCCCGTCGCGCGTTCGCCGGCGCGCTGCCGCGCCACCTTCCCAATGTCACGGCGGACGAAAGGCGTGAGCTGTGGGAAGAGATTCTGCTGCCCTACTGGCGTGACCGGTGCACCAACGTACCGCTGGCGCTCGATCCGGAAGAGGTTCAGGAGATGATCTCATGGGTTGCGGCGTTGCCGGAGGACTCGGTCCAGGTGGCAGCACAGCTCGAAGCGTCTAGCTGCGATCCGATGTCCGATGCTGACAGCATGCTCTGGGAGTGGCGAGAGGAGAAGTTTGAATGGGTACGCGACCACCCGGACGCGGCCGTGAGTATCGTCAAGTTTCTTGCGAGTCATCGCTCGATTCAGTCCTGGACCGCGGGTGCTGCGGTCCAAGCGCTCGAAGTGGCCATCAACGCCGGTGGGGATAGAAGCCGCTGTCTGCAGGCAGCGGAGGAAGTCGCCGACGCAACAAATTCGCAGAGCGCAATAGAAATGGTGCAGCGCTTGCGCAAATTCCCGCAGGCCTGATAAGTGGGTTCCTGAGGGTGCTGGCGTGACAGCGTTCCTTGAAGCCCGCGACGACATTCGCGACCTGCCCGCCCCGGCGCTCCCCGGTTTCTCGGCAGGCGTCCTGATCATCGGCCGCGGCCCCATGGGGCTGGAGGTGATCGCCTACCCGGCGGCGGGCTGCCCGACATCCGCCCAACTCCGCGACCTCCACCATCGTCGTCAGGCGAGCCGGGCCGCGCCAGTGCTCGTGGCCGTGACCTACGGTCACCACCTCGTCGCGCTGGCCACTCGCTTCGGCGACGAATGGTCGATTCACACGGATCTCGACCTCGCGCAGGGCGAGCGAATCGCGATCGCCGCGCTCGATGCCCCCGACAGGCACGCTGCAGACGCGTTCCTCCGCGCCAACCTCGCGCAGCTCGACCAGCCCGTTCCAGGTGTTCGCAACGCCGGCCTGTTCGCCATGCACGAGCTGGAGCAGGGCGTTCCCGCGCGTGCAGATTGGCGGAAGGCATGTGAGCTGGGGCAACCGATGCTCGACCGGCGCGGCCGCGCCCTCGTCACAGGCCTCGGCTACACCATTGAGCAGACAGCGGGACCCGCCGCCATTCTTCGCGCGGCCGGTACCCGCACCGCGATCGCGGTTTTTCTCGACCGGCCCGACGAGATCGAGCCCGCGAACGCGCAATACGATGGTCTTTCCCCGGTCTCCTACGCGCTCGCGAAGGCGGACGCCGAGCATCTCGACTACGTCGTCGTCGCGGCGGGCGCTGTGCTGCGCATCTATCCGGTGAAGCCGGGCACGGGGACCGCTCGCCGCGGGCGCACGGAGACCTTCGTCGAGATCAACCTCGCCCTCCTCGATGATACGCGCGCAGGCTATCTCACGCTGCTCGCGTCCGCCGACGCGCTTGGGGAGAACGGCAGCTTCGTCAACATTCTCGATGCCTCACGCCGCTTCGCGGCAGATCTCGGCGCGCGGTTGCGGGACCGCGTTTACGAGGACGTCATGCCGCGGCTCGCCGGGGCGCTTGCCAGCGCCCGCCGGTTTCGCAATCCGTCGCGCGAGCAACTCCACGAGACACTGGAGATGACGCTGCTCACGCTGTTCCGACTGCTCTTCGTGGCCTACGCTGAAGACAAGGAGCTCCTTCCGTATCACACGAGCGAAGCGTATCGCGAGCATTCCCTCAAGCGAATGGCGCAGCGACTCGCGGACGAGGCCGCTCGCGGCATCGACTACGGAGACGAGGACTTCTACTGGACCGAGGTCAATCAACTCTGGAAGGCGGTGGAGAAGGGCAACGCCGGATGGCGTGTGCCGGTGTACAACGGCGGTCTGTTCTCCAGCGAGAGTTCTCCGGTAGCGATAGCACTGGCGAAGGTAAAACTCGCCGATCGCCAGTTTGCTCCCGCGCTCCGTGCGCTGCTGCTCGATGAGACGCACGAAGCGGTGCTCGGGCCGGTGGACTTCCGCGCGTTGGGCGTGCGCGAGTTCGGCACGATCTACGAAGGGCTGCTCGAGCAGGAGTTGAGTGTCGCCGAGCAGGACCTGGCGGTGGACGCGCGAGGAGCGTACGTGCCGGTGCAGCCGACACCGCGCCGGGCGGCAGGTGCGGGAACGCGACGTCGTGCAGCGCCCGCTGCCACCGACGTTGTAGTGGCCGCCGGCGAGGTATACCTGCACGACAAGTCGGGCGCCCGCAAGGCGAGCGGCGCGTACTACACCAAGGATTTCGCTGTCGAGCATCTGCTGGATCGCGCGCTCGAACCGGCGCTGGCGGAGCATCTCGTCCGACTCGACACGATCTACGACGATCGTGAGGCAGCCGATCGCTTCTTCGACTTTCACGTGGCCGACATCGCGATGGGAAGCGGGCATTTTCTCGTCGCCGCGGTGGACCATCTGGAGCGCGGGCTGTCGGGCTACCTAGCGAAGCGCCGGTTGCCGGGGGTGCGGGACGAACTGGAGCGACTGCGGACAAAGGCGCGCGAGCAGCTTGGCGACGATTGGCGCGGCGAGCCGATCGAAGACACCCAGCTCCTGCGGCGACAGATCGCGCGGCGGTGCGTCCACGGCGTCGACCTCAATCCGCTGGCCGTGGAGCTCGCGCGGCTCTCGCTCTGGATCCACACCTTTGTGCCGGGGCTGCCGTTGTCGTTCCTGGACATGAACCTCATCGTCGGCAATTCGTTGGTGGGGATCGCGACGCTCGCCGAGGCGGAGGAGCTGCTTAACGCCGATGACCTGTTCGGCGCGTCGGCGGAGGAGTTGCTCGGGCGGGCGCGGGAGCCGCTGGCGAAGCTGGGTCGTCTGGCGGAGGCGACGGCGGCTGAGGTGAAGGAAGCGCGAAAGTTGTACGAGAAGGTGCGTGACCGGGTAGCGGGAACGAACGATCTGTTCACGGTGCTCGCGGCGTCGCGACTCGATGATGAGATCGCGGCGCGGGTGAACGAGGGGAACGTGACGTCGCACTTCGAGTCGGCGGATCGCTTTCGCGATCGGCTGGTGCGGAAGGCGGAGACGCGGTTGCAAGGGCTCAGACCGCTGCATTTTCCGATCGCGTTTCCGCAGGTGTTCCTGCGGGAGCGGGCGGGGTTCGATGTGATTCTCGGGAATCCGCCGTGGGAGAAGGTAAAGCTTGAAGAGCACGCGTTCTGGGCACGGCACGAACCAGGCTTGCGCGGGCTGAACCGACGTGACATGGGCCAGCGGATGGCTGCACTTCGCAGGGAAAGGGAAGACCTGATAGCGATGTACGAATCTGAGCTGGCGGAGGTATCCGCGCTACGGAACGTATTGGCATCCGGTTCGTATCCCGGGATGGGCACTGGCGACCCCGATCTCTACAAGGCGTTCTGCTGGCGGTTCTGGGCCCTCGTGAGCGAGAACGGTGGACGGATGGGCGTCGTGCTTCCGCGGTCGGCGTTCGCGGCGAAGGGTTCAATGGAATTTCGCCAACAGATATTCGGCCGAGCCCAGCGTGCGGAACTCACGATGCTTCTCAACAACATGCAGTGGGTGTTTGAGGAGGTACATCCTCAGTACACAATCGCGCTCGCGGCGATCACGCGAGGAGTGGCGACCAACGGAGGGGCAGAGATCATTCTTGACGGGCCCTACTCGAGTCGCGACGCATTCGATGTCGGTGTCCGGAATGTGGCCGAACGTCCGCAATTCCGCGGCTCGTCCGTCCGCGAATGGAACGACACCGCCTCGCTGCCACTGCTGCCATCACCCGCTTCGACCGACGTCTTCCTCAAGCTTCGTCAGGCGCCGCGGCTTGATCTGGACGACGGGCGCTCCTGGCGGGCACGTCCGTATGTGGAGCTACATGCGACGAACGATTCGAACCTGATGGATCTCGAATCCAAACGACGGCCGCGTGGCTTCTGGCCGGTGTTCAAGGGCGAATCATTCGATCTCTGGACGCCGGACACCGGGACATACTATGGCTGGGCTGACCCACGTGAAGTTGTCCCCGTGCTCCAGCGGCAGCGGGAACTCGCCGCCGGTCGGGGCGGCTCACCATTCACTGAGTTTACCGCGGGATGGGCAACGGACCGCCGCACACTGCCATGTCAGCACACGCGGATCGCATTTCGGGACGTATCGAGAGCGACGGACACCAGAACGGTTCGCGCCGCGCTCGTGCCGCCACACGTGGTGATAGCACACACCGCCCCTTACTTGCTCTGGCCGCGTGGAGATCGGCGTGATGAGGCCTTTGTCCTGGGAGCGCTGTCGTCGCTTCCACTCGATTGGTACGCGCGTCGTTTCGTCGAAACTCACTTGACGTACTTCGTCTTCAACCCCCTGCCCATCCCGCGCCCGCCACAGGGCTCCGCGCTCCGCGACCGCGTGATCGCTCTCTCCTCCCGCCTCGCCGTCGCCGACGACGACCGCTTCGAGGAATGGGGCGCCGCAGTAGGCGTGACGCCCTCCCCACTGGCCGAGGACGAAAAGGACGACCTCATCCACCAGCTCGACGCCGCCGTCGCGCATCTGTACGGAGTCTCCGGGCGCGACGTGGCGCACATCTTCGAGACGTTCCACGTGGGCTGGGACTACCAGGCCCGCCTCGACGCGACGTTGCGGCACTTCCGCGCTCTGAGCGGGACAACCTAGGAACCGCGCAAGTGTCTGGAGGAGAAGGGTTTGCCGAAGCAAACGGGCGAGCGGACACGCAATGTCCGTTTTCCGGACGTCCGAAGTCTGAAAATCGGACTTGACATGTCCAGATTTACGGCGTAGAGTGCTCCATGTCTGTGCCGATCCTCGCCCGAGCCGCCGCACCCCGCCTCGACGATCTGCTCACCATCTTCCCCATCGTCGTCGTCACCGGCCCACGACAGGTAGGAAAGAGCACGCTCGTCCAAAGCCATCCCGCACTCGCGCCCTGTCTGCGTCTCACCCTCGACGATGCCAGTACCCGCGCCGAGGCGATCGCCGAGCCGGACATCTTCGTTGCCCGGGCTGAGAGGATGATCATCGACGAGGTGCAACGGGCCCCGGATCTCCTCCTCGCCATCAAGGCCGTCGTCGATCGGGAAGCGCAACGCGCACCGGGCCACTTTGTCCTCACCGGCTCGGCCAACCTCCTCATG
>JBOHTO010000148.1:0-76731 GCA_050733695.1 Gemmatimonadaceae bacterium | reverse complement strand
TCGGAACGATGCGTCAAAACAAGACCTGACCCCGAGCCTGATAGTTGAATGAGCGTTCCGAAGTGCATTTCCGGTGCCGCGACGCTATATTCTCCGCGCCTCGACATGCCTCTCACAGACCACTCGGACTTCCGCCCCATTCACTTCGTCGGCATCGCCGGTGCCGGCATGAGCGCGCTCGCGGAGCTTCTCCAGCGCCGCGGGGTCACCGTGTCCGGCTGCGACGCCAACAGCGCGACCGCCGCCGACCTCCGGCGCCTTGGCATCGATGTTTCCGAAGGCCACGACCGCGCACACGCTGAGCAGGCGCGGGCGCTCGTCGTCAGCTCGGCGATCCCCGGAAATCACGCCGAGCTCGAGCGAGCCCGCGAGCTCGGTATCCCGATCATCCGTCGAGCGGAGGCGCTGGCCGAGGCAGTGAGCGGCGGCGAGGTCGTGGCGATCGCGGGAACGCACGGAAAGACCACGACGACCGTCATGGCCACTGAGGCCCTGTCCAGCGCCGGGCGCGAGCCGACGGGCATCGTCGGCGGGCGCGTGCCCGCGTGGGAGGGCAACCTGAGCGCGGGATCCGAGCGGTTGTTCGTGGTCGAGGCAGACGAGTTCGACCGCTCCTTCCTCGCACTCTCACCGGATGTTGCGGTGGTCACGAATGTCGAGGCGGATCACCTCGATATCTACGCCGATCTGGCCGACATACGCGCGGCGTTCACGAAGTTCATCGCGCGAGCGCGTGCGATTGTGCTGTGCGCCGATGATCCGGGGGCGGCATCGCTGCGGACGAGCGCGACTTCGGATGTCATCAGGTATGGTGTCTCATCTCGTGACGCGCGGCTCGTCGCGCGTGACGTGAGCCCTTCCGCCACCGGCACCGACTTCGACGTCATCCTGGACGGGGAACGGCTCGGCCGGGCACAGCTCGCAGTACCCGGCAGGCACAACGTTCTCAACGCACTTGCGGCGATCGGCTGCGGCCTGGCTCTGGGCGCAGGATTCGGCGGGCTCTCGGCGGGACTGCGGCATTTCACCGGTGTGGAGCGGCGCTTTCAGCGCCTGGGCGACGCGAACGGCGTGACCATCGTTGACGACTACGCCCATCATCCCACGGAGATCAGCGCCACGCTGGCCGCGGCGCGTCAGGCCTTCCGGGGGCGACGGATCGTCCTCGCCTTCCAGCCGCATCTCTACTCGAGAACGCGCGACTTCGCCCGCGAGTTTGGTGCGGCGCTCTCCGGCTCCGATGTGCTGCTCCTCACAGAGATCTATCCGGCTCGCGAGCAGCCCATTCCTGGAGTCACTTCGGCGCTCGTGGCGAAAGCCGTCACGGATGCGGGAGGCACCGTTGCGTGGCGCGGGCCGCGGCACGAGCTCGCAGTGGCATTGGAGGAGATGATCCGCGACGGTGACGTGGTCCTCACGGTCGGCGCAGGCGACATCACCCTCACCGGTCCGGAGCTGCTTCAACGAATGGCCCCCGTCGCATGAAGACGGAGCCGAAGCCTCCGCGCCGGTGGCTCCGTGTCGCAGCCGTCGCGCTAATCGCGATCGGGTTGGCTTCCTCACCCTGGTGGGGGCCACCCGTCCTCTCGCAGCTCTCTTTCTTCAACGTGCGCAGCGTGGAAGTCCACGGTACACGGTTCGTTCCGCCGTCCGCCATCATGGAACGGTTGAATGTAGACACCAACTCATCCGTGTGGGCCGATCTCGATCCCCTGGTGCAACGGGTTCGCTCACACCCGCAGGTGCGCGCCGCGGAGATCACTCGCCGTCTTCCGGGCACGCTCGTTGTGCGCATAGATGAAAACCTTCCGGTCGCTCTCGTTCCGTCGCGCGATGGACTCGTCCCGGTGGATGCCAGCGGGAACGAGCTTCCGATCGATCCCTCCCGTGCGGATGTCGATCTCCCGATCATGGCACGGCATGACACGACACTTCTCGGCATGCTCGCCGACGTGCGCGCGCGCTTTCCGGATCTGTTCGCGCGAATCAGCGAGGTGTACAGGCGCGACGTGCCGGCGGGAGACGATGAGGTCATCCTGAGGCTTTCGGCGACGACCGTGCGCGCGATGGCCAACGCGCGGCCGATCCGGTTCGCCGAGCTGCTCTCCGTTGAGCGCGACCTCGCGCGGCGTCAGCTCGGCGCCGCGGAGATCGATCTCCGATTTCGTGACCAGGTGATAGCAAGGCTACGATGAATCCTGAACGTCTCATCGCAGGACTGGACATCGGGTCCGCCAGGACCACCGCCATAATCGCCGAGGTCGTGGGCGACCTTCCGCGAAATCCGGGAGTGAAGGTGCTCGGCGTGGGTCAGGCGCGGACCACCGGTATGCGCCGCGGCGTCGTGGCCGACATCGAGGAGACGACCGCCTCCATCCGCAGCGCGATGCAGGACGCGACCAGGATGGCCGGGGCCGAGGTCGAGTGGGTCTATGCCGGCATCGCCGGCGAGCACGTGCAGGCGATGACGAGCAATGGCATTGTGGCCGTGAACGGCGACGAGATATCCAGGCCCGACGTGGAAAGGGCCAACGAGGTCGCGCGCGCGCAGGCCATCCCGCACGACCGGGAGCTGCTGCACGCCATCCCGCAGGAGTACACCGTCGACAGGAACCACGGCATCCGCGATCCGATCGGGATGATCGGCACGCGTCTCGAAGTCGAGATGTATCTCGTGACCATCGGCAGCTCCCCGGCGGTGAACCTGCGCAAGGCGGTCGAGCGAGCCGGATTCTCCGTGCGCGAGCTCGTACTGGAGCCGTTGGCCAGCTCCCTCGGCGTTCTCACCGAGGACGAGAAGGAGCTCGGAGTCGCGCTCGTCGAGATGGGGGCCGGTGCGACCGATCTCGCGATCTTTCACGAGGGGAAGATCAGACACCTTGGCACGATCGGCTACGGCGGCAACAGCGTGACGAGCGACATCGTACACGGGCTCGGCGTAACGCAGGCCGATGCGGAACGTCTGAAGGAGCGCTTCGGGTCGGCCTACGAGCCGCTCGTCGATCCCAGCGACGTGATCCAGCTCCCGAGCACGGTCGCCCAGGGCGATCGACAGATCCCGCGGGAACTGCTGGCCCACATCATCCACCAGAGGATGGATGAAGTTTTCGACCTCGTTCAGGCCGACATCGAGCGCGCCGGTTACGCCAATCGCCTCAGTGGCGGGCTGGTGCTCACCGGCGGCGCAGCCGCGATGCAGGGAGCGGCGGAACTCGCCTCAGATGTATTCGGCGCAGGCGTGAGAGTCGGGACACCCGCGGACCGGCTGACGGGGCTGAGCGACTCGGTCGAGGCACCGCGCTTCGCGACCGCGGTGGGCCTCGCGCAGTACGCCGCCCATCGATACGCGCTCGGCGGAGCGGCAGCGGGCGCTCGTCGCGCGGCCGCCGGTACGTCAGGCGTCGATCGGCTGGGCCAGCGAATCAGGACATGGCTGCAGGATTTCTTCTGATCGCGGCCGGCCCATGTGATCCATCGCACAGGGCGGCAATGACGTCCGCCG
Source organism: Gemmatimonadaceae bacterium (assembly GCA_050733695.1). Taxonomy (GTDB): domain Bacteria; phylum Gemmatimonadota; class Gemmatimonadetes; order Gemmatimonadales; family Gemmatimonadaceae; genus JBOHTO01. Next base: position 73,229 of record JBOHTO010000148.1, on the reverse strand, counting down.
GGCCGGCTCCGCGGCAGTCGAGTCACGAATCTCTGCGACCGCGACGTGATGTGGATAACTCTCTCGCCGCAGAGTGTAATCTTTTCAACATTGGCTCGTCCTACTGGTGGTCAGGCGGGAAAATCCTGTTATATTGGGCGAGCCCTCCCGTGCGGCACACGCGGGGACCGTCAGCCCCGCACCCTACGCAGCAGCCATGAGTGACGCGTGAACCGTTCGCTTCCCGCTTGTCCAGTTCCGTACCCAGCAGCGGAGTCCCGCTCCCGATGATCTTCGAGTTCGAAGAGAGCGCAGGCCAGACCGCCCGCATGAAGGTCGTGGGCGTCGGCGGCGGCGGCGGAAACGCCGTGAATCGCATGATCGACGAGCAGTTGGAGGGCGTGGAGTTCATCTCGGTGAACACCGACGCACAGGCGCTCCTCGGTTCCAAGTCTGACGTGAAGATCCAGATCGGCAAGAAACTCACGCGCGGGCTTGGCGCGGGCGCGCGTCCCGAGATTGGACGTCAGGCGATCGAGGAGAGCCGGGAGGAGGTCTCGCGTGTCCTCGATGGTGCGGACCTCGTCTTCATCACGTGCGGAATGGGCGGCGGAACCGGAACTGGCGCCGCCCCCATCGTCTGCGAGCTGGCGCGCACATGCGGCGCCCTCACGGTCGGGATAGTGACGCGTCCGTTCCTGTTCGAGGGGCGAAAGCGGATGCGCCAGGCGGAGATGGGAATCGCGGAGATGGGGAGGAACGTGGATACGATGATTGTCGTCCCCAACGAGAGGCTGCTCGCCGTGGTGGGGAAGGGAATCCCCTTCCAGGATGCACTCAAGAAGGCTGACGAAGTGCTGCTGCACGCCACGCAGGGTATCAGTTCCCTCATCAGCGTCACCGGACTTGTGAACGTCGACTTTGCCGACGTGCGGACGGTCATGCAGGCCGGCGGCTCTGCGCTCATGGGGACCGGAGTGGGTCGCGGAGAGAATCGGGCGATGGAGGGAGCACAGCAGGCAATCTCCAGTCCTCTTCTCGACAACGTCTCGGTTTCCGGGGCGACTGGCGTGCTGGTGAACATCACGGGTGGCGCGGACCTGACTCTCGGCGAAGTTCATCAGATCAATGAGATCATCCACGACGCCGTCGGTGACGATGCCGAGATCATCTTCGGTGCGGTGCACGAGCCGGCGATGCAGGGCGAGATAAGAGTCACTGTGATCGCGACCGGATTCGATCGCGTCGTTCAGCCCGGTGCCGCTGCGACCCAGCAGGACGGGTTGGCCCGCACGCCGGTGATCCCCTTCCCGGCGCAGCGGCCTGCCCGTGGTTCGGTGGCGGCCCGCGGAAACGCGACAGTGGACGGTGCGCGACGGGCGAGCGGCACCGGCGGCGTTGGGGGCGCGGGCGCGCAGCAGCAGCCCGCGCCGGCAGAGCGACAGGCAAGCCGCGACCTGAGTGACATGGAGATCCCGACTTTCATTCGGAGACAGATGGATTGAAGACCACCCACGCGCGCATCGTCACCTATTCGATGGTGGGACTTCTCGCCATTGGAGCGTTCCGTTTTTCCTCTCCGCTCCCCGACAGGACGGCAGTCGGGACTCTCGAGCCGGTTGCAGCTCTCTCTCCCTGGCGCGAGAGCCATGACACTCTCGGAAGTGGCGAGACACTGTCCGTCCTGCTCGCGCGCCGAGGCGTAGGCGGCGTGCATGCGACGCAGGCGCTTCTGGCCGCCAACCAGATCGATATGCGCCGCGTGCCCGCGGGCATGCCGGTCACGCTGCGGGTGCTGCCGCTCGACACGGTACCGTCGGAGATAATCCTCCAGCTCGCGATCGATCGGCTGCTGCATCTGCGCCGCACGGAATCCGGCTGGACGAGCGAGGAGGAGCGTCTCCCCTGGGTCACCGATACTCTTTTCGCGACGGGAACGATCACGTCCTCGCTGTACGCGGCGCTCGACGAATCGGTGGCGCTGCTCCCGATCGGCGCGCGCTCCGAGCTGGCCTGGACCATGGCCGACATCCTGGAGTATCGCGTTGACATGAGCCGCGATCTTCGTGAAGGAGATTCGTTCCGGGTCCTGTTCGAGCGGTCGAGCGGCCCGAATGGCGCGGTTCGCATCGACAACGTCCTGGCCGCCTCCTTTGTCTTTTCCGGCGTGACGACGGAGGCGATCCGTTTCGAGAGCGAATCTGTCAGCGGCGACTACTTCGATCAGGATGGCAAGTCGCTGCGCGCTGCGTTCCTGCGCGCACCGCTCGAGTTCCGGCGCATCTCCAGCGTGTTCGGCCGCCGCAAGCATCCCGTCCTGGGAACCTGGCGCGCGCACAAGGGAACGGACTACGCAGCCAATTCCGGCACACCGGTTCGCACGGTGGGGGAGGGCGTGGTGATCTTCGCGGGGCGGCGCGGTGGATACGGCAACACCGTGGAAATTCGACATCCCAATGGCTACGTGACACGATACGCACACCTGCGCGGCTTCGCGAAGGGAGCTGGCCGCGGTGCCCGCGTGGTGATCGGAAAGACGGTCGGCTACGTCGGGTCTACCGGACTCACTACCGGACCGCACCTGCACTTCGAGGTGCTTGTGAAAGGTGTGCAGCGCGACCCGCGTTCAGCACTCAGGAACAAGGGTGGGAAGCCGATTCCGGAGGCGGAGAGAGACGCGTTCGTCCTGCAGCGCTCCCGAATGCTTGCTCTGCTCGACGCGACCCCGGACAGCATGCATCTGGCAGCGCGCTGATCGCGGGCTGAGCGAACGCTCCCAGGCATTGAGAGCACGGATTAAGCTTCCCCGATTAGGCTTCCCCGATGCTCTCATGGCTCGCCGCCGCGGCCGCTGGCCTCGCGGTCGCTCTTTTTCAGTATGGATGGAATGAATCGGGCAGTGCGGTCGCGCGGCGCCGCGTGGTACCGGCCGCGTTGCGCGCAATCGCCGTCGCTCTGGTTGTAGCGCTGTTGCTCGATGCCCCGGTGGGGCGAGCGCACCTTCCCCCGACCCTGGTCGCGCTGGATGTCTCCGCGAGTTGGCTGCGCGCCGGCGGAGACAGCGCGTGGGCCGCGGCGCGCCGCCGCGCACTGCAACTGAGCCCGGGACCGGTGCTCCTGTTCGGCGACTCGCTCCGCGCCGGAACACCGCCGCTGCTGCCATCCGACCACGCGACGCGAATGCGTGGCGTGGTCGATAGGGCGCTCGCCGAGGGGCGGCCGCTCGCGCTCATCACGGACGGTGAGGCCGAGGATGCCGGCGCGGCGGCCGAGCTCCCGGACCGCTCGCGGGTGGAGGTCTTCGCGCGGCCTCCGGCCCGTGATGTCGCGATCGCTTCGCTGGTCGTACCGCGCGCTGCCGTTGGCGGCGACACGGTCGAGGCGACTGTCGCAATCCTGTCCGGTGCGGGGGGGAGCGCGGCGGGTAACCTTGTGGTCCGGGTCGGCGACCGGCGTACAGCATCCGTGGAGATCGACTCCCTCGGCCCGTTCGCCGAGCGTGTCCTCACACTGGCGCTCCCGATCCCCAGCGACGAGGGCGCCCTGATGGTGCGTGCGGTGATCTCAGCCGTCGCCGATCGGGAACCGCGCAACGATACGCTGGCGACGACGATCGATGTGTCACAGGCCGCCACGGTCGTATTCGTCTCGACATCTCCGGACTACGACGCGCGCTATGTGCTGGGTGTCCTTCGGGGCGCGCTCTCGCTCCCCACGCGGGGATTCCTTCGCGTCGCCGCAGGCGAATGGCGGCAGGACGGCTCCCTTGCCCCTGTCCCCGAGGCCGCCGTGCGGGCGTCCCTGCGAGATGCGCCGGTCGCGATCATTCACGGCGATAGCAGTGTGTTCGGACCACCGCGCGTCGTCACGCGTGGCGCTCTCGCCCTGCTCTCTCCGCCGGACGAGCGGACCGGCGACTGGTACGTGATCGGAGCGCCGCCCTCGCCGCTCTCCGCGGCGCTGGCGTCCATACCCTGGGACAGCCTTCCCCCTATAGAAGTAGCCCCCGCGCTGGGCGCCGATCCCGGCGGAGTCGCGGAATCGAACGATGCCTGGGTCGTGATCCACACCGCGCGCGGACGGCGGTTCGACCGCCGCCCCGCGATCATCGGCACGGCGCGCCCGCGTCGCGTCATCACCGTTGGGGCGGCAGGGTTCTGGCGCTGGCGTTTTCGCGGTGGCGTGTCTGCAGACGCCTTCACCGCGCTCTGGGGGACCATCTTCGACTGGCTGGCCGAGGAGCGTGGGCGCATCCCGGCTCTTGTGCCGGCGGATGGCATGGTGCGCGCAGGCGAGGCCGTTCGCTGGCGGCGCTCCGCCGGAGTCGATTCGGTCGCCACCATCGAGCTGCGGAGACGGGGTGCACCCGGTGGCGTGGATTCAGTGACGCTGCGCTTCGAGCGCGGGGCGAGCGTGGCCGAGAGCGAGGCACTGCAACCCGGGGTCTACGACGTGCGGAATACGGATGCGGCGGAAACGACAGTAAGCGTGTCAGAGGCAAGTGCTTCCGTGCTTGTCGTCAACCAGTCGCCGGAGTGGCTTCCGCGGCGCGCCACACTCCGAGCCGGACCCGTCAGAGGCGGGAAGTCGGGCGTCGCCATCGCAGGCGAAGCGCCGGGGTCGAGGCAGCGCTGGTGGCTGTACGCTCTCCCGCTTCTGCTGCTGGCGCTCGAATGGGTGTGTCGTCGTCGCCTGGGCCTCCGCTGAGGGCCGCGCGAATTCGTCGCCGGGATCTGGGGACGCTTTCCGCCGTGCTTGCCCGTCACCGCCGCCGGGTGCGGCATCAACGACGAAGGGGCGCACGCAGAATGACGGCTCCGGCCATCTACCTCAACGATAAGGCTTGAATGTCGAGAATCCTCCGCCGCGCGGGCGATGCTCCGCGGCGCTCACTGTGGGAAAGGATCAGGGACGTCGCCCTTACCGATGTCGCGGTCATCGCGCGCGGCGGTGTGGAGCAGGGATCGCTGGAGCGACTCGAGGAACTCCTGCTCGCCTCCGATTTCGGTGTGCCCGTCACGCTCCGGCTCGTGGAAGAGGTCGAGCGTCGCGCACAGCGGGGTGCTGTGAAGAGCCACGATCAGTTCCTGGATGCTCTCCGCACCGGCGTGGAGCAGGCGCTGAGCGCGGGGAACAGCGATGCGTCGCTCATCGAGGCTTCCGCGGCGCCCACCGTCGTCCTGGTGCTCGGCGTGAACGGAGCAGGGAAGACGACGTTCATCGGGAAGCTCGCGGAGCGATACAGGCGCGAGGGTCGCCGCGCACTCGTGGCGGCGGCTGACACATTCCGCGCCGGTGCGACCGACCAGCTCCGCATATGGGCAGAACGCACTGGCGCCGAAATCGTATCGGGAGTCGACAGGAGCGATCCGGCGTCGGTTGCCTTCAACGCCATCGATGCGGGCATTGCGCGCGGCGTTGATGTGGTGATCGTGGATACGGCCGGCAGGCTGCACACGAGCACCGGGCTCATGACGGAGCTGCAGAAGGTCGTACGCGTCATCGCGAAGCGGCTGCCGGGAGCGCCGCACGAGTCGCTGCTGGTGCTCGATGGGACGATAGGCCAGAACGCGGTGGCGCAGGCCAGGACGTTCGCAGCGGCTGTCCCCGTCACCGGGCTCGTCGTGACGAAGCTGGACGGTACGGCGCGCGGCGGCATCGTCGTCGCCGTTCACGAAGCGATCGACGTGCCAGTCAAGTTCCTGAGCGTGGGAGAGGGCGCGGACGACCTCGTCACGTTCGACTCCTCCGTGTTTGCGCATGAGTTGCTGAGCGAGGCGTAATGCCTGGCGCGGATCGCGGCCCGGGACGGGCGAAGGGAAAGTCGGAGGGCGGGCGGATACGCCTCGACATGCCCGTAGCCTATCTCAGGGGCGTGGGTCAGCGGCGCGCCGAGACGCTTCGCCGTCTGCACATCACCACGGCCGGCGATCTGCTCTATCACGTGCCTCACAGATACGAGGATGCGAGCACAGTCGCGCCAATTGCGTCAATCGAGCCCGGTATGCAGGCGACAGTCATCGGGCGTGTCATCTCGAAGGGCATCATCCCCACACGCCGTGGTCTCCGGATCTTCCAGGCAGTGGTGCGCGACGCGAGCGGAATGATCGAGGTATCCTGGCCGGGTCAGCCATATATGGATCGATCGATAGGGAAGGACGATCTGCTGCTGCTCACAGGTGCCGTGCGATTCTACCACGGTCGTCAGCTCCAGCCGCGCGAGACGATCAATCTCGGACGTGACGACAGCGATCTGTCGGCTGGCGCGCTGGCCGGGCGTGTTCTGTCCGTCTATCCGGCGACGGAAGGCCTTTCCTTCCGCGTCATCCGGTCGATCATCGACCGGAACCTGGATGCGCTTCTCGAGCTGCTTCACGACTATCTCCCGGCGAAGATCGCAGAACGCGCGGGAGTTCCCGCGCTGCGGGACGCACTGCGAATGGTGCACCGGCCGGCAACGCTGGACGAAGCGTGGTCGGGGCGGGACCGGCTTGCCTTCGACGAGCTCTTCTTCGTGCAACTGCTTCACAGGCGCGCGAATGCTCTCGCGCGCGAGCGGCGGCGCGGGATCGCCTTCACCAATCAGCGCCGGCTCACGAGCGCTCTGCGTGCGGCGCTTCCGTTCGAGCTCACGCACGCCCAGGTTCGTGTCACGCGTGAGATCGTCGCCGACATGTGCAGCGATCGCCGGATGCACCGGCTGCTCCAGGGGGATGTTGGCAGCGGCAAGACGATTGTCGCCCTGTTCGCCGCACTCCTCGCCATGGAGAACGGCTATCAGGCCGCCGTCATGGCGCCCACGGAGCTGCTCGCCGAACAGCATACCCGGACGATTGCGGGCCTCGTCGCGCCGCTGGGTATCGATCCCGTGCTGCTCACTGGCAGTCTCGGCGCGCGGGACCGCGCCGCGGCGGTGAGTCGCATTGCTTCGGGCGATCCGGCCGTCGTGATCGGCACGCACGCGCTCGTGCAGCATGGGGCCGCATTCGGCCGCCTCGGTCTTGCCGTGATCGACGAGCAGCATCGCTTTGGTGTAGAGCAGCGCGCGGCGCTCGGATCAAAGGGTGAGACGCCCGATGTGCTGCTCCTGAGCGCAACGCCGATACCGCGCTCGCTCGCACTCACTCTGTATGGTGACCTCGAGTTGAGCGTGCTCGACGAGCGCCCACCGGGCCGCCTCCCCATCACGACCGTCATCCGTCCGGAGTCGGCCCGTGAGCGTGTTCTCGCGTTCGTCCGCCGCGAGCTGGAGCGCGGACGGCAGGCGTACATCATCTATCCCGTGATCGAGGAATCGGAGAAGGTGGACCTCCGGGCCGCGACCACGATGCACGGGCTGCTCTCCGAGGGCGCGCTTTCGGGACTGCGCGTGGCGCTCCTGCACGGTCGCGTGCCATCGGATGAGCGTGATGCGACGATGCGGACGTTCCGCGAAGGCCGGATCGACGCGCTCGTGTCGACGACCGTAGTTGAAGTCGGAATCGATGTGCCGAACGCGTCGGTGATGCTCGTCGAGCACCCGGAGCGGTTCGGCCTATCGCAGTTGCACCAGTTGCGGGGTCGCGTGGGGCGCGGCGCCGAAGCGAGCTACTGCATCCTTCTGGGAAACGTTGGCGACGAAGCCGCCGAGCGTCTGCGCATCTTTGCCGGCACCGAGGACGGCTTCGAGATTGCGCGTGCCGATCTGCGTCTGAGAGGAATGGGAGATCTGTTTGGCGAGCGCCAGAGCGGGATTCCGGTGTTTCGCATCGCCGACCCCCTGCGCGACGAGGCGCTCAATGCGCGCGCGCACGAGGAAGCCGTGCGGCTGCTGGAGTCCGATCCCGAACTCGCAGACGCCGGCCACGCGGCGCTCAGGCGAACGCTGGGGGAGCGGTATTCACGCTCGCTCGACCTCTTCCGGGTGGGGTAGCTACGGATTCGGCGAAGACAGCCTGCGCTTGATGCGCTCCAATTCCCCCGTCGTCTTCTTCAACTCCTCTCGCAGCCGCTCGATCTCCCTGTCGCGCGCAACGACCTGTGTCTCGCCGTTAGCCGTCGTGACGACCACGCGCTCCGTTCTCTCGAGCGAATCCACGAGGGCTGCGGTTCTGCGCAGGGTACCAGCCTCGGCGCGCCGGGTGAGCGCCGTGCCTCCGGCGATGTATTCGTCGAGTATGACGACCGCGAGCCGCGCGGAACCGTCCGGATTCCCGGGATCGAGCTGGTAGATCGCGCGCCAGTACAGCGCTTCCGCCGCCTCACCCGAACCCGCGTTTGTGCGGGCAAACGCGACCAGAATCGTGTCGCCGCTGGCGTAATCCCCGGCGAGCGCTGCCTCCCACGCGGCCGTGAGAGCAGCGGCCAAACCGCCCGCTGCGTCCGACTCCGCGTACTGCACGGTGGGGCGACGCACGCACGCGAGCCCCGCGAGCACGAGCGGCACCAGCAGCGATCGGGTCATCCGGCGTGTCATCGAGCGTGACATGACCAGGCTGTCGTCAGGCGATGCTCGCCGCTACGGCCGGCTCGGCCTCGGCAGGCTGTTCGACCTGGCCGGCGGGAAGGGTGATGGTAAAGGTCGTCCCCATGCCTGGAGTGCTCTCGCAGGTTATGCGCCCGTAGTGCGCGTCGACGATCTCCCTCGCGATCGCGAGGCCGAGACCTGTGCCGGCGTGGGACGCACGCTTCTGATTGTCCGCCTGATAGAACTTCTCGAATATACGCGGGAGTTGCGCTGAAGGGATTCCTGCGCCGCTGTCGCTCACTTCCATCCGGACGTTGGCGCCAACGGAATCGACAGCGAGGTCCACCGTTCCGCCACGCTCCGTGAACTTGAACGCGTTCGAGAGCAGATTCCCGAGCACCTCGTTCATCCGATCGTGGTCCCAGGCGACTGTCTCCGGAAGGTGCCCGTCGCGCGTTATGCGAAAACGCACGCCACGCTGATGCGCGAGCACATGGAAGGCGCGATCGAGCTGCGCCAGAAAATCGTTCAGTGAGACATCGCGGATGTCGAGCTTCCCGCTTCCCGCTTCGAAGCGGCTGACATCGAGAAGTTGCTGGACGAGTCGAGCGAGAAGTCGCGTCTGCGCCTCGAGGGTACCCAGTATCTCCCTCTGGTTCGCGGCCAGTTCGCCATAGATACCCTCCTCGAAGAGCTGGATGTAACCGAGTATGACGTTGATCGGCGTCTTGAGTTCGTGCGATGCGACCGAGATGAACTCGGCCTTGAGCTTGTCCAGCTCGGCCAACTGCGTCGTCATTGAATCGTAGCTCGCCGCGAGACGGCCGAACTCGTCGCCGCGGTCGCGCGAGATGGCGAGCCGATGGTCGAAATCACCGTCGGCAACGGCCGCCATGCCGCGCTTGAGTTCACGCATCGGCTGGCTGATGGACCGCGTGAGCCAGATTGCGATCGCCAGCGCGATGCCGGCGGCGAGCAGCAGCGCGATCGCGGACATCCGCCAGGCTTCCCCCGTCGCTGCCGCGGCGGCGCTCACGCGCTCGCGCGTGCGCTCGGTGAGTGATCGCTCCGAGGCCACGATCCAGCGGTTCACTCGCCCTATGGCAGGGCCGATCTGCTCCGCCGATATGCTGTCGGCGACATCGAGCTCTCCGGCGAGGGCGGCCCGGTACTCGAGTGGTGCGCTCTCTGTCACCTCCCTGACAGCGGCGCGTACGTTGCGCGCTGCGCTGTCGAGCTCGTAGGAGTCGAGCGAATCCGCGAGCTTCCCGAGGCGGTCGATTTCCTCCGCCATCGCCGTCCGACTGGACACGTCGTGCACGAACAGAAGCGCCGTCTCCGCGCGACGCACGTCCTCGAGCGTCGCCCGCATCTGGCCCAGCAGCATCGCCGCCGCGAACTCGCGATCGCGAAGCGCGGTCGTCTCGACCCGCAGATCCTCGAGAGACCGCAGCGCGAGCACGAGAGGTGCCAGGAGGACGAGCGCGATGAGGAGCGTGCCCAGCGCGAGCCGTCTGCGGATTGACATGTCAGGACACCATCAGTATGCGAGGCTCACGCCAACTGCAACACGCCCTGACCCACGCGCGCTCGTGTCGCCGGACTCCTCGGGCGGCGGAACGGGGTACGGGATGTTCTCCGGCTCCGGATCGCTGCGGCGCAACTCGTACACGAACAGACCGACGCTCCCCAGGAGGGCCGCCTGCCCGCCAAAGATGCCCACGCGTGCGTGCCGGTCGCGGTCCTGGCTGAGCTGGTAGAGAGACTCGGCGCGTTCGTCCAGATACCGCCCGCCGGAAATCTCGCAGCGCTGCGAATCGGCGGCGCAGATGTCTCGCAGGCGCTCGTAGGCATCGTCGGCGCGCGCGCTGCTCGAGAGCGCATAGGCGCCGAGTCCGACCGCGGCTGCCAGCAGTGCCCACTTTGCCACGCCGATGGTGCTCCACTCTCGCCGCGGAGCTGGCAGCGGGATTCGCGCGAGCTGAGCCGGCCGGGCTGTCACGGTGGCGCCGCTCTCATTGGCGTCGCCCCCGCGGGCGTCGGACGACCGTGCGACGGCGTTCGGAGGGTTGAGCGCCCACGTGACGCTGTGTCGGAGCGGACCCTGTGCGTCAATCGACGCGAGCGGGCCGCCGAGAGAGGCGACAGCCGCGCCCGCGATGACGGCCGATCTGAGTCTGCATATGCTGGCTGCGCGGAATGCGGTCACCGAAAGCTCACGACGTCGCCGAATAGTGGTGCAACAACGATCTGCCCGTTCAGTATCATCGGAGTCTGGCGCAGCTCGGCTCTCGCTCCCTCGCCCCGCCCCCGAGCGACGCGGCGCGACCAGATGCGCCGCCGGCTGCCACGATCAAAATACACCAGTTCTCCCCCTATCGTTGCAACGACCACGCCCCGCTCGGTGATGGCTGGTGTCGCGACCGTGCGGCAGCCGATCGTCGCCGTGTCCGCGTTCGCGGGCGATGCGACGGGCACCGTCCAGAGCACGCAGTCATTCGTGAGGGCGAAAACAGTGTCGGCGATGGCGACCGGCGCGCCATATGCGGGTGCGCCGATGTCCATGTTCCATCTTACGGCGCCGGATGGGATCGCGATAGCCAGCAGGCGGCCGGCCGGCGAGGTCAGCGCAACGGTCGAGTCGTTGACGAGCGCCAGCGGAGCCAGGCTTGTCGCCGGGATGGCGGCGCGGACGATTGAAGTGCCGGTCGCGGCGTTCAGGACGACGAGTGAATCCGCATCCGTGGCGATGATCACGAGGGAGTCGTGAAGCAGGGGTCCCGATCGGGTAGGCGCTCCGTATGATATCCAGCGCCGCTCGCCGCTCGCTGCTTCGTGGGCGAATACCGCCCCGCTTCTGGAGGCACCGTACACGAGGCCACGCGCGAGCGTGAGTGGCGCCAGCACTTCCCCCACCGCGGCGCGCCAGATCCGGCGGCCCGTGAACATGTCGATCGCCGTGAGCTGCCCCTCGTGCTTCCCGCCCCCGACCCCATCGGATGCGACGAAGATCCGCCCGCCGCCCATGACGGGACCGACACTGAACGCCTCCTCGCCGCGGTAGCGCCAGTACAGGCGACCCGTCCTCGTGGAGAAGGCGTGCACCCACCTGTCAGTCGTCGCGACCGCCACTACGACTTCGCCCAGTGCCACGGCACCCACCGCACCGCGCCCGGACTCGGCGCTCCACAGGAGAACCGGGGCGCTGTCCACCCGCTCGTGGGTGAATGGCGCGCGCGAGGAAACGTAGAGAAACTGGTGGACCTCGTTGGTGCCCCGCCGGGGAACATCGTGGAACGTCACCCCGCACGCAGCGGCCGCGCTGGCAATCCAGAGCATTGCGGCGACCCGTATGTACAAGCGCGCCGAGCGTCGGTTGACAGTCGGCGGGACCTCCGATAGCTTGCCGCGCCCACGCCGTAACCCTTGCAATATCAATGGCATCGCTCCCCCCCACCCACCCTCCCCACCCGTTGCACCGCTCGCACCCCCCGGAGGCCCCTTTCGCCGCCATATCGGACATGCGTTCGCATGCCGGTACTACGGTCACTGTCCGCGGCTGGGTGACGCACGTCCGTTCCTCCGGCAAGGTTGCCTTCATGGTACTTCGCGACGGAAGTGGCATACTCCAGACCGTGTTCGTCAGGAGCGCGATACCGGCCGATGTGTGGGATCGCTTCGCGTCGCTGACCCAGGAGACATCGGTTGCGGTCACCGGCGAGGTGCGCGCCGACGCGCGAGCGCCGGGGGGTTATGAGCTCTCGGTCACGGGACTGGACATCATCGGGGAAAGTCCGCTCGACTATCCCATCCAGCCCAAGGAGCACGGGATCGATTTCCTCCTCGACAAGCGGCATTTCTGGCTGAGAAGCCCGAAACAGGTTGCGATCGCGCGGATACGACACGAACTCGAGCAGGCGGTCCACGACTTCTTCTACGATCGCGGTTTCGTTCGCGTCGACACTCCGATTCTCACTGCGGCGATCGGGGAGCGCAGCGGCCTGTTCGCGACCGATTACTTCGATGAGGGCACGGCCTATCTCGCGCAGACGGGGCAGCTCTACGGCGAGGCCGCGGCCGCAGCGCTCGGAAAGATCTACACATTCGGCCCCACTTTTCGCGCGGAGAAGTCGAAGACGCGGCGCCATCTCACGGAGTTCTGGATGATCGAGCCGGAGGTCGCGTGGAACAACTCCGGTGACAACATGCGTCTGCAGGAGGACTTCGTCGCCTGGCTGGTAGCGCGGTGCGTGGAGCGAAGGAAACCGGAGCTCGCCGAGCTCGGGCGCGACCTCGCAGTCCTCGAACGCATCAAGCCCCCTTTCCCGCGCGTTAGCTACACCGAGGCCGTCGAACTGCTTAATGCGAAGGGGAGTGCGATCACATGGGGAGACGATCTCGGGGCGGAGGACGAAACGCTGCTCGTCCAGGATCACGATCGCCCGGTATTCGTCTTCAACTATCCGAAGCAGGCCAAGGCGTTCTACATGAAGGAGAACCCCGAGGATCAGCGCACCGTGCTCTGTGACGACCTGCTCGCGCCCGAAGGTTTTGGCGAAATCATCGGCGGATCGCAGCGCGAGGACGACCACGACCGGCTGCTCGAGCGCATACGCGAGGAGAAGCTTCCCGTGGACGCGTACGACTGGTATCTCGACCTCAGGCGCTACGGGACCTTCGTTCACTCCGGCTTCGGGCTCGGGCTCGAGAGAACGGTGGCGTGGATCTGCGGCATACCCCACATCCGCGAGACGATCGCCTTCCCGCGGATGATGCATCGCCTCAGGCCCTGACGCGGAGCGGGTAACCGCCGCCCTCCTCATCGCAGGAGCCGGAAGCCCCCACCCCGTCTATTGCGCGAAGAAGTATCCGGCCACGCGCCGCGCCGATCCGACGAACGACACATCGGCGTTCGCCAGCATTGCAACGACGACGCGCTGCTCGGGATAGAGAATGAGATAGGCGGTGCCACCCACCGAGCCACCACTGTGCCAGACGATGTCGCGGCCGGCGTCGTCGGTGCCCACGAACCAGCCGATGCCGTTGCCCGTTGCCTCGCCATCGCGCGTCCGCTGCGAGGTGAACAGCGTCGAAAGCGTCGCCTGTTCGAGAAACCCGGGCTCCAGGTGCGCGGTGCCGAAGCGAGCGAGATCCTCGGTCGTGGACAGAAAGCCGCCGCCCGCCCATTTGTAGCTGTTGTCCACGTAACGCGCGTTGATCACCTCGCCGTCGCGCAGAGTATAGAAGTCCGCGCGATACTCGATGATGCTGTCCGGATGCTCGGCGACCGTATGCCGCATTCCCAGTGGTTCCAGCACACGCGAATGCATGTACGTCAGGAATGGCTCTCCCGCCGCACCCTCCACGATCGCGCTCACCAGGTTCCATGCGTACGTCGAGTACGAGAAGCGCGTGCCCGGCTCGGAGAGGAGGCTGTCATCCTGGAAGATCGCGAGTCCGGCGAGAACGTTGTCGTAGTGCTGCTGGCTGAGGAACTCATCGCCACGATAGTGACGGATGCCGGCGAGGTGACCGGCGACGAGCCGGGTGGTGATCTCGTGTCCTTTGCGCGGGAACGACGGCACATACCGCTGGACCGGTGCGTCCAGGTCCAATCGCCCCTCCTGCACGAGAAGCCCGACAGCCGCGGCGGTCAATGACTTCGACACGCTTCCAATGCGCAGTCGCGTGAGCGGCGTCACCGGTACATGCTGCTCCACGTCTGCGAAACCGAATCCCTCGGACCAGACGATCTCACCGTCGATGGCCACGGCGACCGACACACCCGGCACGTTCGCCTTCGCCATGCTGTCCGCGATGAACGCGCGTGCCCGCGCGATCGCGCCGGCGTGTTCCACCGATCCGCCTGCGACCGCGTAGCCCGCCATGACCTGCGCTGCGAGGGCGGGAGCGCGCGTGAGCGCGGCCGCCGTGAGAACGACTGCAATCCCCAACCGGCGACCGCTGTGCGATGTCATGCGTGTCTCCATGGTTTGCGTTCGGCCGCATTCACCGCGAGCCCGCGTGCACCGCGGACTACTCGGCGGCCTTTGCCTCATCCCACATCCCGTCCAGAATCTCCAGCTCCGTGCTGCTCATTGTCAGCCCGCGCTCGGCGGCAAGGCGTTCCACCTCCCGGAACCGCCGAGCGAACTTGCCATTCGCGCGGTCCAGGGCGAGCGATGCGTGCACGCCTGCCTTGCGACACAGATTCACCACGGCGAAGAGAAGGTCGCCGAGCTCCGCCTCGATTCGATCGTGGCGTCCGTCGAACACCGGCGCGCCAGCGGCATTGAAGGTCGCGGGCGAGGCGGCGATCTGTTCCCGGGCCTCCAGCAACTCCTCTTCGACCTTGCGGGCCGGTCCCTCCAGATCGGGCCAGTCGAAGCCCACTCCGGCTGCACGATCCTGCAGGCGGTGGGCGCGGTGGAGCGCCGGCAGCCCCGCGGGTAGTCCATCCTCGATGGATTCGCGTTTCGCGGCCTTCATGCGCTCCCACGGCTCGCGCTCTCCGTCTTCATACAGATGCGGATGTCGTTGCCTCAGTTTCCCGATCAGCGCGCCGGCCACGTCGTGGATGTCGAAGGCATCCCGCTCCTCCGCTATCGTTGCGTGAAAGAGAACCTGTAGCAACAGGTCGCCCAGCTCCTCGCGCATGCGCGAGTCGTCACGGCTGCGTATGGCCTCATCCAGCTCGTGCGCCTCCTCGATCAGATACGGGCGCAGCGATTCGTGCGACTGCGCGGCATCCCACTCGCAGCGCACTCTGAGATCGCGCATGAGCGCAAGCGTATCATCAAGCGATTGTTTGTCTTGCATGGTGGCCCCCGGCCGGGTATACTACCCGCCCGGCGAATGACGCGTCAACTCGGAGACACCGCGCGTGCCTGGGTCGAGATCGACCTGGACGCATTACGGCGAAACGCGGCGGCGCTCGCCGGCCACTCGCGGGCCGCACTGTGTCCGATGGTGAAGGCAGATGCCTACGGCGCGGGCGCGCTCCAGGTGGCGCCGGCGCTCGAGTCGCTGGAGCCGTGGGGGTTCGGCGTGGCCACCGTCGAGGAGGGAGCCGAGCTCCGCGAGGCGGGAATCGATCGCCCGATCGTTGTCTTCTCGCCACTGCTGCCCGACGCCCTCGCCGCGGCGCACAAGCACCGCCTCACGCCGACGCTCGGCGACGCCGATTCGATCACGCGCTGGCGATCCGTCGCGGCTGCCGACGGACAGTCCCGCGAGGCCGCCGGTACCGCGGCGTGGCATCTGGCGATCGACACGGGTATGAGTCGCGCGGGATTGCGCTGGGACGCCGTCGGCGCACTGGCTGGCCTGCTCGGTGAATTTCCACCCGAGGGTGCGTTCACGCACTTCCATTCCGCAGAGCGCAACGACGAATCGTACGAAGTGCAGGCACAGCGCTTTCACCTCGCCGTGCAGGCCATGCCCGCGCGCCCGCCACTGCTGCACGCCGAGAACAGCGCGGCGGCGGTGCGCAAGGCGCCGTCCAGGTGGGATCTCATCCGGCCGGGGATCTTTCTCTACGGCGTTGGCAGCGGCCATGGCGCGAGGCTCCAGCCCGAATCGGTCGTGGGCGTTCGCGCGCGCGTCATCGCCGTGCGCTGGGTGGAAGACGGCGAAACCGTGAGTTATTCCGCCTCCTACCGCGCCGTCGGGCGGCGTCGCATCGCGACGCTTGGCATCGGCTACGGCGATGGGTATCGCCGCGCACTCGGGAACCGCGGCACCGTGCTTCTCCGCGGCCGTCGAACGCCAGTCGCCGGGGTGGTGACCATGGACATGACGATGATCGATGTCACCGATGTCGCATGCGAGATCGGTGACGTGGCGACGTTGACAGGGGCGGATGGCGATACGACCCTCGATGTTGCCACCGTGGCCCGAACGGCCGATGTATCGCCATATGAGCTGCTCACCGGGCTCCGCGGCCGGCTTCCGCGCGTATACGCGGGAGCCCGGTGATACGGCGGTGAAACGACGCGCGATCATCCTCGTACTCGACGGCGTCGGGGCGGGTGCCGCCCCGGACGCCGCCGAGTACGGGGATGAGGGCAGCGACACGCTCGGCAACACGGCGCGTGCGGTCGGCGGCATGGCGCTCCCGGCCCTCCAGCGCATCGGGCTCGGCAACATCGCGGCCATCGCGGGAGTGGCCGCTGCGGCGCAACCCGAAGGCGCATTCGGCCTCATGCTCCCACGCTCGGCGGGAAAGGACAGCACCGCCGGACACTGGGAGATAGCGGGCATCCTGCTGCAGCGCCCTTTCCCCACGTACCCGGACGGATTCCCGCCGGAGATCCTGCTCGAGTTTTCGCGGCGCACCAGACGGCGCATCATCGGGAACGTCGCCGGCAGCGGCACGGAGATCATCGCCCGGTTCGGAGCGGAGCACGAGATGACCGGCGCATGGATACTCTATACTTCGGCCGACTCCGTGTTTCAGATCGCCGCCCACGAGAGCATCGTCCCGCTCGCAGAGTTGCATGCAGCCTGCGAGATCGCGCGCGAAATGCTCGTGGCTCCGCACGATGTGTCGCGCGTGATCGCCAGGCCGTTCCAGGGCCGAGAGGGTTCCTATGCGCGCACCGGTAACCGGCGCGACTACGCACTCGCACCGCCCTCGGAAACGCTGCTCGACGCGCTCGCGGCTGCCGGGATTCCCCGCCATGGAGTCGGAAAGGTGGACGACCTCTTCGCCCGGCGCGGGATCCAGGCCGTGCACACGAGCGACAATCAGGCCGGGCTGGACGCGATCCTCGCCTGGCTCCGCGAAGGCGATGGTGGGCTGCTGTTCGCCAACCTTGTAGATTTCGACCAGCTCTACGGGCACCGAAACGACATCGCGGGGTTCTACCGTGGCCTGCGCGATTTCGACGGGGCGCTGCCGGCGCTCCGCTCCGCTCTCCGCGAGGACGATCTGCTGTTCATCACCGCCGACCATGGGAACGATCCTACGACTGCCTCCACTGACCATTCCCGCGAATGCGTGCCGCTGCTCGCGGTGGGCCAGCGGGTGCGTCCCTGCTCGCTGGGGCGGCGGAATACATTCGGCGATCTCGGTGCGACAGTAGCGGAGTGGCTGGGAAGCGGATATCGCGGCTGCGGATCCTCGTTCCTGCGCGAGGTCGCGATCGCGTGACCGGTGCTCCTGTTCTCGAGCGCGTGAGCCGGGCCGCGCAGTCCGTGCGGGAGCGCGCCTACGCGCCCTACTCCGGATATCGCGTTGGTGCCGCCCTGCTCGCTGCCGACGGCGGAATCGACAGCGGGTGCAACGTGGAGAATGCTTCGTTCGGCGCGACCATCTGCGCGGAGCGCGGTGCACTATCAGCAGCCGTGGCTCGCGGCGTGACGGACTTCGAGCTTCTCGTGGTTGCAACCGGGTCGGACCAGCCGGCCCCGCCCTGCGGGCTGTGCAGGCAGGTGCTCGCGGAGTTCGCGCCGGCCCTCGAGATCGTCGCCGTCACGAGCGATGGTGTCGAGGCGCGCTGGCGGCTCTCCGAGCTGCTGCCGTCACCCTTTACGCGCAACACCATGGACTCCCGATGAAGTTTGTCCTGCATGGATATTTCGGCCTGGTGGCGATCGCAGGCATCATGGTCGCGACCGGTTGCAGTGAGGATCTCGAGAGCGGGGAGGGATGTCCGATCCTCTGTCCCGATCAGAACATCCCGTTGCGCGATACGACCATATCGCCGATCGTCATCGACACGTCCTTCACCGGAATACCACCCTTCGGATCGGAGGGCTTCGCCCTCCTCGCGTCGCGGGGTGACACCGTCCAGACGCACGTGATTCTTCGCTTCGATGATCTTCCGACACGCTACCGTCCGGTCGCCGACGACACGACCACCCAACCGATCACCGCGATCGATACCGCCTACATCGCGCTTCGCGCCGACACGACGGGGGCCGTCCTCCCCGACACTGTGCTCTTCGATGTCTACGAAGTTTCGGGGCCGACCACCGACACGGTGGCGGCGGATCTCGCGGCGCGGTTCGTTCCCGAGCGACGCATTGGTGGCGCCAGGATCGCCGGCGACCGCCTCTCCTCGGCAGCCTTCGCGGACTCGATCCACATTCCGCTCTCCGACTCGGCTCTGCTCGACGCGATCGAGGGCGATTCTGCACTCAGAATCGGCATTGCGGCCTCGGGTGCGCTGGGCGAGTCCGTGCAGCTTCGGATCGGCACGGCCGAGGGCCAGCGGTCTGCCCAGCTTGTCTTCGATGCCGTGCCCGACACGATCCTGCTGGATTCGGTGGCCGTCAGCTCGGCGACGCCGGAGGCGGATCCCGACCTCGCTCGCAATCTGGCGGACTACACGATCGTGCTCGATGGAACGCCGCCGCCGGGAGCGGACGAGCTGATTGTCGGTGGGCTCCCCGGCCGACGCACATACCTTCGGTTCGATCTTCCGTCGTCCGTTCTGGATTCGACCACCATTGTTCGCGCCCAGCTCCTGCTCACGCCGGTTCCGGGGTTCGGCGGCCCCGGATTCGATGACATCGTCGTCCGGACAGCCCTGGTAACCGCGAACGCGAGCGTGACGGATCCGGCCAAGGCTTCGCTCTTCTTCGTTACCGGCATCCGCGTGGATTCGCTCGTGATCGACCCGGACGACAGCGACGTGCAGGTGCTCGACATCGTCAATCTGCTTCGAATCTGGTTGTCACAGGATCCGGAGGAGACACCGCGCGCGATCGTGCTCTTCACGGAATCGGAAGGCACCCTTCCGGGCTCCTTCCGGTTCTACTCGAGCGAGGCTGCCGCCGATCTGAGGCCGCGGCTTCGACTCACCTACATTCCGCGCGTGGGTTTCGGGCTTCCATGATGAACATGTCGATAGGGGCGGCGCTGCTCCTGGCCCTGGCGCCGGTGCTGGCCCTGGCTCAGGGAACGCTGAGCGGCCAGGGTTTCGGCTTTCCACCGGGCCATCTCAGCGCGCGCGCCCTCGCAACGGGCGGTGCCTTCGCGGAGCTGGATCCTCAGACACCGATCAATCCCGCCACGCTGGCCAACTGGGGGCCGGCGGCGCTCTACGTGGAGTACGCGCCGGAGTTCCGGCGTGTATTCGTCGGCGATGCCGAAGGGGGATCGCGTGTTGTTCGTTTCCCCCTGGTCATGGTGGGGATTCCAGCCGGATCGCGGCTGACGCTCGGCCTTTCGGTAGCAACCTTTCTGGATCGCACGTCGGCGACCAGCGTGCGCACCGAGGAGATAGTCGCGGGCGAGACGGTGACGTCGATCGAGACGTTCCGCAGCGAAGGTGCGATCAACGATCTCCGGCTCGGGATCGGCTGGCGAGTCGCTGATCGCCTCCGGTTCGGCGTGGGGTTGCACGCACTCACGGGCGAGAACCGCATATTCGTCGGACGCGTCTTCGACGATTCGAGCTTCGCATCATTTGGCGAGACATCGCAGATCGGGTACGGTGGCACCGCGGCATCGGCCGGAGTGCTGTGGAGCCCCGTCGAGAACCTGGCGCTCGCCCTTTCCGCGCGGCTCGGTCGTGATCTCACCACCTACATCGACGACGAGGAACGCACCGCGGCCGGTGTGCCCGATCGCATCGGCGCCTCGGTGGGCTATTCCGGGATCAGCGGGGCCGCAATCGCGGTCCGATACGAGTGGCAGGGATGGTCCTCCATGCAGGAACTCGGGACGGGTGCCGCGACGGCCTACGATACCCGCGAGTTCGGACTCGGCGCGGAGCTCGAAGGACCCCGAATATTCGGCGTAACGCTTCCGCTGCGCGCAGGCGGTCGCTGGCGCACGCTCCCATTCAGCTCCACGGGCTCGCAGGTGGGCGAGCGCGGATTCGCAGCCGGCTTCGGCATACCGCTGCGCGGAAACAGGTCGAACATTGACATCGGCCTGCAGCGAGTGACGCGGTCGGACGACGGCGATCGGCGCGAGCGTTCGTGGATTCTGAGCATGGCGGTCACCGTCCGTCCCTGATCCGGAATGTCCGATAACGGCCACCCGTTCGAGCATTCGGCCGGCGCCGACGAGCCGCCGCCCGGTGCGCCTGTCGTCCTGGTCGCCGACGACGTGGCGACGAACGTCGAGCTGCTCTTCGACCAGCTTCACACGCTGGGATTCCGCACGATTGCCGCGTACGACGGACCCTCGGCTCTCGCGCTCTGCTTCGCGGAGACGCCTGATCTGTGCATCCTCGATGTGTCGATGCCGGCCGGTGACCTTGGTGTGGATGACCGGTCCACGGGGTTCGAGGTTTGCCGCCGGATAAAGCGCGACCCGCGCTCGGCCCGCATCCCGGTCATCTTCGTCACCGCGCTCAACGACACGACGGATCGCGTGAAGGGCATCGAGGCAGGCGGCGATGATTTTCTCACCAAGCCGCACAACCGCCTGGTGCTCGGTGCGCGCGTACGCAGTCTCCTTCGCCTGAAGGCTGCGACCGACGCGCTGGAGGAGAGTTTCCGCAAGCTGCGGGAGCTGGAAAAGGTGAAGGACGATCTCATGAAGATGATCGTCCACGACCTCAAGACGCCACTCACATCCGTGCTCGCAGCACTGGAGATGGTCATCGATGGCGACTTCGGCGCGATCACCGACGGCCAGCGCAGGGCGCTTGTGGACGCGGAAGGTAAATCGGAGGACCTGCTCGCCCTCATCGATGACCTCCTCGAGGTCGCCCGTCTCGAGGAAGCGACGCTGGCGCTCGATCTGGCGCCCGTGGCGCCGGCTGCTCTCCTGGCGGAGGTCGCACACGAATGGTCAGTGCGTTTTCAGCAGGAAGGTGCGAGCAGCACGATCGATGTTGCCGACGATGTCCCCGTCTTCGAAGCCGACAAGGCGCTGCTCAAGCGCGTGTTCGGCAATCTCATCCAGAACGCACTCACGCATTCCGCGCGAGCAGTCGCGCTGCGTTTGAGCGCGCGCAGGGACACCGATGGCGTGTTGCTGACCGTGGCCGACAACGGGCCCGGCATCCCGCCACAGTACCATGAGATCATCTTCCGCAAGTTCGAGCAGGTGAAGACGCCAAATATTCCACGCGTGCGCAGCTCGGGACTCGGACTCGCCTTCTGCCGGCTGGTCATCGAATCGCATGGTGGCCGCATATGGGTGCAGAGCGAGGGAGAGGGAGGGGGGGGGAGCGCTTTTCACATGCGCCTTCCCGTGCGCCCTCCCGCGCGCTCCATTCCAGGTGACGCTGCGACCAGTAGCGCCAGAACCAGCTTTCACTGACAATGACCGCCTCTTCGCGCCCCACCGTGTATATCGAGACATACGGTTGCCAGATGAACGTCAGCGATTCCGAGCTCATGCTCGGATCACTGACGAGCGCCGGCTATGATTCCGTGGACGTACCGGATGGCGCGGACGTGATACTCGTGAACACCTGCGCCATACGCGATCACGCCGAGCAGCGCGTACTTGGCCGCCTGGGCGAGCTAAAGCGGCACATGCGCGAGGATACGGTCTTGGGCGTCACCGGCTGCATGGCCCAGCGGCTCAAGCACGATCTGCTCGACCGGGCCGCGCACGTGAGCCTCGTGATCGGTCCCGACGGCTATCGCGCGCTGCCGGCGCTCATCGATGGGGCGCGGCAAGGCGAGCGCACCACGTCCACGGATTTCGATCTCAGCGAGCACTACGAGGACTTCATGCCGCGCCGCTTCGAGGGGGTAAAGGCGTGGATCCCCGTGCAGCGCGGCTGCAACTACCGATGCACGTACTGCATCGTGCCCACGACGCGCGGGCCGGAGCGCAGCCGCCGGCTGGTCGACGTTGTCCGCGAGGTCGACGCAGTCGCCAACCAGGGCATGTCCGAGGTCGTCCTGCTTGGCCAGACCGTCAACTCGTACAACGATGGGACTCACGATTTTGCCGACCTGCTGCGCGCCGTCGGCGCCGTGAGCGGCATACGCCGCGTTCGGTTCACGAGTCCGCATCCAAACGACTTCAGCGATCGCGTGATCGCGGCCATGGCCGACACTGCCGCCGTGTGCGAACATGTGCATCTGCCCATGCAGTCGGGCTCCACGGCCGTGCTGCGGCGAATGCTTCGGCGCTATACGCGCGGCGGCTACATGTGCTGCGTCGAGCGCCTGCGCGCTGCGATCCCCGGGCTGGCGTTGACCACTGATATGATCGTCGGCTTTCCCGGCGAGAGCGATGCGGACTTCGAGGATACGATCAGTGCCGTGCGCGAGGTCGGCTTCAACGATGCCTTCACCTTCATGTTCTCGCCCCGAGAGGGGACCCCGGCAACGCGCTTTCCGGCGTCGGACAGTGTGCCCGATTCCGTGGCGGGTGAACGTCTGGCGCGTCTCATCAGTGAGGTCCGAACGGGTGCTCGCCAGCGCAACGTGGCGCTTCTGGGTGCACGCGCCGAGGTGCTCGTGGAGAAGACGGCTCGACGCGGGGGACTGTTGCAGGCGCGCACGCGCGACTTCAGGACCGTACTCCTGCCCGGGGATGAGACGATGATCGGTCGCTACTTCACCGTGGAGCTCACAGGCACGACGGGATCGACCTTCACGGCTGCGGTCATCGGCGCCCGCGAGCCGCTGCCCATCGCTGTATCCCCCGAGCCGCTGCCCGTCGCTGTATGAAGAACGTCATCGAGGGTGCCCTCAGGTCCGTCTACAAGCGCCTTCTCGAGCGCAGCTCCGATTATTGTAGCTGCCCGCGTTGCCAGGATGATGTGATCACCTTCGCATTGAACAATACTCGTCCCCGATACGTGAGTGGCAACCCGCCTCTGGGCGAAGTCGTGACCGGCGTACAGCTATCCTACGATCAGGCGACGGCGGAGCTCACCGTGCTCCTGCTCGATGCCATGAAGCGAGTCGCCGCCAACCCGCGCCATGGGGATGCGGCAGCGGCGACCGCAAGGATGCAAGGCAAACCCTAGCGCGTACGGAGGGTCTGTGCCGCTCATTGCGGCCGGGTATCTCGCCTTCGCCGTCGGGCTCCTTGTGGGGTTCGGCGGCGATCTGCTATCCGGTATCGTTGCCGCGAGCCTGATGGCGGCCGTGGCAGTGGCCGCGACAGCGCGGAGAACGGCGGCCGCGCTCGGCGTGATCCTGGTGGGCGGTGTGCTCCTGGGAAATGCGACGAGCGTGGCGGACCGGCACTGCGCTGCCGGCGCAGTGCGCGACTCCTCGTGGACAGTGCGGCTCCACGGCGATGCGGGCGCCGGCCGGAGCGCCAGGGCCGAGCTGGAGGGCGGTGGCTGCCGGCTCGACATCACGCTGCTCGTCGCGCGCGGCCGGGCGCGCGATGGTTCCGTTGCGGCCGTTCGCGGAGCGCCCGTGCCCACCAGGCGCGGGATGCTCGTTCGCCAGGCAACCGTGCGGGAGATCGACGGTCCCTCGATTACCGGGCACCTGCGCCGGCGGGCGACGGCGGCGATCGATGCCTCCTTCCGCGAGGATGCTCCTCTCGCGCGTGCGCTGCTCGTCGCCGACACGCGCTCGATAACGCCCGAGCTGCGCGACCGCTTCGCCGCGGCGGGCCTTGTGCATGCGCTCTCCATCTCCGGCCTGCACGTGGCCATCATCGCGATGGCCGCTCAGCTTCTCTTCCGGATACTGCGGTTCCCAAGCCGTGCGGCGAGTGCGGCTGCGGTTGCGACGACGGTGTTCTACGTCATGGTCATCGGCGCACCCGCGCCCGCTGTTCGCGCGGGCACCATGCTGGCCGTGGCCGCCAGCTCCATGATCGTTCAGCGCCCGACGTCGCCGTGGGCGTCGCTTGCGCTGGGTGCTCTGGTGCCGCTCGCCGACCCGCGCACGGTACTCGACCTCGGCTATCAGCTCAGCGTCGCCGGCATTGCCGGTCTGATCGCTGCGCGGTCTCTCTCTCGCCGCGCGCTGCGAGGCCGGCTTGCAGGGTGGCGGTACGCGCTCGCACGCGACCTCGTCGCGTCCACGCTCGCGACGCTCGCGACGGCGCCTCTCGTTGCGTGGACATTCGGCCGGGTGAGCCTGATCGGCCCCGTCACCAATCTCGTGGCCGCCCCGATCATTGCGTTGCTCCAGCCGGCACTCTTCATCGCGCTGCTATGTGCGCCGCTGCCTTCGGTCGCGCGGTTCATGGCGGATGCCGCGCATCCGTTGCTCGTTGCGTTCGACGCTGTCGCCCGGGCGGGTGCGGCCGTCCCCTCTGCTTCCATCGATGTCTCTCCGACGCTGGCGGCGGCGGTGGCCGCGGGCGTGGCCACGTGCGCCGGCATCGCTGCGTGCGTGAGCAGATATCCGGCGCGACCGATCATCATCGCATGCGCAGCACTCGCCACGATCGCCTGGCTGCCCTTCATCCCGACGCGGTCCGGATTGCTGGAACTGCACATGATCGACGTGGGGCAGGGCGATGCCATCGCGCTCCGCACGCCCAGGGGTCGCTGGGTACTCTTCGACGCCGGTGGCGGATGGCGTGGTGGCGACGCCGGTCGTGCGACGGTGATCCCGTACCTTCGCCGGCGAGGTGGTGCGCTCGCCTCGCTCGTCCTCTCTCACCCGCACAGCGATCACGTGGGTGGCGCGGCCAGCGTGATCCGCTCACTGCGGCCGGCGAGCTCGTGGGATGCCGCGTTCGTTCTGGGCACCGATGCCTACCGGGCGACGCTCGGCGCAGCGCGAGAGTCGGGCACGGCCTGGCGCCGCGCGCACCCCGGCGATTCGCTGGTGCTCGACGGAGTGCGCATCGCCTTTCTGGCGCCCGATTCGGCCTGGACCGCAAGTCTCTCGGACCCGAACGAAGCCAGCGCCGTCGCGCTGGTGAAATACGGCACGGTCCGCTTCCTGCTTGTCGGCGACGCGGAACGCGCGGAGGAGGCGTGGTTGCTGGAACGCGATGTCGATCTGAGGGCCGACGTGCTCAAGGTGGGCCACCATGGGAGCGCCACGAGCTCGACGCTGGCATTCCTGGAAGCAGTGCGGCCGTCGATCGCGCTCATCTCCGTGGGCGCCGGGAATCGTTACGGCCATCCGAGCGCCGATGTACTGCGCGCTCTCGCGGGATCCGGAGCGGACGTTCTGCGCACGGACCTGCTCGGATCGATCGTTGTGCGTACCGATGGGGAGTCGCTGGAAGTGGAGGCCGGAGACGGACAATGGACACTGTCGCCAGAGCCGTTGCCGCGCTGATCGGCAGTCGCTGGTCGCCGCCGCCGGCGTTGCTCGATCGCTTTCCCGAACTGAGGCGGGCGCGCTACAGGCGCGGCGGGCTGCCATTGCTCGCAGGGGGCTGGGCACTTGGCCGCCGGCGCGTGGCGGGCATCACGCTCTGGCGGACGATCTTCGTCTCATCGGAGCGCTCGGCGTCCCCGGAACTGCTCTTGCACGAACTTCGTCATGTCCACCAGTTTGAGACCTGCTCGTTCTTCCCGCTCCACTACCTGTGGGAGACATTGCGCGTGGGCTATCGCCAGAACCGGTTCGAAGTCGATGCACGGGAGTGGGCGCGCGCGATGACCAGCCCGCCGGTCGACGGGTCACCTTCACAGGATACCTAACCGTGGTTCAGCACACACCCACTTCTGTCATCACGATCGACCGGTTCATCATCGAGCAGGAGCGACTGCACCCCGAAGCCACGGGCGAGCTCTCGGGCATTCTCTACGACGTCGCGCTCGCGGCCAAGATGATCACCAGCAAGGTGCGGCGCGCCGGCCTCGTGGACATCCTGGGTGCTACGGAAGGGGAGAACG
This sequence comes from Gemmatimonadaceae bacterium, assembly GCA_050733695.1. Taxonomy (GTDB): domain Bacteria; phylum Gemmatimonadota; class Gemmatimonadetes; order Gemmatimonadales; family Gemmatimonadaceae; genus JBOHTO01. The sequence continues at coordinate 47,105 of JBOHTO010000148.1, read as the reverse complement.
TGCAGGGCGAGATCCAGCAGAAGCTGGATGTCTTCGCCAACCAGACGATAATCAAGGCGATGGATCATGGCGGCCGCCTCTGCGCAATGGCGTCGGAGGAAGAGCCGGGGATCATTCAGATTCCCGAGGGCTTTCGCTGCGGCAAGTACTGCTTGCTCTTCGATCCCCTGGACGGCTCGTCCAACATCGATGTGAACGTGCCGGTGGGGACGATATTCTCGGTGCTCCGGAAGATCACGCGCGGCCGGCAGGGGGAGATGGAAGACATGCTCCAGCCCGGGCGCCGGCAGGTGGCGGCGGGCTACGTCATCTACGGTTCCAGCACCATGCTCGTGTACACGACCGGCCAGGGCGTGCACGGCTTCACCTACGATCCGTCGATCGGCGAGTTCCTGCTCTCCCACCCGAACATCCGCATTCCGGAGCAGGGCCGCTACCTCTCCGTCAACGACTCGTACGAAGCCGACTGGGATGATTCCGTTCGCGCGCTGATGCGTGTGTGCCGCGGCCTCGAGGGCGGACGCCGGCCACTGAGCGGCCGCTACGTGGGGTCTCTCGTCGCGGATTTCCACAGGAACCTGCTCGGGGGCGGCCTGTTCGCATATCCGGCCAATCGCAAGGCGGAGAGGGGGAAGCTGCGGCTGCTGTACGAAGCCAATCCCCTCGCCTTCATTGTGGAGGAGGCCGGAGGAGCCGCGACGGACGGCGTGCAGCGCATCCGCGACATCCATCCCACGGAGCTGCACCAGCGAACGCCACTCTACATCGGCAGCCGCGCCGAGATCGACCTCGTGCTGGAGATGCTCGGCGGCGTACCGTCCAGCGTGGGCGCGTGAGCGCAGGGCGCTCGCCGTCCGGGCTCCCGATCGACATCCTGTACCGCCCGCGCGACGACAGCGCGCCCTGTTCCGACGCGCTGGCTGATCCGGGGAGTTATCCCTACACCCGCGGCGTACAGCCGGACATGTACCGCGGACGGCTCTGGACGATGCGGCAGTACGCCGGCTTCGGAACCGCGAGCGAGACCAACCAGCGCTTTCGCCATCTGCTCGACGCCGGTCAGACGGGACTGTCCGTGGCTTTTGATCTTCCCACTCAGATGGGGATCGACTCGGATTCGCCGCGCGCCGGCGGTGAGGTCGGGCGGGTGGGCGTGGCGATCGACACGGTCGAGGACATGCATGTCCTGCTCGATGGGATCCCACTCGATCGCGTGTCCACGTCCATGACGATCAACGCCACGGCATCCACGCTGCTCGCCATGTACATCGTTGTCGCGGAGGAGCGCGGGATCGCGCGCAGCGCGCTCAGCGGTACGGTGCAGAACGACATACTCAAGGAATACATCGCGCGCGGCACGTACATCTATCCGCCCGCGCCCAGCCTCGCGCTCATCGCCGAGATGTTCCGCTTCTGCGCGGAGGAAGTTCCGGGGTGGAATCCGATATCGATCTCCGGATATCACATGCGCGAGGCCGGCGCGACCGCGGTGCAGGAGCTCGCATTCACGCTTGCGAACACGATCGAGTACGTCGAGCGCGCGCTTGCTGCCGGACTGGAGATCGACAGCTTCGCGCCGCGGCTCTCCTTCTTTTTCGCCGCGCACAGCGATCTTTTCGAGGAAGCAGCGAAGTTCCGTGCTGCCCGGCGCATGTACGCGCGCCTCATGCGCGAGCGGTTCGGCGCCGCGGACGCGGGCTGCCGCCTGCGCTTCCATACACAGACCGGCGGCGTCACACTCATGGCGCAGCAGCCGCTCAACAACGTGGTCCGCGTTGCCCTTCAGGCGCTCTCGGCGGTGCTCGGCGGCACGCAGTCGCTGCACACCAACGGGTACGATGAAGCGCTCTCGCTCCCCACGGCGGACGCCGCGACGCTGGCCCTGCGAACGCAGCAGATCATCGCGCACGAGTCGGGCGCAACGGCCACCGCGGATCCGCTGGGAGGGAGCTACTACGTGGAATCGCTCACCGACGAGATCGAGGAGCGGGCGACGGCACTGCTCCAGCGCGTCGACGAGCTGGGAGGAGCCGAGCGGGCCGTGGCAGCCGGATTCTTTCAGGAGGAGATCGCGCGCAGCGCGTACGAGCAGCAGCTTGCCGTTGAGTCCGGCGACAGCATCATCGTGGGCGTGAACCGGTTCGCGGACGATCGCCCGGCGCCCATCCTCGCGGCGCCCGATTACTCCGCGCTCGAGCGTGACCAGACCGAACGACTGGTGCGGGTGCGGTCGAAGCGCGACGCGGCGGCACTGGCGCGCTCGCTCGACCTGCTGCGTACGGCGGCGGGGGCGTATCTGGCTGCTGACTACTCGCTGGATCGGCCTCACCTCATGCCGCTCATCATCGATGCAGTACGTTTGCGCGCGACGGTCGGGGAGATATCCGACACGCTCGCCTCGTGCTGGAAGAGCTACCGTCCGGCGGCGTGACCCGCTTTACCCCGCTCACGGCGGAGAATCTCGACAAACAAGCCACCCAGCTTGAGATAGTCGCAGTCTTGTCTTCTACATGTCATCTGACGCCGGCCTGTCTGCCCAGCCAGACAGAGCTCGCACAGGCGTCGTCTCCACTTCGCTTGTACACGTGGTTTCGCCCAAGTAGCTTTTCGAAGTACGCGTCACTACATCAAGCTCCCACCCAATGCCGACTTACGAGTACCATTGTCCTGCAGGGCATGACTTCGAGAAATTCTACCGCAAGATCAGTGATGCACCCGCCGAGGTACCGTGTCCCGACTGCGGTGCCGTCGCCGAGCGCCGGCTATCGGCAGGGGGCGGTCTTCTCTTCAAGGGCTCCGGGTTCTACATAACGGACTATCCCAAGGCAGGTGCGTCGACGAAGGACGGCGGGGGCGGGGAGCCGATATCCGACGCGAGTGGATCGGGGACCGGGAGCAGCTCCGGTACCGACACCGGAGCCAGCCCCGGCGGCGATGGAGCGAACCGGGAGAAGAAAGCTGCCGACGCCAGCAAGGGCGCCGCTTCCGATGGGAAGGCCGCAAAGGACAAGGGAGACACAGCGACGAGCGGCAAGAAGACCACCGCCTCTCCGACACCCACCAGAAAGGATTCGGGCAGCGAGTGACCGCAGCGTCAGACCTCATCCGCGCCGCGCTCATCGACGCGGCGCGGTCGCTCGGCGCGCCCGAGCCGATCGATCCACAGCTCGAGCGCCCGCGCGATCCCGCCCACGGCGAATGGGCCACGAATATGGCGCTGCTGCTCGCGCGCCCGCTGCGTCGCAAGCCGCGCGAAATAGCCGAGTCGCTGGTCGCGAATCTCGACCTGCAACGCGTGGGCGTGGCGCGCACCGACGTGGCCGGTCCGGGGTTCATCAACTTTCACCTCGAACCGGGTGTGCTCGCAGGGGGACTGCCTTCCATCCTGAGCGCCGGCGAGCGATTCGGTCGCGCCGCGAACGGCGGCGGCCGCCTGGCAAACGTGGAGTTCGTGTCGGCCAATCCGACGGGGCCACTTCACGTCGGCCACGGCCGACAGGCCGCGCTCGGCGACGCCATAGCGTCTCTGCTGGAATGGACGGGATGGTCGGTATCCCGCGAGTTCTACTACAACGACGCAGGTGCACAGATCGTCAATCTCGGCGCGTCGGTGCTTGCGCGCGTTCGCGCGATGGCGGGCGAGGAAGCAGCGATCCCGGAGGGCGGATACCACGGTGAATACGTGAGCGAACTCGCCGCGCGCTTTGTCGCCGAACATGGCGGCAAAGGCGACGCAGCGACCGCCGCATCGCGGCTGATTGCAGGCGCCGGCTCGCCGGCATCCGACGGCTCCGGTTCCCTCATGGACCGCATCACGCGTTTCGCCGTGCATGCACTCCGGGCTGAACAGGACCTCGACATGCAGGCGTTCGGCGTGGAGTTCGATCGCTACTTTCTCGAATCCTCGCTCTACACGGAAGGGCGCGTGGCGGCAACCGTAGACGCGCTGCGCGATGCCGGCCAGACGTACGAGCACGAGGGCGCGCTCTGGCTCCGCACGACCAGCTTTGGTGACGACAAGGATCGAGTGATGCGCAAGAGCGACGGGACCTTCACCTACTTCGTCCCCGACGTCGCGTATCACGTGACAAAGTGGAACCGCGGCTTTCATCGCGCCGTCAACGTGCAGGGTGCGGATCATCACAGCACCGTGACGCGCGTGCGCGCCGGTCTCCAGGCCCTCGGCATGGGAATACCTGAAGGGTACCCCGACTACGTGCTGCACCAGATGGTCACGGTCGTGAGTGCGGGCGAGGAGGTGAGGATCTCGAAGCGTGCCGGCAGCTACGTGACAGTGCGTGACCTCATCGATGAGGTAGGGCGCGACGCGGTTCGCTACTTCTTCCTGATGCGCAAGGGAGAATCACAGCTTCAGTTCGACCTCGACCTCGCTCGCTCGCAGTCGGAAGAGAACCCCGTCTACTACATCCAGATGGCGCACGCGCGAATGAGCGGCATATTCCGCGTTGGCGAGATCGATCCGGTGTCGGTTACGGGCACCGATACCGATCTCGCCGTGCTGCGCGAACCGGAAGAGCAGGCGCTCATCAAGGCTCTGCTCGATTTTCCGGCCGTGATTGCCGGCGCCGCGGACGCACTCGAACCGCACCGCGCAGCCGGTTATCTGCTGGAAACCGCGCGCCTGATCCACACATGGTACCACAAGCATCACGTGCTCGATGAGCCGGAGCCGATCACACGCGCGCGGCTCGTGCTCGCGCGCGCCGCGCAGATCGTGCTGCGCAACGGGCTCGCACTGCTCGGCATTTCCGCCCCGGAACGGATGTAGAGTCCAGCGCAGCGAAAGCGATCGCGCCGCGCCTGTCGCGGCTCGGAGCGATCGCCCACCTTCTTCCTGGTCCAATGACAGTACTCGTAGTCGGCTCCGTAGCTCTCGATTCAGTCGAGACGCCCTTCGGCAGGGCCAACGACGTGCTCGGTGGCTCCGGCACGTTCTTCTCCGCCGCGGCGAGCCATCTCGCAACCGTGCAGCTCGTCGGTGTCGTCGGCACGGACTACCCGCGGGATCGCTTTCGACCTCTCGCCGATCGCGGCGTGGACCTGGCGGGGCTCGAGACCGCGGATGGACCTTCCTTCCGGTGGCGCGGTCGCTACCGCCACGACCTCAACGCCGCCGAGACGCTCGAGACACACCTCGGCGTGTTCTCCAACTTCCGGCCGAAGATACCCGATCAGTTCCGGAACGCACCGTTCGTTTTTCTGGCCAACATCGACCCGCGCCTTCAGCTCGAAGTTCTGAGTCAGGTGAAGCAGCCGAAGCTCGTCGCGTGTGATACGATGAACTTCTGGATCGAGAGCAGACGACCAGAGCTCATAGAGCTCCTGTCGCGCGTGGACCTCGTTACCCTCAACGACGGCGAGGCGCGGCAGCTCACGGAGCAGAGCAACCTCGTGAAGGCCGCCCGCTGGATCATGGAGCGCGGACCGAAGCACGTGATCATCAAGAAGGGCGAGCACGGTGCGTTCATGTTCACGCCGAAAACCGTCTTCTTTGCGCCGGCCTATCCGCTGGAGGAGGTGTTCGACCCTACCGGTGCCGGAGACTCCTTCGCCGGCGGGTTCATGGGCTACCTGGCGCGCACCGGTGACCTCAGTGAGCCAAACCTCCGCCGCGCAGTCGTGACCGGCTCGGCGCTGGGCTCCTTCGCCGTCGAGCGGTTCTCCATCGATCGACTGCTCGAGATCGGACCGCAGGAGATACAGGCGCGCGTGGGCGAGTTCCGCCGCCTGGTCGCGTTCGAGGAGGATGTGCCAGGGTGAGCGACCCGCTCGACTACAGCGCGGCCGGCGTCGACATCGCGGCTGGCGAGCGCGCGAAACAACGCATGCGCGCGCTCGTGGAATCGACGCGAACGCCGGGCGCCGTCGGCGCCTTCGGCGGCTTCGGCGGCATGTTCCGGATGCCTGGTGATGGCAGGCCGCCGCTGCTGGTGGCGAGCGCGGACGGAGTGGGTACCAAGGTCAAGGTCGCCATCGAAGCTGGGCGGCACGACAGCGTGGGACACGACCTGGTGAACCACTGCGTCAATGACATTCTCGTGCAGGGCGCGCTGCCGCTCTTCTTCCTCGACTACCTCGCCTTCGGCAAGCTGATTCCCGAGGTGGCGGAGCAGATCGTCTCGGGAGTGGCGGCCGGGTGCAGGGAGAACGGATGCGCCCTCATCGGCGGCGAAACCGCGGAGATGCCCGGCGTCTATGCCCCGCCGGACTACGATCTCGCCGGGTTCATCGTCGGCCATGTGGAGGAGGACGCGGTGCTGGGTGCGGAACGCGTTTCCGACGGGGACGTGCTGGTCGCGCTCGCCAGCAGCGGGCTGCACACGAACGGCTACTCGCTCGCGCGCCGCATCGTGACCGAACGACTCCGGCTCGCGCCGAACGACCCGTTTCCGGGTGGCGGTGGTTCAACGGCCGATGTCCTCCTCACGGTCCACCGGTCATACCTCGCGGCCCTGAAGCCGGTCCTGGGTCACATTCACGCCATGGCCCACATCACGGGCGGTGGGATTCCGGGCAATCTCAACCGCGCTCTGCCCCGGAATCTCGACGCGGTGGTGGAACCTTCGAGCTGGGAAGTCCCCGAATTGTTCCTCGTCCTGGAGCGGGCCGGCCAGGTTCCGCGCCGGGAGATGTTTCCCGCGTTCAACATGGGCGTCGGTATGGTAGTCATCACCGGTGCCGACGCGGCCAGCAGGGTCATTGCGAGCGCGGCGGCAGCCGGCGTTCACGGCTGGCCACTGGGCCGCGTAGTTGCGGGATCCGGCCGGGTAATTCTCAACGAGGAGAGACAATGAAGCGGAGTCTGGTTGCCACGGCGCTTGTGTTATTCGGCGCGACGCAGCTCGAGGCGCAGTCGGCGTGCCCTGGAGGTGCCCCCACGTCCCGCGAGCAGATCACGCAGGACGCATGTCAGAAGGCGGTAGACCTGTTCAACTACATGGCGCCCCAGCTCGGCACGGCGATCGCCGGCGGGAATGCGACGCTGGGCCAGGGCGGAACGCTGGGCGGCATCGGGCACTTCACCGTCTCGATTCGTGCCAACGCTGTCCAGGGCTCGCTGCCCAAGGTGGAAGACGTCACCCCGAGTCCGGCCGGCGCGACGGCCAGCACGTATGAGACGAGCACGCAGGTGATCGCCCTTCCCGCGGTCGACGCGGCGATCGGTGTCTTCGGCGGCCTTCCCCTCGGTCTTACGAAGGTGGGTGGTGTCGATCTTCTCCTGAGTGCCGCCTATCTTCCGGAGTTCGAGGGCAATGAAGTCTCGGTGGCGACACCCGAGGGCGGTCTCAAGGTCGGTTACGGGGCGCGCGTCGGACTGCTGCAGGAATCGCTCGTCGTACCCGGCCTGTCTGTCACGTACATGAAGCGGGACCTGCCCGTGACCAACGTTTCGGCGGCCACGACCGGCGCGGAACTCGCGGTGCGCGGTCTCTCTCTCGAGACCTCGAGCTGGCGCGTTGTCGCGAGCAAGTCGCTCATGATGTTCGGCATCGCACTCGGCGCGGGTCAGGACAGCTACAAGTCGTCCGCGATCGTTCAGGGTGACCTGGCCGGAGCGCAGAGCGACGAGATCGCGCTCGATCAGGATCTGACGAGGACCAATTATTTCGCCGACGTGTCTTTCAACCTCCTGATGGCGAAGTTCGTCGGGGAAATCGGACTCGTCTCGGGTGGTGATGTTGCGACGTTCAACCAGTTCAACGGCAAGGCCGCCGATGATTCGCGTATCTATGGCTCGATCGGGTTCCGCATCGGCCTCTGAAGCATGAAGGATCCAAGCGACCCGGCCACGGCGCGCGATAGCGCGTTCATGCGCCGGGCGCTCACCCTCGCCCGAAAGGGATGGGGACAGACGGCGCCGAACCCCATGGTCGGCGCCGTCGTCGTTCGCGCAGACGAGATCGCGGGCGAGGGCTTTCACGCGCTCTACGGCGGTGAGCACGCCGAGACGGTGGCGCTCAGGACGGCCGGAGCGCGGGCGCGGGGCAGTACGGTCTACGTCACGCTCGAGCCTTGCGCACACATTGGCCACACGCCGCCATGCGCTGACGCTCTCATCGCGGCCGGTGTCCGCAGGGTGGTTGCGGCCACGGCCGATCCCACGCCGGCCGCGGCTGGCGGCGGCGCACGGCTGGCCGACGCCGGTATCGATTTCGAAGCCGGCGTCGAGGGAGAAGCAGCGCGCGAGCTGAACGCAGCGTTCTTTCATGCGGCCGCGCATGACACGCCCTTTCTCACGCTCAAGCTGGCCATGTCGCTCGACGGCGCCATTGCAGATGCAACGCGCACACCGGGATGGCTCACCGGTGAGCGCGCGCGGCGTGAGGTGCACCGTCTGCGTGGGGGCAGTGATGCGGTGGCCGTCGGCATCGGCACCGCTCTCGCCGACAACCCGCTCCTCACGGTGCGCGGCGTACGGGCGCCGCGTGTGCCGCCCCGCCGCGTCGTCTTCGACCGAACCGCCCGGTTGCCGCTCGAGAGCAACCTCGTCAAGTCGGCTCGCGAAGTCCCGGTGATCGTCGTAGCGGAGCACCCGGATTCCGCGCGCGGCGCGGCGCTGAGAGCGGCAGGCGTGAATCTCCTGGTGGTTGCGTCGCTGGACGATGGTTTGCGCGCACTGAGACGCCTCGGCGTGCAGTCGTTGCTCGTGGAGGGCGGAGCCGCGCTCGCGGGCGCGCTGATCGCGCGCTCGCACGTGCATCGACTGATTATCTTTCAGTCGCCCGTCGTGCTGGGCGAAGGGTCACTCCCGGCCTTCGGGTCGGCGCCAACTGCCGCCGCGGCGGGAGCTCGGCGGCTCCGCGTTATCGCGCGTCGAGCGTTCGGCGACGATCTGATGACTACCTATGCCCCTGGATGAGTGCAGTGTTCACCGGCCTCGTGGACGATGTGGGAACGGTCGAGCGGGTCTCGACGACTAACGCGGGACGGGAGTTCAGGTTGCGCTGCTCGTACGACGCGCTGTCGGACGGTGAGAGCATCGCGGTGAACGGCGTCTGCCTCACCGTACTGCGGTGGGGAAGCGGCTGGTTCGATGTGGCCGGTGTGACGACTACGCTCGAACGCACGACGCTCGGCGACTGGCATGAGGGGAAGAAGGTGAATCTCGAGCGCGCGCTGCGCCTCGGCGATCGGCTGGGCGGACATCTCATGCAGGGCCATGTCGACGGCGTGGCGGTGGTGGAGCGAGTGGTTTCGCGCGAGGATGCGCTGCTCGCGGATCTTGCCCTTCCGCCCTCGCTGTTCGAACTTATGGTGTCACGCTGCTCGCTCGCCGTGGATGGCGTGAGTCTCACCGTGAACGACCTGCCCGCGCCCGACGTCGTGCAGGTCTCGATCATCGAGTTCACGCGCACACACACGGCGCTCGGTGCGCTGGCCACGGGCGACAGCGTGCACGTCGAGGCGGACATGATCGCGAAACACGTTCAGCGGCTGCTCGCGCCGTACGCCGCGCGCCACTGACATCAGCGGGTAACGAGATGCCTACGGGGAATCTGGACAGGGCAATAGCGGACATCGCGGCCGGGCGACTGGTGATTGTCGCCGACGATGAGGATCGCGAGAACGAGGGAGACCTCATCTGTGCGGCGCAGCGCGTTACGCCCGAGCTGATCAACTTCATGATCAAGCGTGCCGGCGGCATGATCTGCCTCGCGCTTCCGCCGGAGCGTGTCGAGCAGCTCCGCCTCGCCCCGCAGAGCGCTGCCAATACCGACGAGCAGCGCACGGCCTTCACCGAGAGCATCGACGCCGCGCCGCGCTTCGGCGTGACAACCGGGATCAGTGCGCAGGACCGTGCGAAGACCATCCAGGTCGCAGTCGATCCGGCGTCGGTTCCGGGCGACCTGCGCAAGCCCGGGCACATTCACCCGCTGCGTGCGCGCGAGGGTGGTGTGCTGCAGCGTGTCGGCCACACGGAAGCAGCCGTCGATCTCGCGCGGCTGGCCGGCCTCTACCCCGCGGGCGTCATCTGCGAGATCCTCGACGATGACGGGACCACCGCGAAGCGCCCGCAACTAGAGAAGTTCGCCGCTGCGCACGGGCTCACCTTCATCACCGTCGCCCAGCTCGTCGCCCGCCGGCTGCAGACCGAACGCCTCGTTCACCGCGTGGCGGAGGCCCGCCTCCCCACGGAGCACGGGTCGTGGCGCATCATCGGATACCGTAACGACGTCGATGCGCACGAGCACGTGGCCCTCGTGTGCGGTGATGTGCATGACGGCGAGAGCGTGCTGACCCGGATGCATTCCAGGTGCCTCACGGGCGACGTGTTCCACTCCGTGCGCTGCGACTGCGGCTGGCAACTCGACATGGCGATGCGCACGATCGTGGCCGAGGGCCGCGGTGTCGTCGTCTATCTCGATCAGGAGGGGCGCGGTATCGGGCTGCTCAACAAGCTCAAGGCGTACGAGCTGCAGGACGGGGGGCATGATACCGTCGAGGCGAACGAGCAACTCGGCTTCAAGCCCGATCTCAGAAACTACGGTATCGGCGCTCAGATCCTGCTCGACCTGGGCATTCGCTCGATCCGGCCGATGACGAACAATCCACGCAAGCTGGTTGGTCTCGAGGGCTACGGCCTGAGCGTCGAGGATCGCGTTCCGCTCGTTCCGCCATCCACCGACGAGAACGCCGGATATCTCGAAACCAAGCGGGCGAAGCTCGGTCACCTGCTCGCGTCCTAGATGGCCGAGTTTGCAGGGAGCGCGTCTGGCCGGCACCGGCGCATCGCCGTCGTCGTCAGCAGGTTCAACGAGAGCATAACGCAGCGGCTTGTAGATGGCGCGACGGATGCTCTCACGCGCCACGGCACCGCGAGCGGCGACATCGACGTCGTCTGGGTGCCGGGGGCGTGGGAGCTGCCCCTCGCGGTTCGGCGGCTCCTGGGGTCGGAGCGGTACGACGCGATCGTTGCGCTCGGGGCTGTAATCCGCGGCGAGACCCCTCACTTCGATTACGTCGCCGGTGAAGCCGCGCGCGGCCTCGCGGCGGCGGCGGCCGAACACGACGTCCCAATCGCGTTCGGCCTGCTCACATGCGACGATCTCGCGCAGGCCGACGCGCGCGCCGGCGGACCCCATGGCAACAAGGGCTGGGACGCAGCCATGGCCGCGCTCGAGATGGCCGACCTCTTCGATCGGCTCGATGCCGGCGCGGACATCGTCGAGCCGACTGATCACCCGGCGATTGAACGCCCGGCGATTGAGCACGCGGCGATTAAACCCCCGGTGATTAAACCCCCGGTGATTGGCACGGCATCACGGGAGCGTGGTGGCACGGACGCGACTTGAGTCGCGCGCCCGCGCGCGCGCGCTGCAGGCCGTCTATGCCTGGGACCTGCGCCGCGACGAAGAGCTCGGCCACGTCGCAGAGCGAGTCTGGGACGACCTGGCAGTGCCATCCGAGGAGCGCCGCATCGCTGGACAGATCGTGCGTACGCTGATCGCTTCGCGCGAGGAGCTCGATCGCCAGATCGCGGATATAACCGCGAACTGGCGACTCGAGCGACTCGGCGCCGTCGAGCGATCCGTGCTGAGGCTCGCGGCGGCGGAGCTGCATCGTGGCGAGACTCCGTCGCGAGTCGTGATCCATGAGGGTGTCCGACTCGCCGAGCGCTTCGGGAGCGCCCGGAGCGCGCGCTTCGTGAACGGCGTGCTCGATGCCCTCGCGCGGCGCATGGGCCGTCTCGAGGTCAGGTGAGACGGTGCGCATTCTCGTCGTCAACTGGCAGGATCGCGAGAATCCGCTTGCCGGTGGCGCCGAGGTGCACCTGCACGAGATATTCGGCCGCCTCGCCGGGCGAGGGCATGATGTCACCCTCCTCTGCGGTGGCTGGCGCGGGTGCGAGCCGTGCGCGGAGCTCGATGGCATGCGGGTGGTCCGCGCCGGTACGCGCTACACTTTTCCCGCGTTCGCTGGCGCGGCATACCGTGGTCTCGCGTCCGCCGCCCCGTTCGACGCGATCGTCGAGGACATCAACAAGGTGCCGCTCAATACGCCATTGTGGCGCCGCCCCGGCGGTGGACGCTCGCCGGTCGTTGCGCTGGTGCCGCACCTCTTTGGCGCGACTGCGTTTGCTGAAGCGCCCCTGCCCCTGGCCGCGGCGGTCTGGCTCGCGGAGCGCCCCCTTGCATCCGTGTACGGCAGAATTCCGTTTCAGGCGATCAGCGATAGCACGGCGGACGACCTCGTGCTGCGGGGCATCCCGCGCTCGTCCATCACTGTGATCTACCCGGGAGTCGATACCGCGCATCTCACGCCCATCGCCGGTACGCGCTCGCGCTCGCCGCGCTTCGCGTATCTCGGCCGACTCAAGCGGTACAAGGGCGTGGACATCGTTCTGCGCGCCTTCGCCCGTCTCGCGCATACCGATGCGGTGCTCGATATCGCCGGCACAGGCGACCGCAGACCGGCGCTGGAACGACTCGCAGCTTCGCTCGACCTCGGGCAGCGCGTACAGTTCCTCGGGTTCATCGACGATGACGAGAAACGCGCGTTGCTGCGGCGTTCATGGGCGCTCGTCTTCGCATCGCCCAGGGAAGGCTGGGGGATGACGAATCTCGAAGCGGCGGCGTGCGGGACTCCGGTCGTGGCTTCGGATTCGCCCGGACTGCGGGAGTCCATCCGTCATGGCGAGACCGGATTGCTGGTGCCGCACGGCGATGTAGCGGCCATGAGTGCTGCGCTCGCCCGCCTGGCCGCCTCTCCTGCCCTGGTCGAGTCCTTCGGAGCGGCTGGCCGCCGGTTTGCCGAAGGTTTCACCTGGTCGCGGGCCGCGGCCGGCACCGAGGCGCACCTCATGAATCATGTTGCCGATGGAGGTAAGCACTGATGGAGATAGTCTTTCACGCGCACCACGCCGTAATTTCCGACCGCATGAGGACCCGGGTCGAACGCGCGATCGAGAAACTCGCTCACCGTCTGCGAAGAACGGTCACGGCAGTCGTGCGTTTCGAACAGGACGGTCCCACCCGGCGCGTGGAGATCCTCTTGCAGACGCCACGGCAGCCGGACCTCGTCGCGGAAGGGCGCTCGCGTTACTACGGACCCGCACTGAACGAGTCGGTGGAGAAGCTCCGGCGTCAGATCGCCCGGCGCAAGCGCACCGTTCTGCGCCGGACGCGAAAGCCGGCGCGTGCGCTCTGATGGCATCGCCCTGACGTGAAGACGCCCGTCACCGTTGGCCGTCTGTTCGAACGGCTGCGAGAGGCACTCCAGCTCGAGGCCCTCGGCGACACCGCTGGTTTCGACCGGGAGGTGAGGAGCGCGGATGTCTCCAGCCCCGGACTCGCGCTGGCCGGGTTCGTCGAACGATTCCCAGCGAGCCGGCTGCAGGTGCTTGGCGAGACCGAGGTCACGTTTCTCGCTTCGGCCGATCCCGCCGAGCGCGAGCGCGTTCTTCGGCTGCTCTTCTCCTTCCCCATCCCATGCGTCTTCGTCACCAAGGCACAGGAACTCCCTGACGGGCTGGTGGAGGCAGCATCGGAGGCGAACGTCCCTGTCCTTCGGTCGGGGCTCAAGACCAACGAATTCTATCGCCGCATCAAACCCGTCCTCGAGGAGCTGTTCGCGCCGACCACAACGCTGCACGGGTCGCTCGCTGACATCTTCGGCGTGGGCCTCCTCTTTGTGGGACAGAGCGGAATCGGCAAGTCCGAGTGCGTGCTCGACCTCGTGGAGCGCGGGCACCGTCTTGTGGCCGATGACCTCGTGATCGCATGGAAACGCGGCAACGACGTTCTCATCGGGCGCGGGCATGAGCTCCAGAGACATCACATGGAGATTCGCGGCGTCGGGCTCATAGATGTCCCGGCGATATTCGGGATCCGGGCCGTTCGCCAGCAGAAACGCATCGAGGTCGTCGTCCAGCTTCAGGAATGGCGGCAGGACCTCACGCCGGATCGCACCGGCCTGGACGGACAGACGATGGATATCCTCGGCGTACAGCTCGCGAAGATCACGGTTCCTCTGAACCCCGGGAAGAACATCACCGTGATCGCGGAGGTCATTGCGCTCAACCATCTCCTGCGCTACAGCGGCATCGATCCGGCCGAGCGCTTCAACCAGCGGCTCATCGGTCGGATGCGTGCAGCCGCACAGGTTCAGGAGTACCTTCAGGAAGATGACGAATAGCGTAGTCCTCGCGCTCGTGGCGGGCCACGGCGAGTTTGCAGCGGGACTCGTGTCCGCGGTGGCCCAGATAACCGGGCGGGGCGACCGTTTTCTCGCCGTGAGCAACAAGGGTCAGAGTGCGGAAGAGGTCGAACGGCAGCTCGGGGAGGCACTGGAGCGTACCGGCGCCCGCGTGATCTTCACGGACCTTCCGGCCGGCAGTTCGACAATCGCCGCGCGCCGCCTCCAGCGCGAGCGCGAGAGCATAGTCGTTGTCACCGGTGCCAACCTCGCGGCGCTGCTCGACTTCGTCTTCCACGATGAAGCGAATCCTGCGGCTGCCGCCAGTCGTGCGGTGGAGCGTGGACGAGCGTCCATCTCGGTGGCCGGGGTTCCGGGTGTCCGTTGAGCTCTTCCGGATTGATGATCGGCTGATTCATGGCCAGGTCGTCGTGGGATGGGGACAGCCGCTGGACATAGGGTTCATCGTGCTCGTCGATGACGAGGTTGCGGCCAGTGACTGGGAGCAGGAGCTCTATCGGATGGGGGTTCCACCGGAGATGGAGGTCTTCTTCAATTCGGTTGACGAAGCGAGCAGGCGGCTATCCGGATATCGCGCCGACGACCGTGCCGGTATCGTTCTCACCGGTGACATCGCGACGATGCGGCGGCTGGTCGACTCATCGGGTGACGTGCGCGCGGTGAACCTGGGCGGAATACACCACCGCGCGGGCCGCGTGCAGCGCATGCGCTATATCTTCCTCACACCCGAGGAAGAGGAGTCTCTGCGGGAACTCGCGGCGAGTGGCGTGACGGTGACCGCGCAGGACGTTCCGGCCGCGCGGCCGCACCCGCTCGCGGACGTGCTGGGCGCATCGGTCGAACGATGACGATCGCGGAGATCGTTCAGCTCGCGCTGCTGGGCGCCGTTCTTGGCCTCGATGTCGTGAGCTTTCCGCAGATGATGATCTCGCGGCCGCTCGTGGCCGCGACCATCGCGGGTGCAATGGTGGGCGAGGTCGGGAGCGGCATGCTCGCAGGTGTCGTCCTGGAGTTGTTCGCCCTGGAAACGCTGCCGTTCGGCGCGTCGCGCTATCCCGAGTGGGGGTCGGCATCGGTCGTGGGTGGGGCAATTTTCGCCGCCGAGCCGGACCCGCGGATGGGAGGGCTCGCCGTCGCCATACTCGGGGCGCTTGCAGCCGCGTGGGTGAGCGGCCACTCGATGGTGTGGATGCGGCGGCTCAGCGCCGACTGGGCCCGGCGTCACCGTGCCTCGCTCGACGAGGGATCATACCCGACCGTGGTCGGCCTCCAGTTGTTCGGGCTGACAGTCGACCTTGTTCGCGGCGGCCTCCTGACGCTCGCGGCGCTGCTCGTGCTCACGCCCTTGCTCCGCGTGGTCGGGCGTTTCTGGGGGCTCGACGGCGGCTTCGCGCGGGCCGTGGTCGTCGGCCTCGCGGCGACCGTGGCGGCGGGGGCGGCGTGGCAGCTCTTCCACTCGACGCCGCGCGCCCGGCTGCTCTTCGTGGGCGGGCTCGGCGTTGGCTTCGCATTTCTGCTCGCTCGATGACCACCGGACCGAGGCCGCCTGTTCACGGCTCGTCGATCCGATCGGCCGCGACGCCGGACTCCCGGCGCCCGCTGCCGCTCCGCACGCGTCTATCGATGTTCGTGCGCCTGCTGGCCATACAGGGCTCATGGAACTACGAAACACTGCTCGGCAACGGGATCGGATTCAGCGTCGAGCCGGCGCTGCGGATGCTGCCTGAAGGCCGTGCAGGCTCTGCGTATCGCGCCGCGCTGGCGCGCGAGTCGAGGTACTTCAATTCGCATCCGTACCTCGCAGGCGTTGCCGTGGGCGCGCTCGCCCGGGCCGAAGTCGATGGCGTGGCACCGGAGAAGATCGAACGCTTCCGAACTGCCTGTTGCGGGCCGCTCGGCAGCGTGGGCGACCGGCTTGTCTGGGCGGGGTGGCTTCCATTCTGCTCGCTCGGCGCGCTTGTGGCTTTCGGCCTCGGCGCGAGCCCATGGCTGGTTGTAGTGCTCTTCCTGGTCGCCTACAACACCGGCCACATCGCGCTCCGGGCCTGGGGCCTCGATGCCGGCTGGAATCGCGGCCTGAAGGTCGCGGCAGCGCTCGGCAACCCCGTCCTGAGGCGTGGTCCGCACTACATCGCCCAGGCGGCCGCTGTGCTCGCGGGCGTCGCGCTTCCGCTCGCACTCTCGCGTCTGCTCGGAGCCGGTCAGAGCCTTCTCGGTCCCGTGATGATCGCCGTTGTGGTGGGAGCGATAGTGCTCGCGCGGCTGCATGGTCGCGTGCAGGGTTGGCGTATCGCCCTCGGTGCCATCGCTGTGCTCGTCCTCATCTCGGTGATTGTCGCGTGATGACATCCGAGCGCTCCGTACAGATCGCGAACAGGAACGGACTGCACGCTCGTCCCGCGGCCGAGATCGTCAAGACGGCCGCCCGATACAAGAGCGACATCACGCTCGCTCGCGATGAGCTCGAGGTGAATGGCAAGAGCATCATGGGAGTGATGATGCTGGCGGCGGAGTACGGATCCACACTGATGCTCCGCGCGACAGGGCCGGACGCGGAGCAGGCGGTGAGCGCGCTGGCCGATCTCATCGGCGGCCGGTTCGGGGAACACTGAGTGAAGCTGTCAATCTCGGGGATGCCCGCGTCGCCGGGGATCGCATCCGGCCCCGTGCACCTGCTGCGCTGGGAGGTACCCGAGGTACGCCACAGAATCATCCCGGGTGATCAGGTGGCTCCGGAGATCGAGCGGCTGCACGCATCGCTCGGCCGCGCGAAGGAACGTCTCCGTCAGCTCCGACAGCGTGTGGAGACGAGCACGGGGCCGGAGGAAGCCAGGATCTTCGATGTCCAGCTCTCGATTCTCGAGGACCCGGTCCTCACCAGCGAGACCGAGGAATACATACGTCAGAATCTGGGAGCCGAGAAGGCGTTCGACCTCGTTCTGCTGGAGTGGAGGCAGCATTTCGCGCGTCACGCTCAGCCGATGGTCCGCGAGCGCGTGGGTGACCTCACGGACGTGCACATCCGCGTTCTCTCCATCCTCCTCGGCCTTCCGGACCACGATCCGGTCGACGTTCCCAAGGGCACCGGCGCGATCCTCGTGACGCATGACCTCACGCCGAGCCTCACCGTTCAACTCGATCGTGAGGCGATAGCGGGGATCGCAACCGATGCCGGCACTCGAACGTCGCACGTCGCGATTCTGGCCCGGTCGCTCGGATTGCCCGCAGTCGTCGGGCTTCGCGACGCGACATCGCGACTTAATGGCTCGGAGCACGTCGTTCTGGATGGGTTCCGGGGCCGTCTTCACGTCACGCCCACGCGCGATGAACTGGAGGCCTTCCGCGACCGGGCCCGGCGGGAGGCGGAGCACGAGGAGTCGATGCGGGGGCAGGCCACGGCGGAACCCGTGACGCTCGATGGCGTCTGGATCACCGTCCGCGCCAACGTGGACATTCCGGAGGACGCCGAGTTCGGAGCGCGGAGCGGTTCCGAAGGCGTGGGCCTGATGCGCACCGAGTTTCTTGTCGTCGGACGGACGACGATGCCGGACGAGGACGAGCAGTACCGCGCGTATCGCCGTGTGGCCGAGGCATTCGACGGCCAGCCGGTGATCATCCGAACGTTCGACCTGGGCGGCGACAAGCTGCCGGTGGGCGGCTATCCACACGAGGCGAATCCGTTTCTCGGATGGCGCGCGATCCGGATGTGTCTCGATGAGCCCGATATCTTCCGCACCCAGCTCCGCGCCATCCTGAGAGCAGGCGTCCACGGCGATGTGCGGATCATGCTACCGCTGGTCGTGTCGCTGGACGAGGTGCAGCAGTCGCGCGCGCTGCTCGAGACAGCGAAGGCGGAGCTGGCCGCGCGTGGAATCGAATTTCGCGCCGACGTGCAGCTCGGGGTGATGGTGGAGACGCCCGCCGCCGCGGTGGCCGTCGACACCTTCGCGCGCGAAGTTGACTTCCTGAGCGTGGGGACGAACGATCTCGTGCAGTACACGCTCGCCGTCGACCGGGGGAACGCGAACCTTGCCGGCCGCTTCACCCCGCTCCACCCCGCCGTGCTGCGACTCATCCAGCGCACCGTGGAGGTCGGCCAGGCACACGGTCTCGACGTGGGTGTCTGCGGCGAGATGGCATCGCAGCCGCTCATGGCGTTCGCGCTGCTGGGGCTCGGCGTGCGACAGATCAGCGTGAACCCGCGCTCGATCGCGAAGGTCAAGCGTCTGTTGCGCTGCGTGCGCGCGGACGTGGCGCGTACGCTGGCCGTCGAGGCATTGAAGGGTCCCACCGCCGCGGCGGCAGAAGCAGGGCTCGTTGCGGGGCTGCACGACGCCTTCGGTGAGGGACCACTGTTGGACGACGGGTTGCCCGACATTGCCTAGGCGCCTATCCTTTCTGGCTGCGCTGCGGGCGGCATACCGCCAGCGGACCTACCCGACGTAACGAGAAACCGAGTGCAACAGCGACACCTCTTCACTTCAGAATCCGTCACGGAAGGCCATCCGGACAAGATCGCGGACCAGATCTCCGACGCGGTCCTCGATGCGATCATCGCGAGCGACCCGACCGCGCGCGTGGCCTGCGAAACGCTGGTTACCACCGGGCTCGCCTGCGTGGCCGGCGAGATCACCACCACGACCTACGTGCACATACCGGACATCGTCCGCAGCACGATCGAGGGTATCGGGTACACCGACGCGCGCTTCGGATTCGACAACAAGACGTGCGCCGTGATGACGAGCATCGACCAGCAGTCGTCCGACATCGCGATGGGAGTGGACACCGGCGGTGCCGGCGATCAGGGGATGATGTTCGGGTATGCCTCGGACGAGACGAAGGAGCTCATGCCTCTTCCAATCATGCTCGCGCACGCGCTCACGCGCGGCCTCGCCGCTGCGCGCAGGGACGGACGGCTTGCATGGCTGCGTCCCGATGGGAAGGCGCAGGTCACCGTGGCGTACGACAAGGCGCGCCCGGTCGCCGTCGACACGGTCGTCGTCTCCACGCAGCACGACGAGAGGATTTCCCACGCGAGAATCCGGCGCGAGATCATTGCCGAGGTCATCGAGCCGGCGATCCCGAAGTCGCTCCGCTCCAGGAGAATGAAGCTGCACATCAACCCCACTGGCCGCTTCGTGGTGGGTGGACCACAGGGCGATGCCGGGCTCACGGGGCGCAAGATCATCGTCGACACGTATGGCGGAATGGGGCGCCACGGCGGCGGCGCGTTCAGCGGCAAGGATCCGTCCAAGGTCGATCGCTCCGCGTCCTACGCGGCGCGCTGGGTCGCCAAGAACATCGTGGCCGCGGGCCTCGCGCGTCGCTGCGAGGTTCAGCTCGCGTACGCCATCGGGGTCGCCGAGCCCGTATCCGTCGCGGTGGATACGTTCGGCACGGGCGAGACCGACGAGCGTCACATCGTCGCGGCCGTGCGCGATGTCTTCGACCTGACGCCGCGTGGAATAATCAGGGCGCTGGACCTGCGCAAGCCCATATATCAGGAGACGGCAAGCTACGGCCATTTCGGCCGCCGACCGCGCAAGGCCGGAGCGCGCAGGAGTGCGCGCACGTTCTTCAGTTGGGAACGCACCGATCGTGCACCCGCGCTCGCGCGCGCCGTGCGCTGACAACCCGGAAAGGGACCGAGAAACGAACCAATGACAACAGCGACCACGAAGAAACGGGGAGCGACGGCGGGGAGCCGCGCAGCCGACCACGACATCCGGGATCTGGCTCTTGCCGACATGGGCCGGGATCGCACCGAGTGGGCCGAGCGGTCCATGCCCGTCCTGCGACAGATTCGCGAGCGCTTTGCCCGCGAGAAGCCGCTTGCCGGGAAGCGCGTGTCGGCCTGTCTGCATGTGACCACCGAGACAGCCAACCTGATGATCACTCTCAAGGCCGGTGGCGCCGACGTCGCGCTCTGCGCCTCCAATCCGCTCTCCACCCAGGATGATGTTGCAGCCCACCTCGTGCGCGACCATGGCATCAAGGTCTTCGCCGTGAAGGGCGAGGACAACGAGAGCTACTATGAGCACATCCGCGCCGCCATCGCGCATGGTCCCGAGATCACCATGGATGATGGCGCCGACGTCGTCGGCGCGATGCACATGGTCGCCCTGGGACGCCTCGACGATCTGCCGACGCCGGTTCGCTCCTGGGTCGAGACGCTGTCCGCCGAGGAGCGCAGCGAGCTGGTCAACCGCGTCATCGGAAGCACGGAGGAAACGACCACCGGCGTCATCAGGCTCAAGGCGATGGCTGCCGATGGAGTACTCGCATTTCCGGTGATCTCGGTGAACGATTCCTTCACCAAGCATCTCTTCGACAATCGATACGGAACGGGCCAGTCGACGATAGACGGGATCATCCGGGCCACGAACCATCTGATCGCCGGCTCCGTGTTCGTCGTCGCCGGCTATGGATGGTGCGGCCGCGGCGTGGCATCGCGGGCCAGGGGTGCCGGCGCCAACGTCGTCGTCACCGAGGTTGATCCGCTCAAGGCACTTGAGGCAGTCATGGATGGTTTCCGCGTGATGCCCATGGCCGAGGCCGCGCCGATCGGTGACGTATTCTGCACACTCACGGGGAACATGCACGTCGTCCGTGCCGAACATTTCAGGGCGATGAAGGACGGAGCAATCGTCTGCAACTCCGGCCACTTCAACGTCGAGCTCGACCTCGAGTCACTCGCTCGCATCGCTTCGGGCCCGCCGCGTGAGGCGCGCGAGTTCGTCGAGGAGTACACGGTGGGAGGCAAGCGGATCTTCATCCTCGGCGAGGGCCGCCTGATCAACCTCGCGGCGGCGGAAGGGCACCCCGCATCGGTGATGGACATGAGCTTCGCGAACCAATCGCTGGGCGCGGAGTACCTCGTGGAACACGCCGCGTCGCTCGGAAAGGACGTGCACCGTGTGCCTGAAGCCGTCGATCGCGAGATCGCCCGGCTCAAGCTGGCTGCAACGGGCGCATCGATTGACGAACTGACCCCCGAGCAGCGGACGTATCTCGCGTCGTGGGACATGGGCACCTGAGCCTACCGCGGCCGCAAACTGTGGGAGGAAACCCGCATGATTGAAGTCACGGTTTCGCGGCTCGGCGTGGACAGCGCGACGCAATCCTACGTGCTCGTGCTGCAGGAGAAGGGGGGCCGCCGGCTGCTGCCGATCTGGATCGGTCAGCCGGAGGCCGAATCGATCGCGATGCAGATCCACAACATCAGGCGGGAGCGCCCCCTCACGCACGACCTGTGCAGGAGTCTGATCGTGGGACTCGGCGGCTCGCTGCGCCGCGTGCAGATCACGCGCGTGCAGAAGAACACGTACTTTGCGGAGATGCACATACACCGGGGTGATTCCGTGATCCAGGTCGACGCGCGCCCGTCGGACAGCGTTGCGATCGCGCTGCGGCTGGCAGCGCCGATATTTGCGCCCGAGTCGCTGCTCACGGCCACGGCCGCGGGCGACGAGGACGCGCTGGACGAGGATTCCGATTCGGAGATGGCGACGCCATCGCCCGAGGAGCTCAGCGCCGAGCAGCTCAAGACCTATCTGGAGAACCTCAGGCCGGAAGACTTCGGCAAGTTCAACCTCTGAAGCGATCCTTTGAAGCGATCCTTGCCGCGCGCCGACGGACGCCGCCGGCTGCGGATCACCGCCGTCACGGCGGCCTTCGCCGTCTCGCTTCTGGCGGCACGGACGACGATCCCCGCAATTCCAGCCGTCATGCCCCTCGCCGCGCACCCTGCGCATCCGGCGCAGATCGCGAGCGCTCCGCATCGTGTGGAGGGGCAGGTAATCCTCGCCTCGGCCGGGGGCGACAGCGCCGTTGCCGGAACATGGGTCACTCTGCATCGCGTGGGACCGGACTCCTCGGGACCTCTCGATTCCGTGCGAACCGATGCTGCCGGCATGTACAGCTTCCGTTACGATGCCGGCGGAAGCGGCGAAGCAGTCCATTTTGCGTCGGTCGCGTACGACGGGATCGTCTATTTCACCCCGCCGCTCGCGGACATGCTCGTTACGGGTGACGCCGCGCAGATAACTGTGTTCGAGAGTTCGTCGTCGCCCTCCGTCGACATCTCGATCGAGGGGCGTCACATCATCGTCGCTGCGGCCAGCGAGTCCGGAGCGCGGCGCGTGATCGAGGTTTTCGAGCTCGCGAACGACAGCGCCGTGACGCGAGTGGCTCACAGCGATACCGGCTCCGTCTGGGTCTCCATTCTACCGGATGGTGCAACGGGGTTTGCAGTCCAGGAAGGCGATCCCGCTGCCGGCTCGCTCGCGGCGCAGGACGGGCGCGTTCGCCTCGTCGCTCCATTCGCACCCGGACTCAAGCAGGTCGCGTACAGCTACGAGCTGCCAACGGGCGCGTTTCCGCTCGCGATTCCTGTCACGGAGTCCACGGCTGTCCTGGAGGTTCTCATCGAGGAGCCGACCGGTCGCGCCAGCGGCGCCGGACTCCAGGAGGTGGAAGCTGTGACGGTGGAGGGGCGAGACTTCAGGCGCTACCTCGCGCTGGACGTCCAACCAGGGCAGGTGTTGCGCCTCGATGCGCCTCGCGACATGAGTGCCCGCCGCGCGACGACGATCATCGTCACGATGAGTGTGGTGGCCGTCGCGATGCTCCTCGCCCTCGCCTTCACGCTTGTCCGGGGTCGCAGGCGGGAGTAGATTGACGGGACAACCGATTGCGGACGGAGCCACGGAAACCGGTGCGAAGCCGGTGCGGCCCCGCCACTGTAACGGGCAACACGAGCCACGCTCACTGAGCCACTGACCAAGGTCGGGAAGGCGAGCGCGGCAGCCCGAAGCCAGGAGACGACTCGCGTCCGCGCGTTCCAGAAGAGTCCTCGAGGGAGGGCTGGACGGCGGGCGCGCCCCTGCAAGGCGTAGCATCGCTGGGCATCTCTCTCGAAAACAGGGAAGGTGCCCTTCGTGTTTTCAGTGGTGAGCAGAGTTGGATTCACGGCGATGTGTGCGGTCTGGTTCGCGATCACCGCGTGCGCGGAGCGGCCCGGCAGCGATGAGCCGGCAGCGCCGGAGCAGATGCTCGACGATTTCGGATATCCGGTCTCCGCCGGAACGAACTCCGATCCCGCGCGCATCGTCTCCCTCAGCCCCACGACAACGGAGCTGCTCTTCCGCCTCACCGCCGGCGCGCGCCTCGTCGGGCGGACCACATGGGATCTGTACCCGGACTCGGCGCGCCTCGTGACCGATGTCGGTCCGGGTCTGCGGCCGAACGTCGAAGCGGTGCTCGCGGTTGATCCGGATCTCGTCATCCTCTACGCCAGCGGTGAGAATCGAGCCGCGGCCGAGCAGCTCCGCGCGGCCGGTGTCGACGTGATTGCACTCCGGATCGACTCGATCGAGGACTTCGAGCGGGCTGCGCGCGTTCTCGGCACCGCGACGGGGCAGGGACCGGCCGCTCGCGCCGTGGTCCACTCGCTGCGACAGGCACTCGCGGCAGTGCGGGATTCGGTTCGGGGACTCGACACGCCGAGCGTGTTCCTGCACGTCTGGCACCAGCCGCTGATCACAATCGGTGGGGGAAGCTATCTCGATGCTCTCGTCACGATCGCCGGTGGCGAGAACGTGTTTGGGGACATGGATTCACCGTCACCTCAGGTGTCCCTCGAAAGCGTGATCGAGCGCGATCCCGACGTGGTTCTCGCGGGCCCCCGAAGTGCGGCCCGGATTCTCCGCGACCCGTCCTGGAGCTCGCTCACTGCCGCGCGGAACGGTCGCGTGCTGGTGCTCGACACCGCGCTCGTTGGCCGGCCATCCGCTCGGATGGGCGAAGCGGCGTGGTCGATCGCCCGGTTGCTGCATCCGGAGCTCGCTCCTTGAGGCAGTCGCGCCCGCGTTCGCTCTTCTGGCCAGGCTCGGTTGCCGCTCTCGTCCTCCTCGCCCTTGCCGGTCTCGCGCTAGGGTCCGCATCGCTCCCCGTATCGGACGTTCTGGCCGCGCTCATTTCCCGCGGCGATGCGTCGACGATCGCGATCGTGCAGTCCCTCAGGTTGCCGCGCGTGGTGCTTGCCGCGCTCGTGGGAGCGGGGCTGGGCATGGCCGGTGCCGCGCTGCAGGGCTCACTCCGGAACGGTCTCGCGGAGCCTTATCTCCTCGGCGTCTCGGGCGGAGCTGCGGTGGGTGCAGTCCTCGCCGTCGCGCTCGGCCTCACGCATCCTGCCGCCCTTCCCCTGGCCGCCTTCGCGGGCGCCATGGCCGCCGTGATCGTCACGCTGGGAGTGGCCCGCGCGGCCGGTGGCGATTGGGGAATCGGACGCGGACGGAAATCGGGCGGCGCGATTGCCTGGCGTGCCGACCCGCGTGTGCTCCTGATGGCAGGGGTGATTGTCGGCGCGTTCGCGAATGCGGCGATCATGGTCGTCCTCGCCGGCGCGGCCCCCGATTCGGTGCGTGGCGCCCTGTGGTGGATGATGGGATCGCTGGCCGGGGCGAACTGGAACGCGGTGCAATGGCTCGTGGCGTATACGGCCGCCGGTGGCATCGCGTTGCTCTCCCTCGCTCGCGACATCGATGTGCTCACGCTCGGCGAGGAGCCGGCAGCCGCGCTCGGGCTGGACGTCGAACGCGCCGCGGGTCGCGTGTTCGTTGTCAGCTCCCTGATCGCTGCTGCCACGGTCGCCGCCGCCGGACTCATCGGCTTCGTCGGCCTCGTGGTTCCGCACATGGCGCGCTCTGCAGGCGTGCAGAGTCACCGCCTCCTCATTGCGGGATCCGCGGTAGCGGGCGCTGCGCTCGTCGTTGCAGCGGACCTCGCCGCGCGCACGCTGCGATCGCCCGCCGAACTCCCACTTGGCGCCGTCACGGCACTTGTCGGGGTGCCGTTCTTCCTCTTTCAGTTGCGACGTCTCACATGATGCGTTTCGAAGGCGTGTCCGTACGCTATCCGCGATCGCTGCTGCAGGCTGTGAGCGGCGCATCGTTCGCGGCGCCTCGAGGCCGGATCACGGCGCTTGTCGGCCCGAACGGGAGTGGAAAGAGCACGCTGGTGCGCGCGCTCATCGGCAGGTGCGCTCTGGCGGCCGGCCGCATCACTGTCGACGACCGGGAGCTGGCATCGCTCGGGCGGCGGGAACTCGCGCGGCGCGTGTCGGTCGTCACCCAGCGCGAAGAACCCGCATTCGCGATCCCGGTCGCCCATTACGTGGCCCTCGGCCGCTATCCGCATGCCGGACGCTGGGGCAGCGACACCGATGGTGGAGGACGTTCGGATACCCTGGCCGTGCGTACCGCGATGGAGATCACGTCGGTGGTCGACCTGGCCGAGCGCACGACCGCGGAGCTGTCGGGGGGCGAATGGCAGCGCGTGCGAATCGCGCGCGCACTCGCGCAGGGCGGGGAGGGTCTCGTGCTGGACGAGCCCACGGTGTTCCTGGACATCGCCCATGAGATGGCCGTGTTCGAGCTTCTCGCGAGCATGGCTGGACGAGGCATGGCCGTCCTTCTCGTGACCCATCAGTTGAATCTCGTTGCACGCTTCGCCGCCAGCATCGTGCTGCTCCAGGCAGGGCGGGTTGCAGCATCGGGAACGCCGGCCGAGGTGATGCGCGGCGACATCCTCGAGCGCGTTTACGATTGGCCAGTCGTCGTCACGCGTGACCCGGCGGTGGGCGCTCCGGCGCTCGTTGCGCTGCGCGGCGGAGCGCGACCGTGATCGCGACGCTCGCGATGCTCCTGCTGCAGCAGGCGATCGTGGCCGGTACGGTTGTCGAGGCGGGCACAGGATTGCCGGTCGCTTCCGTGCTGCTCTCGGCGCCCTCCGGGGATGTGCGCAGCGATGCGTCGGGACGGTTCACACTGCGCGCCGCGCCCGGCGACAGCATCCATGCGCGACGAGTGGGATATCGGCCGATCGTGGCGGTGGTAGCGGGACCCGAGGTGATCGTCCAGCTCACGTCTGTAGCTCTGTCGCTTGATCCGATCGCTGTGACGGACGCGCGACAGCCGGCGCGGCTGCACGCCGAGCGAAGCGTCGCGGAAGCGCGAGCGCGTGGAGCTTCATCGCTCCCCGACCTGGTTCAGCGGCTGCCCTTCGTGACGTCGCGTTCGGGGCGCGGCGGCACTGTGTTATCCATGCGGGGGTCCCGTCCCGAGCAGGTTGTCGTCACGCTCGACGGCCTTCCGCTCACCGACCCGGCCACGGGCATTGCGGACATATCGGACATCCCGCTCATCGCCCTTGGCAGCGTGGCCGCGTCGCCGGGCGCGGCCGCGGCCAGCTACGGAGGTGGTGCGTCGGGCGGAGTTCTCGCGCTCAATACGGGAGATCGTTCGGCAATCTCACTGACGGCGAGTTCCTTTCATCGAAGGGGCGCCGAGGCAGCGGCCCGTTTCGAGGCGTGGGGCGGGTCGCTGCGCCTCGCGGGGTCCTGGCAGAGCGAGCGGAACAATTTTCCCTTCGTGAACGAGTTTACGGCGACCAGCGGCGCGGGAGACAGCACGGAGCGGCGCGTGAACGCTGACGAACAGCGCGCCGGACTCGTCCTTTCGGCGGTCTTTCCGCGCCTGCACATCGTCGCGCTCGGCACGGCGTTGAACAGAGGCCTCCCTGGTCCGATGAACGTGCGCATCTACGACGACGTGCGGCAGCGTTCACGTCGAGTTCTCCTGCGCATCGGAACATCCTCGGGCGAGTGGGCCGCGAGTGCAGGTGCGCGGCTGCTCGATGTCTCCGTCCGCGACCCGCGCAACCCCGCAATGGACCACGATGCGCAGTCGCTCTCCGTGGACGTGGATGTGTCCCGTGCCATCGGGCGCGTGACCGTGCGCGCAGGTGCGGGACTCGATCGTGTTCGTGCAACTTCGCTGGTGCCCGCCGAACGGGCACGCGGATTCGTGTCCGCTTCCCGGAACTGGGAACGCGGGCGCTACCGGCTGCGCATCGATGCACGCGCCGACGCCGTGCAGACCGCTGGCATCCGGGTGTCTCCCTCGATAGGGGTGGAGAGAGCTGGTGCGGCTACGCTTTTCATCCGCGCCGGCCGCGGTTTTCGCGCTCCAACCTTCTACGATCTGTACTTCGCATCACCGCAGCGGGTGATCGCGCGCGACGTGCGGCCCGAGCGGGTCGTGCTGGACGCCGAAGCGGGTGTCCGCGTCGAGCACGGACTGCTCGCCGCCAGCGCGTCGATCTTCGAGCGACGAACCCACAACGCCATCGTCTGGTTCCCGGGCACGTTCGACTGGAGTCCCCGGAACGTACCGCGCGAGCGCGTGCGTGGTGTTGAGGCGGTGCTGCGGCTTGGCGGGCCGCGACTCGCCATCGAATCATGGGGTGCCGTCCATGACACGAGGCTGTTCGTGGACGGCATCCACATCCCGACCCCCTACGTTCCCCGGATGAGCGGCACCCTTCGCGCCGACGCGCGCGTGGCGCGCTTCGCGCTGTCCGCAGAAGTCGCCGCGCTGGGGCGCCGGCCGTATCGCATCGCGCCGTCAGCCCCGGAAAACGACCTTCCGCCTGTCGTCCTGCTGAGCGCCGATGTATCGTGTTCCGTGTCACTGCTCGGCGCGGATGCGCTTGTAACCGCGGGGATCCGCAACGCAACGAACGTGCGCTGGCAGCCAGTGCGCCGTTACCCTTCGCCCGGCCGCACCTGGACGGCCGGACTCGTAGTCTACCCGTAACCGTAACCATGGAGCTTCCCTTGTCCCGCATACTGTCCTTTCTCGCGGTCCTTGTTCTCTCGGGCTGCCTCGACACCGAGCTCACACTTCCCGAGCTGCCGCCATTTGCCACAGCGTTCGTACTCAACGGAACCGGCAACAAGGGCATAACCATCGTGCCCGACAGTGGCAACGAGACCAGGCATATCAGCTTTGGCGATGCCTTCGATGGCGCCGTGTTCACAGGCTATTCCGGTACCATCCTCGCGACCTCGAGTCGCGACGGGGGCGACCAGCTCTTTGTCGCCGATATCAACACGGAGACGGTGGAGACGTTCCAGCTTCCGGCCGGAAGCAATCCCGCCGGCGCCACCCCGGTCCTGACGCTTTTCCCGGGAGCGCCCCAGCGTTCCGTTGCCGTGGCCCTGCGCGACAGTCAGGCCATAGCACTGGTCGACATATCCGCCAGTGCGGACCCTGACAACGTCACCCTGTTCCATGGCGCGGGACAGTGTCCCGTGGACGTGCTCGTCAGCACGAGTTCGCTCTATTCCCTTGACGCCAACCAGTCGTGCAGGACGACGTACGACTACCTGGGACCGTCGCGCATCATTTCCATCTCTCCCGACGGCGACGCTGCCGACACGCTTTCGCTTGGCGACGATGTGTTCGGAGCGCAGCGACTGTTCGCGAACTTTCCTTTCGTCCTCGTGTTCGCCAGCGGCGATTTCGCAGGGCGGCCGGCAACGGTTACGCTCGCTAACGTCCTGACGGATGAGATTCTCGAAACCCTTTCCTTCCCGGCCGGGGTCTACGGCGTGAACCTGAGGGGGGGACTGGACGGCCTTTTCTACGCCACGGCGTTCGAACCCACGCAATTCGAACCGTTCAGCCCGCGCGTCTATGCCATCGATGCCTCGCGCATGGTGTTCGCTGGCCTGCGCGTGACAGGTGAGGACTTTCTCGCACTCACGAAGGAAGACGCTTCGGCACCATTATGCTCCGCCGCCACGGCAGATGGTCGCGGCCAGGTATACTGCGTCGAGAACGGGAGCGTTCTTTCCAACGTGATCATCTTCGATCCCGAGGGCAACGAGATCAGGCGTGTTCCCTCGGGCTCGCTCGCCTTCGACATCCAGTTGTAACGCGCCGCGCGGTGGCGGATGTGAATGTCCCTGCTGGCCACGGAAGCCATCGTTCTCCACGCAGCCGACTATCTGGAGTCGTCGCGCATCCTTCGCCTTGCCACGCGTGAGGCGGGGGTGCAGTCGGTCATCGCCAGGGGGGCGCGTCGGCCCCGCAACCGCTTCGGCAGCGCGCTGGACCTGTTCGCGGGCGGTGTCGCACATATCTACGTCAAGGCGGGGCGCGAACTGAACACGCTCTCGTCCTTCGAGGTGTCTGAGGGGCGGCCTGCCCTGGGTCGCGACCTTGGCCGCTTCACCGCCGCCGCCCTGCTCGCCGAGCTGGCCCTGCGCTTTGTCAGGGATGATTCCAATCCCGCGCTGTACGACGCCGTCGTCGCCGGCTTCGATCGCATGGCGCAGGCAGAACCCGGCGCTACCCGGGAGGTGGCGCTCGCTGCGAGCTGGCAACTGGTTCGAGAGCTCGGCTTTGCACCCTCGCTCGATCAGTGCAGCCTGTGTCACGCGGAGATGGACGCCGCGGCCGAAGTGCATTTCAGCCATCGCGCCGGTGGCGCGGTCTGTCAGCGCTGCGCTCCCGCCGCGAATCGCTCGAAAAGGGCGCACCCCGCAGCGGGACGAGCCTTGCCAGCGCCGGCGCGTGCACGGCTCAGAGGCTGGCTCGCCGGCGAACCTTCCATCCGGCTCTCCGATGTCGAGTCGCGAGCGCACGCCCGACTGCTGCGTGAGTTCCTCGACGAACACCTCGCAGACGGAAGGCCGCTGCGCGCCTTCGATGTGTGGGCGACGGGGGGATGGGAGACCCGGTGATCATCGGGACGGCCGGCCACATCGACCATGGCAAGACCTCGCTGGTGCGGGCCCTCACCGGCGTCAATACGGATCGCCTGCCCGAAGAGCGCCGTCGCGGGATCACGATCGAGCTCGGCTTTGCTCCCCTCGCGCTCGGGGAAGCTGGCATTGCGGGAATCGTCGACGTACCAGGGCACGAAGCGCTCGTGCGGACGATGGTGGCAGGAGCCACTGGCGTGGACCTCGCGCTGGTCGTCGTTGCGGCCGATGCAGGAGTGATGCCGCAGACCAGGGAGCATCTGGCGATCCTCACGCTCCTCGGCGTGCGCGGCGGAGTGATCGCTATAACGAAGAGCGACCTTGTCGACGAGGAGTGGCTGGCTCTTGTCGAGGAGGATGTGCGCGCCACCGTCGCCGGCACGTCGCTCGGAGGCGCAGCGATCATTCGGACCAGCGTTCCGACGGGGGAAGGTCTGGCGGCGGTGCACGAAGCACTCGGGAGGGCCGTGCAGGGGCTTCCGCGCCGCGACGCGGATGATGTCTTCAGAATGCCCGTCGATCGCGCCTTCACCGTTCGCGGAACGGGGACAGTCGTCACCGGCACTGTCTGGACCGGTTCCGTAGGCCGCGACGACACCGTGCAGATTCGTCCCGGCCGCGCGAGCGCGCGCGTGCGGGGGATCGAGGCGCACGGGGACAGCGTTCGCGTTGCAGCGCCCGCCACCCGGGCAGCTCTCGCGCTCGCGGGCGTCAACCACGACGCGGTTGGCCGCGGTACAACGCTCGTCACAGGTGAGGGGTGGATGGAATCGCGCGTGCTGCGCGCGGACGTATCGCTGCTCGGTACCGCCGGCCCGCTGCGCGGGCGCACCCGCGTTCGCTTCCATCTCGGGACTGCGGAAGTGAATGCCAGAATAGTGGCGATGTCCGGGACGATCGAACCCGGTAGTCGCGCGCACGCCCGCATCGTGGCGGATGAACCGCTGCTTGCGCGCGCCGGTGATCGCTTCGTCATCCGCTCCCTGTCCCCACTCGCGACGCTCGGCGGAGGAATCGTCACGGATCCAGCGCCGCCGAGCCTTCGTGCCCGCGCCTGGCCGGCGGATGCGTCCACGGCACCGCGACGTCTCGCGCTCGTGCTCAACGAGGGCGGGGTGCGCGGGGTTCTCGTTGCCTCGCTGCCGCAGCGTCTGGGGGCCTCGCCCTCCCTTGTCGAACGTTCGGTGCGGCACGGAGTCGACGCCGACGGTCGCCGGTTCAGACGAATAGGCGACCGTCTCTTTACGGAGGACTCGATCGAGAGCGTGGCCAGCGATATCCTCGCGCGGGTGAATGATCACCATGCCGGTAACCCGCTCGCTCCAGGGGCGTCGCTGCAATCTCTCCGCAGTCGTATCGGAACTGCTGCCGACCTCATGGAGGCGGTCCTCGGTGAGCTCGTCGCCAGGGGTGAAGTCGAGCTCACGGGAGGGCTCATAGCGCGTGCGGGTTTCGTCCCGCGGTTCACGGAAGCACAGTTGGCCACGCGAGCCGCGCTGCGCGCCGATCTGGCGGCTGCCGGCAGGGAACCACCCAGCGTCTCGGAACTCATGGCTCGACACGGCGGCGACGTCCGGGCAATACTGCGGCTGCTGGAGCAGGAAGGGCTGGCGGTACAGGTCGAGGAGGACCGCTATTACGACGTCGAAGCGCTGGCCGGGGTTCGCTCCTCGCTGAGGGATGGAATGCAGCCCGGG
Source organism: Gemmatimonadaceae bacterium (assembly GCA_050733695.1). Taxonomy (GTDB): domain Bacteria; phylum Gemmatimonadota; class Gemmatimonadetes; order Gemmatimonadales; family Gemmatimonadaceae; genus JBOHTO01. Next base: position 15,617 of record JBOHTO010000148.1, on the reverse strand, counting down.
CGGGAACACGCCCCGAGCCAGCTTCGTGACCTGCTTGGCGTCTCCAGGAAGTTTCTCATTCCGCTGCTCGAGTACTGCGACCGGACCGGCGTTACCGAGCGGCTCGAAGGGGGGCGAGTGATCCATGGCACGCGATCCGCGTGATCTGCGAGGCCGGATCGGGAAACCGTGCCACGGGCGTGCCGGCGCTGTGTGCGCGCTGTGACCCGGTTGCTTGACAATACCGTGTACGCGTTCATATGTTCGGCGAGAGGATATAGCCGTACCAACCCGTAGCAGGAGCACGTCACAAGGTCCATTCCTGGTCAGCTCGGAGAAGCCCATGAAGCACCCCTGGGCAGCACTGTCAGTTGTGCTGGCCCTCATCACGCTCCTTCCGGCGGCTGCGTCCGGCCAGCAGGCCGGTACGCAGGCGCCGGAGGAGCGGCGCGACGCCGCGGCGGAACTGGGTCAGAACTACCCGAACCCGTTCAACCCGGAGACGAAGATACCGTTCGCTCTCGGTGAGCCGACCTGCCAGGATGGGGGTCGAATCTACCGCGTCACGCTCCGCATCTACAATGTGCTCGCCCAGCTTGTCGCGGTCCCCATTCTTCAGGGAGAGGGAGCACCGCCGAGTGCAGCAGGTGCGGAACTGCGAGAGCTAGCGTTGCCATGCGGTCAGTACACCGCCTACTGGGACGGCAGGTATCTCAATACCTCCCGCGAAGTGGCATCGGGCATCTACCTCTACCAGCTCGAGGTGGACGGTGTCGCTGTGGTCACGCGCAAGATGATCGTCGCCAAGTAGCGGCGCCCTGCACGCGCAATCCGGATCAGAGTAGGACGTAGCGCCCCGGCAACCTGTCCGGGGCGCGCTGTCATGGGCGGCGGCCGTCGCCCCGCAGCCCGTCGTCCACCTGGCTGGTGTCCGCCGCGTTCATGCGTTCGTCAATTGCGCGCCAGATCTCGCTGGCGCGCGACGGTTCGTCCGCGAGAGCGCGGGCGGCGCGTTCGACCTCGCTCGGTGTGAGGCCCCGTCTTTGCAAGACGGAGATCCGGGCGGCGGCGCGGCCTGCGCTGTCGAGAGCGGGATCGCGCTGGACCTGCTGAAGCTCCGTCATGGCGGCTACGAACGAGGAATCGCTCATGCCGGCAAGTGCGCCGCCCTGGCCGCACCCCGTCACTCCGACCAGGAGCGCCAGCCCATGTACCAGCATCGGTCGTCGCATCGCGGGGCAACGCTACGCGCCTGCGGCCCATGCGTCAAGCACGGTGAGGGGCGTCGACTGGGATCGTCATTCCTTCGGAAGCGCGGATCCATGTGTGAGTGGCCTCGGCTGGGGTCGTCATTCCCGCGGAAGCGGGAGTCCCTGCACGACGGGCGTCGAGACACGCCGTCGACAGTGGCACGTCGTTGATGGAAACGACGACGCCCGAGTCCGTCGCGCCCGCGGACTCACCGGTCGAGGAGCCGCGATCGACGCTGGTGATCGGCGGCCGGTTCATCAGCCCCGGACGGCTGGCCGGGGCCTCCCTATACTGGCTTGCCTGGCTCGCATTCTCGCCGCGCACGATCGTGAGCGCCGGCGTCCAGCGCGAGCTCGATGCGCTGGGCGTGGGTGCGCTCCGGCTCGTCGCGAGCGCTTCGCTGCTCGTGGGGCTCATCACGACCTTCCAGATTGCTTCCGAGCTGTCGGCATTCAGCGCCGAATCGATGAGCGGGCGGGCGCTCGGGTGGTTCGCCGCACGGGAGCTCGGGCCGCTCAGCGTGGCCCTGCTCGTCGTCGCGCGCAGCGGTGCAGCGATAGCAGGAGAGCTGGCGTCGATGACGGCGAACGCCGAGATAGACGCGCTCCGCGCAATGGGGCTCGATCCGATCAAGTATCTGGTTGCACCGAAGCTCGCCGCACTTCTCATCGCGCTCCCTGCTCTCACCATCCTTGCCGATGGGCTGATCATCCTGGGTGGCTGGATCGGGAACACCGTGTTCCTCGACTACAGTACGAGCTTCTATCTCAACCAGTATCGCGCCGAGTTCTCGGTGGCAGATGTGTTCCTCGGCCTCGTGAAGTCGGTCATGTTCGCCTTCGTGCTCGGTATCGCTGCCGCCGATGCAGGGCTGAGTATCGAACGGCGGTTCAGCGCGATCGGGGCGGCGGCCACGCGCGGAGTGGTGGTGGGCCTCATTGGAGTTCTCGCGACGGACACGGTTGTCAATGGCATCTTCTATTTCATACCAGGCCTCTCCTCCTAGGGCGGCGGTCGCGCTCGAGGTGCGCGGGATGTGCGGCCCGGTGGAGAGCCCGATTCTCTCCGACGTGAGTATCATTGTGCCATGGGGAGGACTGCACGTGATTCTGGGCCCGATCCATTCCGGCAAGTCGATGTTCATCAGGCATGTGCTGGGTCTGGAGCGCGCCAGTGCTGGCACGATCGTGATCGATGGCGAATCCTACGACGCGACGGGTGAGTCCGAACCGGTACTGCGGCGCCAGCGCACCCGCATCGGAGTGGTCTTCGAGGGATCGGCGCTTATTTCGCGGCTCAGCGTCGTTGAGAACGTCGAGCTTCCCCTGCTCGAACACACGACGGCGACATCGCGGGAGGCGCGCGACACTGCTCGCAGTCTGCTATCCGAGGTGGGGCTGCGCATCGATGATGACGCGACGCCGGCCGAGCTGGGGCGGGCCGAGCAGCGCCGCGCCGCGCTCGCGCGGGCCCTGGCCCTGAGGCCGCCGGTACTCGTGCTCGATGAGCCGACAGCCGGCCTCGATCCGCACTCCGCGGCGGAGCTGGACGATGCGATCATCCGGCTCCAGGAGGTCCGCGGTTTCGGCGTTCTGATATGCTCGCATCAGGTGCGCTATGCATTCGGTCGGGCGCGACATATATACATCATGGCGGACGGATGCATCGTGGCCGAGGGTGATCGCGCGGCGCTCGAGCGGAGCACGCACCCTGTCGCCCGCCAACTCCTCTATCGTCGAGGTCGCACATGACGCGGACCGATTCCCGTTTCGGCACGCTCGCACTGCTCGGCGGAACGGCGCTAATGCTGCTTCTGCTGGTGGCGATCGCCCGTTATCCGACCCTCTTTCTCAGGGGCCAGGAATACAGGGCGATGTTCACGAGCGTGGCAGGGCTGAATCCGGGCGACGAGGTCCGGTACGGCGGCCTTCTCGTTGGCTCGGTAACAGAGCTCGACATATCGACGGAGGATCCCACCCGCATCGCCGTGAGCTTCCGTGTGGAGGACGAGACCCCGGTTCGCGCGGACACGCGTGCGGCCATCACGCAGGTCGGCATCCTCGGCGAACCGTATCTCGCGCTCGAAGCCGGTAGCATCGACGCACCGCCGCTCCCGGAAGGAAGCACGCTGCCCACCGATCCGACGATGAGCTTCCAGGACGCGGTGACGCGGCTCGCATCGTTCTTCGATCGCGCTGACACGCTCTTTACCGGAATGGAGCGCGTCGTGCGTACGTCACCATGGGATCGCATCGATCGGACACTCGCGCAGATGCAGGAGCTCGTCGATCATGCAACCTCCGGAACGGACGCTGTGCTCGGCGAACTCGAGCTTGCGAGCCGCAACCTGAACGCCGTGCTGCAGCGCACGAAGAGTGTGATCACGGCTGTCGATACAGCGGTATCGGCGGCCGGACCGGAGTTCGCAGCGACCCAGCGCGAGGCGCTGGCGACGCTGCGCGACATGCGTGTGCTCGTGGGTGAGCTGCGACACGCCGTGGCGGCCGGGGAGGGACTCGATGAAACGATGCGTGACCTTGCGATCACCTCGGAGAACCTCGCCAGCCTCACGGCACGTCTCGAGCGCGATCCCGCCAGCATCCTGCTCCGGCGCGAGCAGCCAAGAAAGAGAACGGGTCCGAGCATTCGTGATTGACGACATGGACGTGATCGCACGCCTTGTTGTCGCGGCCACGATTGCCGGCGCGTCGGCAGCGTGCTTCGGAGGCACGCTCCCCGCGAACGAGTTCTACCGGCTCGCCATTCCCGATTCCATGGCAGCGCGGCGTGCCGCCGCGGTCAGTCAGTCCCCGATGCCGGCCGACCCGGAGACGGTGTCGGGTAATGCGTCCATGCCTGCGGCGGCTGCGCCGCTGGAGGGCGCTCTGGCGATCGCGACCTTCGCCACGCCCGGCCTGTACGGCCGAGACCAGATCGTATATCGCATCGATGATCTTGAGTACGGCAGCTATCCAGCCCGGAGCTGGCTGCTTCCGCTGGGCACGATGCTGGGCGCCATCGCCGAGGAGACCATCGCCGCCGACTCTCCTGTTTCGGGCATGGTAACGTTCGAGCCGCCCTCCCGGACGACGTACGAGTACGCGTGGCAGGCGACCGTACGCGAATTCGAGGAGGTGGATCGCGGCGATTCCGTGTTCGCAGCGGTCGCGTTCGACGCGCGCATCGTGCGCGTGCGCGACGATTCCGTCCTGTGGACCGGTTCCGCCGCCGACGAGCGATACGTGCCCGAGCCGGAGATGGACGCGATCGTGGCAACACTGTCCATACTGGCCGAGGACGTCATCGCGCAACTCGCGCGGCGCGCTCGTACCGAACTCGGGGCCCGGATCACCTCGCCTGCACAGCCGACGCCGATACCACCGACGCCGATACCGCCGCCACCGCGATGATCAATCCGGATCGACTCACCGTCAAGTCGTCAGAGGCGCTCAACGACGCTCTCGTGCGCGCGCGCCGCAACGGCAATCCCGTCGTGCAGGACGCGCATCTCCTGCTCGCGCTGCTCGAGCAGGACGAAGGTATCGTCGTCCCCGTTCTTCAGAAGCTCGGTGTCGGAACTGCCGCACTGCGCGAGCAGATCGAGCGCGAGATCCAGCGCTATCCCAGGCAGAGCCAGGCGCAGCCGACGCTCTCGCGCGAGCTCAACCAGATTCTCGATCGCGCCGAGGAGGAGGCGCGCGGGCTCGGCGACGAATACGTATCCACGGAGCATCTGCTGCTCGCGCTCGCGGAAGTGAAGGGAACAGAGACGCGCACCATGCTCAACTCGGCAGGCGCGACGCGCGGCGACATCCTGGAGGCCCTGCGACACGTGCGCGGATCCCACCGGGTCACCGATCAGACGCCCGAAACGCAGTACCAGGCGCTGCAGCGCTACACGCGCGACCTCACCGATGTCGCTCGCAGGGGGAAGCTCGATCCCGTCATCGGGCGCGACGAGGAGATCAGACGTGTGGTGCAGGTGCTGTCGCGTCGCACGAAGAACAATCCCGTGCTCATCGGCGAGCCCGGCGTGGGCAAGACGGCGATCGTGGAGGGGCTTGCACAGCGGATCGTGAACGGCGACGTCCCCGAAGGCCTCAGGAACAAGCGGCTCGTCTCACTCGACCTCGGCGCGCTCATCGCCGGTGCCAAGTTCCGCGGCGAGTTCGAGGAGCGACTCAAGGCGGTTCTCAAGGAAATCACGGAGAGCCAGGGACAGTTCGTGGTGTTCATCGATGAGCTGCACACGCTCGTTGGCGCTGGCAAGGCGGAGGGATCGATGGACGCGGGCAACATGCTCAAGCCAATGCTCGCGCGCGGCGAGCTCCGCGTCGTCGGCGCAACCACGCTCGACGAGTATCGCAAGCATGTGGAGAAGGATGCCGCGCTCGAACGCCGATTCCAGCCGGTGTTCGTGGGCGAGCCGGCCGTCGACGATACCATCGCCATTCTGCGCGGGCTCAAGGAGCGTTACGAGGCGCACCACGGGGTGCGCATAACGGATGGTGCCGTCGTGGCTGCAGCTACTCTCTCCAACCGCTACATCGGCGATCGCTTCCTCCCGGACAAGGCGATCGATCTGCTGGACGAGGCTGCATCGCGGCTGCGTATCGAGATCGACTCCATGCCGCAGGAGATCGACGAGGTCGAGCGCCGGATAACGCAGCTCGAGATCGAGCGGCAGGCGCTGCAGAAGGAAAAGGATCCGGAATCGGAAGAGCGGCGCGAGTCGCTCGAGCGCGAGCTCGCCGAGCTGCGCGAGCGCTCGTCCGTGATGAAGGCGCAGTGGCAGCGCGAGAAGGAGACGCTGGGCAGTGTGGGCACGATCAAGCAGCAGATAGATCAGGCCAAGGTCGAAGCCGACCAGGCAACGCGCACGGGTGACCTTGGACGCGCGGCCGAGATCACCTATGGCACGATTCCGGAGCTCGAGGGCAAGCTGCGCGCTGCAGAAGGCAATCTCGCGAGCCAGGACGGTCGGCCGCACTTCCTCAAGGAAGAGGTGACAGCGGAAGACATCGCCGAAGTGGTCGCGCGCTGGACGGGAATCCCGATCACGCGGATGATGGAGAGCGAGCGCGAACGGCTCACGAAGCTGGACGATGTGCTCGCCGAGCGCGTGATCGGGCAGCGGGAAGCGGTGGAGGCGGTCGCGAACGCGGTGCGGCGATCGCGCGCCGGACTCCAGGATCCCGACCGGCCGATCGGTTCATTCATCTTTCTCGGGCCCACGGGAGTGGGGAAGACCGAGACCGCCCGTGCGCTCGCGGAGTTCCTGTTCGACGACGAGCACGCGATGGTGCGCATCGACATGTCGGAGTACATGGAGAAGCACGCCGTCGCTCGTCTGATCGGTGCGCCCCCGGGATACGTCGGCTACGAGGAGGGTGGCCAGCTCACGGAGCAGGTGCGCCGGCGTCCCTACTCCGTGATCCTTTTCGATGAGATCGAGAAGGCGCATCCGGACGTCTTCAACATTCTGCTGCAGATACTCGACGACGGCCGGCTCACCGACTCGCAGGGTCGCACCGTCGACTTTCGCAACACCGTCATCATCATGACGTCCAACATCGGTGGCCAGTTCATCCTCGAGCGGGGTGCGACCGAGTGGGCTGCGGTGGAGGCGACGGTGACGGACGCGCTGCGCCAGCACTTCAAGCCGGAGTTCCTCAACCGTGTCGACGACATCGTGATTTTCCGTCCGCTGGACAGCGCGGATCTCGATCGCATCATCGGACTGCAGCTTGTTCGGCTGGACGAACTGCTCGCCGACCGCAAGCTGTCGATCGAGGTGACGCCGGAGGCGAGGAAGGTGATCGCGATCGAGGGCCACGATCCCGCGTTCGGCGCGCGCCCGCTCAAGCGGGCGATCCAGCGGCTGCTGCAGAACCCGCTGGCGATCGCTGTACTCGATGGTCGCTTCAGCGAGGGCGACCGGATCCGCGTGACCGCGGGTGAGGGCGGGAAGCTGGTGTTCGAGCAGAGCGCTGCCTCGACCGCTGCCCCGCCCGAGTCGGCACTGGAGGCCGAGGCGGCGGCGCGGTGATGTCTGCATCGGTGGGCGACGTGGAGTGGATGGGGGCAGCGCTCGCGGAGGCCAGAGAAGCGGGAGCTCGCGGGGAGGTGCCGGTCGGTGCAGTCATCGTGCGCGACGGAGAGATCATCGCGAGATCGGGCAACCGCATCGTGGGCGATAGCGACCCTGTTGCGCACGCGGAGCTGCTGGTGATCCGCGAGGCTGCGCGGATCGTCGGGGATCGTCGCCTCGCCGGGTGCACGCTCGTCGCCACGCTGGAGCCGTGTGCGATGTGCGCGGGTGCGATCGTGCTCGCCCGGCTCGACCGGGTGGTATTCGGTGCGTGGGACGACAAGGCGGGGATGGCGGGTTCGGTGGGTGATCTGCTGAGGCATTCGCGTCTGAACCACCGGCCGGAGGTTCGCGGTGGCGTGCGCGCTGATGAATGTGGCGCGTTGCTGAAGGAGTTCTTCGTGGCGCGACGAAGCGCTGGTGCGTCGTCGCGCTGATGCGTTGGTGCGTTGGTGCGTTGGTGCGTTGGCGCGTTGATGCGTTGGCGCGTTGATGCGTTGACGCAAATGGACGGCCTGGCTAATTTCAACGGCTGACCTGGACAGGTGGCCGAGTGGTTGAAGGCACCGGTCTCGAAAACCGGCATACCGGTGACCCCGGTATCGTGAGTTCGAATCTCACCCTGTCCGCTGGTGCATGTCTGAAGATCCGTGGCGCGCGATCTTCGCTCAGGATGGGTGGCCGAGTGGTTTAAGGCGCACGCCTGGAAAGTGTGTGTACGTTAAAAGCGTACCGTGGGTTCGAATCCCACCCCATCCGCTCCTGGCTCATTGTCCTGCCTGAAGGAGCTTCTATTGGCAGGGCGAGTTGTCTGGCGCATGGTCCGTATCTGGACACAATCGCGCGGATTCTCGAAGAAGTGCGATGGCTTCAGAACGACGTTAACAGGAAGCGATTTCAGAATCCGGCGAGACTCAGAAGGAGGCGAGGCGTGGCGGTCGCCTAAGCCGATGAGGCTGACGGTCGCCGCTGGCGCCCGCATCTTCTGTGAAGCGGCGCCCCGTGTCAAGTGCAAGCGCACTTGGAGGCAGGGGCCGGGATCGCGTGCGTGAGCAACCGGGAACATAGGCAACAGGGTTACTTGGGATGATTGGCAACACTTTTCGGAGTGTGGGGCTCGAGCAGGTTCAGTCTCGAATGACCATTTCGCGCTCGTAGCGGGCGAGCCACTTGTAACCAGTCTTCCTACTGATGGTGTGGCGAGCGCCGAGCTCGGCCCGCGTGCAGTGGGCCAAGCCGGACGCCGACAATGCAGCGTTCGCGCTGTTCCACTGGTGATGCCCCCAGCCATGGCATCGGCCAAACCCCCCCCACCAAGGGTCGGCCGTGCAGTTTAAGGCCGGGAGCAGGCTGCCGCGGCGCTCGACCTGGCCCGTGAGGGCCAAGGTCTTCGCCAGCACGCCAGCGCTCAGGCAATCCGTCAGGCGAATGCTCCCGCCTGCGGCTGCTGCGGTCCGGATCGCCATAGGGCCCTCCCGGTGCGGAGAACGAGCCTGGGAGACCGCCGCAGCGCCTATCTGAACGGTGTTGCCGCTGGGCTGCACGGTCGCGCCGCGCCTCAGCCGGCATAGTAGACCTCGAGCTCGGCGATCGTCGTATAGCGCGCCACACCGCCAGGCGGCCCGACGATCCGCACCCCGTCGCCCCACGTGCTCCGGAACGTCAGCTCGTAGCGCTTCTCCGGGCCGGCCCGCCAGTCGTAGGGATAGGCGGGCGTGATGGCGAGCTCGGCGACGTCCACCCACCGGAAGTCCTGCCGCACCTGCACGCGGAGCCCCCCGCCCACGCTGTCGAACCAGCCCCCGTCCGGCGTCACGTGGCCGGTCGTGTAGGCCACGCGGTCGAGGTTGTAGCGGCGTGTCCACGTGTAGCCCCAGAAGTCCAGCGGCTTGCGCGCGTCGCAGTCCTCGCTGCTCTCGCTCGGCGTCCGCTCCCCGTCGTTGTAGCAGCTCACACGGCCGCGCACGGCGCTCTTCTCGATCGGCGTGACGCCCTCGCCGGTGCGCGCCAGGTTGTCAGTCGGATCGGGGCGGTTGGTGGCCTCCGTGGCGACGAACGGCTCCACCGTCAGCTTGCGGAGCGAGAAGTTGTAGTTCTGCGTGCCGCAGGCGTAGACCCATCGCTCCCAGCTGTCCGACTGCACCCACATGGTCCGGCCGTCGGCGCTGATGAACTTCGAGGGGATGGTGGTGCAGTAGCCGCCCTCGTTGCGGTCGGGGCAGGTGGGGTGATCGGATTCCCCGAGATACGGCTGCGCGCCGAAGTCCTTCCGCAGGAAGAGCTGCCACGGGCCCCACGGCTGTGGCGCCTCGTAGAACTCCCAGGTGTACCACGTCCATGACGTGTAGATGTAGCGGTCGAGCGGGGCATTGTAGACCACGCTCCCCTGCGAGATCACGCCGACGCTGGTCGCGGTGTCGCCCTGCGGGCGACCGCCGCAATGCAGCTCGGGATAGACCGTGCGCTCGTCGTGGAACGCCGCCTGCCGCCGCTCGAGGTCGGGGCTCCAGGTCGGCTGCCCGCCCGCCCCGAGGCCGGCGAAGAATTCCCACGCCGCGCGCTCCAGGATGCGGTCGCGCGGCACGCGGGCGAGGTAGAGATCGGTCGGCCGCGCGCGGTCCGGGTCGGTGGGGCTGCGCCAGTTGTGATCGAGCCCGTAGGCGTACACGTAGCGGGCGCCCTCGGGGCCGAGCACACCGACGTTGCGCCCGCTCTGCCCGTAGTCGAGGAAGAAGATCGTCGTGAACCGGTAGTCGGTGAACATCGGCGCGTCGGTCTTCCGCCAGGTACGGCCGTGGTCCAGCGACTTGGAGATGCTGGCCGTGGGCGCGTCGTTGAAGCACGCGGGGCAGGGGCGGGCGTTCAGGTTCTGCACCGCGATGTACAACTCGTCCTGCCCGTCGCCGTCGCCGTCCACGGCGAGCATGCCCGTCGGCTTCCGATTGTAGCCCTCGCCCCAGACGTTGGCGACGGCCTCCCCGCGCGAGATCGCCTCGCCGGTGAGCCCGGTCTCCGGCGTGCCGCTGATGCGGCTCACCACGGTGTCCGAGTCGCCCGACGGTGGGCCGAAGCCGCGTCCGTCGCCGTTGGCGGTGTAGAGATAGCCGTCGCCCGCCCAACACGACGGCCAGAGATCGCCGCCGCTGTCGGTGTCGACGGGGCTGAACGTCTCGACGCGCGCCGTGGCGAAGAAGCGGCTGTCGGGATCGACCAGCGCGCTGGCGGGCCGTGCGACCACCCGCGGCGGGACTGCGGGTCGCGTGACACAGCCCGGGATCCGCAGGAGGCCGATGCCAGCGATGGCGGACTCGCGCACGAACTCGCGTCGATCGATGGAGCGCGCCACGACCCCTCCGGAGTGTGGATGTCGTCCGGGGAAAGTGCATGTCCCTCCGGGCGACGGCAACCACGGGTCGGACGCATGGCGCTCGCGAGGGCGGGTGGCCCCGCCGCCTCACCAGATTGCTCGCGAACTTCGCGTTCGCCTCAATGAACTCACGGCGCGGGTCCACGTCGTCGCCCATCAACGTCTGGACGACGTGGTCGGCCTGCGCCGCGTCGTCCATCGTGACCTTGACGATCGTACGGCGCTCCGGGTCCATCGTCGTCTTCCAGAGCTGCTCGGCGTTCATCTCTGTGGGCGGCGACGGAAGCGCGGGCGTTGGGCCACGGCGGCATTGCCGTGGTCGAACGGGCGACTGGCGTGTCGCGCTCCACGATTCAGCGTGGGCTGCGGGAAGTGGAGGCGGGCGAGCCGCTGGACCCCGGGCGCGTGCGCCGGCTGGGGGGCGGACGGAAACGCAGCATTGAGAATGATCCGGCGTTTACTGGCCGATCTCGATGCGCTGGTGCAGCCGAAACACGCTGGTGCGGCGGTTTCTCCGGACCTGGCAGCCGGCGATCTCGGTGGACACGAAGAAGAAGGAGCTGGTAGGCGACTTCAGGAATGCGGGCCGCACCTGGCGCCCGAAGGGCGATCCCGAGGCGGTGCGCGTGCACGACTTCCTTATTCCGGCGAAGGGGAAGGCGATCCCCTACGGCGTCTATGATCTGACGCGCAACGAAGGCTGGGTGAGCGTCGGGATCGATCACGATACCGCTAGTTTCGCCGTCAATGCGATCCGCCGCTGGTCGCAGCGCATGGGACGCGCAGCGTATCCGGCCGCACGCTCGCTGCTGATCACCGCGGATGCGGGCGGCAGCAATGGTCCGCGGGTCCGCTTGTGGAAATGAGAGCTGCAGCAGTTCGCCAACCGGACCGGGCTCGCCATCCATGTCACGTATTTCCCGCCCGGGACGAGCAAGTGGAATCGGATCGAACACGGCCTGTTCTCGCACATCGCCCTGAACTGGCGTGGCCAGCCCCTCGTGAGCCTGGCCGCGACTGTCAGCCTCATCGCCGCCACGCGCAGCGACACTGGCCTCCGCGTGCGCTCCGAACTCGATCGCCGCCGGTATCCGGGCGGCGTCGTCATCACGGACCAGCAACTGCGGCACGTCCGGCTCCGCCCGGATCGCTTCCACGGCGACTGGAACTACATTATTCGCCCTGCACGCAGGTCATCTCAATGAGTCAGTTATTGTCTGACGACCCTTAGTCTCGCGCCGCGCGGCGCCGGGAATCGCGCGCGGTCTGCCGCCCACATGATCGCCGACACCACGATGTTGGTATCGCCTGGCGCGCCTGCTGAGCGAGATCATCCGGCAGGATGAGAGTGACTTCGGTCATCGCAGTAGACGTCGATCGATCCGTCAAGGGCTCAGGGGTGCTGCATCAGCATGCCTCCGTGAAATCGCGCGCGCAATGCGTCCTTGGCTCCCACACGAGTGCGCATTGATCTCGCGAAGCTCCGATCAGACAGGATGCCCGCAAAGCTGACCATTCCCGCGTTGTAGAGCCTGCTTCCGGACTCTCGACCTACAGGGCAAGCGCGAATTGCACGCTCACCGGCCCAACACCAGCCCGTGCGCCGACGCTGAACGGCCCCACCACCGAATCCTGCACAGCAGGCGTGACAGCTCCACGAAAGGCCGTCCTCGCGAGCGCCTTCCTCATTGTCCCGCTCGCGAGCGCCGCATCGTTGCACTTCTCGCTCAGGTGCGCGAGTACGATGTGACCCAGCCCGCCATGCGCGCACTCGGCCGCTGCAAGCCCCGCATCGCGGTTGCTCAGATGCCCTCTCCGGCTCGCGATCCGCTCCTGCACAATGAACGGATACGGACCTGCCCGCAGCATGCCGTCGTCATGGTTGGACTCGAGCATCAGCAGTTCGACTCCGCCGAGAGCCGTGCGAACGGTGTCCGTGACGCAACCCAGGTCGTAGATGATTGCCGCGCGCGCTCCGGTGGCACGCTCGGTCGCGACAATCCCGATCGGTTCAGCGGCATCGTGCGAGAGCGGAATCGCCTCGATATCGAGATCGTGAAAGCCGATCGTGCGAGACGCAGCGAGCGCCAGCGCACCCGTGCCGCGCAGGCGCCGGCAAGCCGCGATCGTGCCGGCCGTCGCGTGAACGCCCCAGCCCCAGCGACGCGCAGCCCCGGCCGCACCGCGCACATGGTCGTCGTGTTCATGCGTGATGACCACGGCCTCGATCGATGCCGTCGCCACATCGATCAGCGCGAGCCGCCGCGCGAGCACGCGCGGCGGATAACCCGCGTCGATGAGAACGCGCGAACTGCCGCACTCGAGCAGAACCGCGTTCCCCCTGCTCCCGCTACCGAGCGACCAGAGTTTCAAGCGCGCGCCTCCGCGGCCGGTCGCGCGGAGCCGGCGCCGCCTTCCTGCGACGCCAGTCCGTGCGCCGTTGCCAGTTGCCTTCGCGCGCCGTCGCTCAGCACGACGTCGCGACGCTGCATCATGCGCTCGGCGACCATGAGAAATCGGTCGAGCGCGTACGTCTCATAAGGTTGACTCTCGCCCCAGGAGAAGGGCGCCACACGCTTCGGCGGCATCCCGCTTCCGAAGACGTTGGCGCCCGCGCCCACGATGCTCCCCGTCCGCAGACACAGCCCGATGCCGGTCTTGGCGTGATCGCCGAAAAGCGTGCCGAGAAGCTGCAACCCCGTCTGCCGGTCACCGTCCGCCATTCGCAGCGACACACGCCCGTATGTGTTCTTGAGATTGCTCGTGGTCGTCCCGGCACCGAGGTTCACCCAGCGACCAAGGCAGGAGTGCCCCAGAAAACCATCATGGGCCTTGTTGGAATGTCCAATGACGATCGTGCTGCTCACCTCACCGCCAATCCTGCAATGATCGCCGATCGACGATGTCGTGACGCGCGCTCCGAGTATCATGGATCCCTCGCCGATCACGCACGGCCCCGTGATCCTGCTGAACGACTGGATTGTCGCCCCCTTGCGCACGAGCACGGGCCCCGGTCGCGTGTCGAAGCACACCTGCGGTTCGATGTGCACTCCGTGCTCGATGAAGACACGCCCGTCACCGATGATGATCGCGTGCTCCGGCCTCAGATGCGGCATGCGCAGTCCGAGTTCGGCGATGTCCTCCGCGAGCTGCGCCGGCAGAACCGCAATGAGCTGCCAGCTCTCGTCCAGCCAGTGGCCACGCAGCTCGACAGCGGTCGCGTTGGCCGGCGCGAGCGACTCGAGATCCGTTGCGCCGGATGCGCATTCATCCGGTGACAGGTCGCGATCCAGGCGAACGGCCGCGATTCGCCCGTCGCACATCCAGGCGGCCGCACGTGCAGACGCGCGTTCCAGCGCAGGTGCGAGCCTCGAGTTCACGATGATGGATCCCGCCGGGATCATCTCCCTCGCCGCCGGCGGTGCACCAGCTTCCGCGAAGTCGGCCAGATGGGGCCGGGCGATGAAAGCCTCCGTGCGTTCGCCCAGAGCGTATTCCCACCGTTCGCGGATGAGCAGCGCGCCGGTGCGCAGTTCCCCGGCCGGCCGCGTGAGCGCGAACGGCTCCAACGCGGCCGCGCGCGCGTCGTCGTACAGGTAGAGCGGCATCAGGCCGGCTCTCGCAGCTCGGCGGGAAGCCACTCGACCAGTCGCTTGAGATCGGCCGCCCGCTCGACGGTTGTCACCAGCGTGAGCCCGTCCCTCGCGACCACGACGAGATCGGAGACGCCGTACATCACGATCGCGCCGTTCTCTGCATGTACAACGTTCCGCCCGGACTCCAGCGCATGCACGTTGCCGCGCACGGCGTTGCCTGCGTCGTCGAGCGGCAGTACACGTTGCAATGCAGCCCACGTCCCCACGTCGTCCCAGCCGAAGTCGCCTGGCAGCACCAGCACGCGCGAACTGCGCTCGAGCACGCCGCTGTCCACGGACACCGGCTCGGCAGCAGCAAAGAATGCCGCGGCGTCCGCGGGTTCGCGTGACGCGACGTCGAGGGCGCGATCCAGCTCGCGCGTGTGGAATCGCACTTCCGCAAGGAAGTCCTGCACGCGCCACGCGAAGATTCCCGAGTTCCACAGGCAGCCGGCCGCGCACATCCTGCGTGCCGCGTCACGGTCCGGTTTTTCCACGAACCGCTTCACCTCGCGCGCACGTCCGCCAGCGGGCGCTCCCGGTTCGATGTATCCGAATCCGGTATCCGGGCGGGAAGGAACCACGCCCACGGTGACGAGCTTCTGCGCGGTGACAGCGATGCGAGCCGCCTCGCCCAGCGCCGCAATGAACGCCGCCTCGTTGCCGATGGCCCAGTCGGCATGCACCGAGACCATGACGGGTGAACCGGAGCCGGCGCGGCGCTGGATCTCGAGCGCCGCCCATGCGAGCGCCGCCGCCGTCCCAGCCGGTTTCGGTTCCGCGATGATGTTGCCGCGAGGCACGCCGTATTCGAGCGCCACGGCCGCCACCGCCTCGACGAGCGACGCGTTCGTGAGCACGATCGTGCGATCGGGCGTTGCCAGCCTCACCACTCGCCGCAGCGCGCCGCCGAGCAACGGTTCGCCGGTCACGAGCGGAAGGAGCTGCTTGGGTCGTTCCCGGGTGCTGAGTGGCCAGAAGCGCGAGCCGATCCCGCCCGCGAGTACGACGGCCCAGACGCTCACTTCGCCTCCGCGCCCGTTTCGTCTCCTGTCGCTCCGATCCCGGTGAGCTCCGCAGCCCGCGCGTACAGCTTCTTGGGGCTGAACGGCTTCGTGAGAAAATCGCTCGCGCCCAGCGCCATCGCCTTCTGATACTGCTGGTCCTGTCCGGCGGCCGTGAGCACGATGCACGGAAGATCTCGCCAGCGGTCATCGCTGCGCATCGCCGCCAGCACGTCCAGACCGCTCAGATGCGGCATCATCAGATCGAGGAGAACGAGACAGACGTCGTG
>JBOHTO010000147.1:0-9976 GCA_050733695.1 Gemmatimonadaceae bacterium | reverse complement strand
CCCGGCGTGTGCGTGAACCGCTGCCAGATGCTCGGACCGGCGCCATCGGCGAGGGGCGAGCCCTCGATCTGATACGCGGATGTCGCCGCGCCCCAGAGAAAGTCGTCGGGGAAACGACGCGGGTTCGTCATGGTCGTGCGACTCTCAGGCAAGGGGCGTCCTCATGGCACGCGTGAAACTCGACAGCATCCGCAAGGTCCATGACAACGGCTTCGTGGCCGTGCACGGGCTGGACCTCGACGTTCGTGATGGTGAGTTCGTCGTGCTGGTGGGACCATCCGGTTGCGGCAAGAGTACGACGCTTCGCATCATCGCCGGCCTCGAGACTCTCTCCTCGGGCGAGCTCTGGATCGGCGACCGCATGGTAAACGATCTCGCGCCCAGGGAGCGGGACATCGCGATGGTATTCCAGAGCTACGCGCTGTACCCGCACATGACGGTCGGCGAGAACATGGGGTTCGCGCTGAAGGTACGCAAGCTGCCGAAACGCGAGATCCAGCAGAGAGTGCGCGAGGCCGCCGAACTGCTCGGAATCGTGGACATCCTGGATCGCCGGCCGAAGCAACTGTCGGGTGGTCAGCGGCAGAGGGCCGCGATCGGACGCGCGATAGTGCGCCAGCCGCAGGTGTTCCTCTTCGACGAACCGCTCTCCAATCTCGATGCCAAGCTGCGCGTGCAGATGCGCAAGGAGATATCCCACCTCCACCGCCGGCTCGGCAACACGGCGATCTATGTAACGCACGATCAGGTGGAAGCGATGACGATGGGGGATCGCATCGTCGTGATGAACGCGGGCAGGGCCGAGCAGATCGACAGCCCGCTGGCGCTGTACCAACACCCGCGAACGAGATTCGTGGCCGGGTTCATTGGCAGCCCGACGATGAACTTCTTCGAGGGAACGCTCGTGCGGGCAAACGGTCGCGATGTTCGCTTCCGCGCGGCGAGTAGTGCCTTTGATCTCGCATTGAGCGAGCAGCTCCGGAGCCGGCTGGAAGAGTACGAGGGACGGCGCGTGACGGCAGGCGTCCGCCCGGAGCACGTGCTGCCGGTGCCGGCCGGAGCTACCCTTCCGCCGGACTCCTCTGCGAGCTTTCAACTCGACCTCGTGGAACCGCTCGGCAGCGAGATGCTGGTGCACGCACACCTCGACGCACACGAAGTCACCGCGCGGATCGCGCCTCGCCCGCTGCCCGCACTCGGCGATCCTGTAACGCTCGCGTTCGACATCGATCGGATGCACGTCTTCGACGCCGAAACTACCGAGGCAATCCTGACCGAGCGTTGAGGTGCTGACGACGGGCTGTATCCGTGCTTCGGAGCGCCTCGCTCTGGTTGCGGAACTGTCGGCGCGGGCGTGGGCACTCACGAGGCAGCCGCTGCCGGTGTACACGCGTGCGACGATGCCGGTCAGGATCACGAAACTGGATGCAAGGACCGACCGGGACTGACAGGCGTGGTCAGGGGTTTTCGTGACGCTCTCATCGCGCTCCTGGACAACCAGGCCAGGTTTCTCGTTGCCGGCGCGCACGCACTCGCGATTCACGGCGTGCCAAGGGCGACGGTTGACATGGATCTGTGGATGGATCCCCGGATGCACAACGCGCGGCGCGTGTGGCGCGCTCTCGCCGCCTTCGGTGCTCCACGCGAGGAATTCGGAATCAGCGAGGGTGACCTCACTCACGACGTTGACTGCCCTACGGCCTGACCACCACTCCCGCGGCGGCCGCGCTGTCCGCCTGTGTGGTGCTGCGTTCCTCCAGAGCGCGCGATGCCTCGCCCACCGCTAGCGCAGCGCGCCGCAACCGGCCGTTCGCGGCGCGAAGACCTGTCATGCGTCCGTAGTCACCCGCGCTCGAGACGATCACGCCGCGCACCCCCGGCTTCGTGGTCGCCCATGCAACAACACGGCGCAGCGCGCGCGCCTGGCTGCGTTCACCGTGGGCCATGGGCAGCGCCTCGGCGGAGAACACCCAGCGCTCCTTGCCTGCCGGTACGATATCGAGCCAGCGGGCGGCTGCCTCCATTTGCGAATCGAGCGCAGGAGCGCCCTGCGCCGAGGGTGCGAACGCGAATCCCACAGCGTCCATCGGCGAATCAGGCGATGCGGCCCACGCGAAGAGCGCGCTGTCGCGC
Organism: Gemmatimonadaceae bacterium; assembly: GCA_050733695.1. Classification (GTDB taxonomy): domain Bacteria; phylum Gemmatimonadota; class Gemmatimonadetes; order Gemmatimonadales; family Gemmatimonadaceae; genus JBOHTO01. The sequence continues at coordinate 7,843 of JBOHTO010000147.1, read as the reverse complement.
GGCCCGTAGGACGACGCCGACAGAGCCACCCCGATCTGCGGGTCGACGTCATGCACGATCGTCGCCGCCCTGGCGAAGTAGTCGCGCCAGCGCTCAACCGCCAGCACGCCATGGGCGACAGCACCCGCTCCGTATGGCTCGACCGCAGGAATCAGGTAATCGGGGGTGAGCCGCTGAGCGATGAGCCCGGCAAGCTCCAGACGCCGATCGGCGTCGAGCGGGCGAGGCCTGCCGAACCGATGGCCAGGTCCGGCGGAATAGCCCAGCGCGACGATGAGCGTCGCACCGCCCCGGCGACGCTCGGCCAGCGTACGCCGCAGCGAATCCAGTGCGGTTCGCGTGGCGCCGTCAGGAGAGATGGTGATGCTCAGCACCTCGGCGTCGATCGAGTCGGCGAGAGCGAGGTCGTTGCGGATGGCGAGGGGCACCGGCCCGCTCGTGAGATGCGGAAAGATCTTCACGCCGATGGAGAAATCGCCGGACGGCCGCTCCTGCAGGCGCGTGTCGGCGTAGCTCGCGTAACTGCCAAGGGCCGCGCCGGCGGGCGGGATGCCGGCGACGATCACCCCCGCCCATGCCGCGGCCGCAACCGCGATGCCCGCCCTCACAACGGCGCTCGTTCGCCAGCGCGAACGGAACGCCGGTGCGAGCACGGGCACGTGCAACGCGGCCGGCGACACGAGTGCCGCCGGGCCCAGCACGAGCGACAGCGCCGCGGCCTGCGCGGCTACGAGCGTGAGCGCGAACCGCGGCGGCTCCACACCGTGCGCCATCGCATAACGCGCAATGGCCGCGATCGCGAGCAGGACGTTGTACGCCGTGATCGGCAGTCCGAGCAGTGGTGACACGAGCCCGCGCGTCATGGCGACCGTGGACTGCGCGGCAAAGACCACCAGCGTCGCGGGCCAGACCCACGCGATCGTCTGGATCGCACGGCCGTAGAGCGTGTTGGCCGTGGCAACACCGGCGACCATGGCGGGCAGTATGAGCAGGCCGGCAACCGCCGTGAGAGCGCCGAACAGGCGCGGCGATGCACTCAGCCGCGTTATTCGCCCCGCCAGCAGGATGTTCCAGAGCAGAAAGATCGCCGACAGCGCGATGTGCGCCGTCGCCAGCGGATCAGTCATCCTCGTGCGCGCACGTCGCTTCTGATCTCCCTCGCGGTGAGGCGGCGTGCGAAGACATCGAGCGCCTTCTGCCCGTTGTGCGTGGCGACGGCGAGCACGTCGAGCAGAAGAAGGGCGCGATCGGGGAAGGTGTGCGCCGTTATGTGACACCCCTCGATGAGAAGCAGGCCGGTGAGCCCGCCGTGCGGGAGAAGGCGCAGTATCGGCGGACCGCTCGTGGTGAAGCCGGCCGCGCCCGCGGCTGCGATCAGCAGGCCGCTGATGAGCGCACCATCGCGAAGCTGCGCATCCGGAACGCCGACGAAATCGGCGATCAGGTGCGTGAATCCGGGAGATGTCATACCGGGGCTTCGGGTGTGCAGGTGCGCGCGTTCACGGATGTGCGAAGCTAGATGCACCGCAATACGCTGGCAAGCGCGCCGGGCGCGGGCTAGGTTGCGGCATGCAACGCGGCGCGCTGCTCTGGCTGCCGAACCTCGTCTCGCTCTCGCGCCTCGCGCTCGCCGCCGCGTTCGTCCTCGCGTCCGGAATCACGGTGCGCGTTACGCTGATTGTCGCGGCCGGTGCGACGGACTTCCTGGACGGCTGGATCGCGCGCCGCCACAACCTCTCGTCGCGGCCCGGAGCAGTGATCGATCCCGTCGCGGACCGCGTTTTCGTTTTCATCGTGATCGTGACCTACGTCGTTGCGGGTGCGCTGTCCACCATGCAGGCGATCGCACTCCTTCTGCGTGACATCGCGACATCGGTCGCGTGGCTGCTCTCGCGCCGCCTCGACTGGCTCGGGCGTGTGGAGTACCGCGCGCGCCGTGCGGGCAAAGTTGTCACCGTGTTCCAGATGGCGACGCTGCTGGTGGTGCTGCTCGCGCCGCGCCTCGTGAACGCGTTCGTGCTCGTGGTCGCGGCTCTCTCGGCGTGGGCGATCGCCGACTACGCGGCGCTGCTCTGGCGGGCAAAGCTGCGGTGACGACTGCCGCTGCCATGGCAACCAGAGCCATCATTCCCGCGAGAGCGGGAATCCATGCGGTCTCCGCGCGTCTCTTGCCGCGCCGCCTTGGGCACGAGACGCGTCTCGCCATTATCGCGGTCCTCGCCGGTATCGCTCTGCTTCCCGCTGGTCCAGCGCCGGCACAGACGCCTGCCGCGGCGACAGCGGACGACCCCGGATGGCCGCAGTGGGAAGTTCGCGCAGATGCCTTCCTTGCGGATGTGGATGCCGTCCACATCGGCCTTGGAATCAACCTCCCGCTCAACAGCTACGTCCGGCTCGGGCTCGCTGGTGCGGGCGGAGCCGCCTGGGTCGATGATGAGCGCGTCGGGAGCGCCCGCGTCGATGTGGTTGCTCGTCTGCTGCTCGATCCGTTGCGGCAGCAACGCTGGGGCTTCTACGCGGGGGGGGGAGGCGGCGTGCGATACGACGGGCCAGACCGGGTCCGCGGGCAGCTCATCGTCGTGGTCGGGCTCGAGAGTCCGGCCATCGGAGGACTCGCCCCGTCATTGGAGGTCGGGTTGGGCGACGGGCTGCGGCTCGGGATCGTGCTTCGGCAGCAGTTCCAGGGACGGCGATGACTCCGGACCCATACTTGATTTCCGGACCGGGTTCTACAGCTCTCCGGAGGCTACAGCTCTTCCGATGTGTGAAAGTCCGGCGCGATTTCCGGAGTTCAGGAGCGAATCCCCGCCTGACTGGTGCCTCAGGCGGCGGAAGCGGCGCCGGTGGGTGTGCCGTCGGTGGAGTCGTTCACCTTGGGCGGCTGCGCGAAACGCGCGCCGAGGGTGCGCAGGTCGTCTATCTCACCCTCATCCAGCTCCGGGAACCTGTCGGAGAAATAGCGCATCGTATCGCGGAACCAGTCGTCCTGGTGCTCGGATGCAGCCCCGATCACTTCACACTGCATTATGTGCTGGAACAGCTCATCGCGCGCCTGCTCGAATGGCGTCGGCTCCGCAGACACCGGCTTACGTCGAATTTTCTGATTGGACATTTCCTGTTGGTGTAGGGACGAAGGGATGTTCGGACAACGTTGAAAATTACGCAATTCCGGTTCCGGTATCCAGTGTCGCTGATGTCGGCAGCCGGTCGCCGACGGCCGAGCGTTTGATAGCGGATGGTTCAAATGATCGGAAGCGAAGCCGCGCACGTGCTGAATACCGCTCAAGCGCGCGTTCTGTTCCACCGGGCACAGGGCCTATTCTCCCGCGCGCCCGCGCAGAAAGGCGAGCAGCAGCGCAACCACCCGCTCCGGAGCCTCCTCGGGCGACAGACGCGCGACGCCGCTGATGCGCTCGAGGTGTGCATCGGGAATCGTGTTGATCAATCGCTCGGCGAGGGCGCTGTCCAGCCACTGATCTGCATCGCCCCAGATCACCAGCGTTGGCACCTCGATCCGCCGCAGGTCGAGATCTTCGAGCTCGGATACGCGCAGCGAGCGCGCGAGCACGAGAAGCTGCTTCACTCCTTCGCGGCCCACGTACGGCGCGAGGTAGCGCGCCACCAGGCGCGGCGGCATGGAGGCGAGGTCGGCGACACTTCCCTCGAGAAGCGGAGTGAGAAGGGGAGCGGCCCCCATGACGCCGCTGGCCACGCGCACGGCGAAACGCGCGGTGCTGCGCTGCATCGCGCGGATCTCCCGGCCGGGCAGCACATCGAACGCAACGCTGTTCAGGAGCACGAGCCTCTCGACGCGTTCCGGACGCGTGACGGCGAGGCGCAGCGCGACACCGCCGCCCACATCCACCCCCGCAACGACCGCACGCGTGAGCCGCAAGGCCGTGAGTGCCCGATCGATGTGCTCGGCCTGCGCCGCTATGCCGAAGTCCGCCTCCATGGGGCGATCGGATTCGCCGTAGCCGAGCATGTCGATGGCGAATGCAGTGTAGCCGGCCTCTGCGAGCCCGGGGCCCACAGCGCGCCAGAGGAACGCGTTCGTCCCGAAGCCGTGTAGCAGGACGATTGGCGGCCCGCCGTGGCCGTAGCGTTCGACGTGGACCGCGCCCGTACCGATCGGGACGCGAAGCAGATCGGCGTCGACGATTGTCTCGTGTGTCATGGCTCTGCGTGATGAAGACGAGCGCGTGCCGCGAGCGGATGCTCACACGGCGGGGGGGGGTGGGGGGGTGGGGGGGTGGGGGACGGCCAGGCGTGCGGAACGAATGAATGATCGCCCTCTCCCCGCGATACAGCCATTCCCGCGCCAGCGCCGGCCCGTCTCCCAGATGCGCCTGCGTTGCTTGCGCATCACGGTCGTCGCCATAGCTTTGACGATCGGGCGCAGCGCGGGTTTGGTGCTGCCGCCCCCCCCCCTCCCCCCCGACCGTTTCAGATGACAGGGGCAGCACCATGTCGGATCAGACCTACGACGAAGGAAGAGCTCGCAACCTGGAGACGCTGCTCCGCGGGCTCGCAGCCCGAATCACCGACCTCGACTCTCGTGGCGAACTGCTCGCCCATCCCGGCGAGCTCATGAAGCTCCTCGGCGAGGTAAGGAGCGAGCTCTTTCATTATGAGGTACGCGCCACCTACGACACGCCCGAGATCGCCGAGAACCGGCGCATCGTCAGCGACGCGAAGAACACAAGCGACACATCCTGGGAGAAATCAGAGTGGGCTCCGGACAGAGAAGACGACAAGGAGTAAGGGAGAGACGGCCGACATCGCGGCGCGGCTTTTACGTGGTGCTCGCGCTCGTTGCGACGGTTGGTGTCGCGGCGATCGTCTATGCTGCAACTCGTCCGGATGCTGCGCCGGTGACGACCGTCGCCGACGGCACTCCGCTGCCCGAGGCGCAGGGGTATCTTCTTGGCGATCCGAACGCGCCCGTCCAGATCATCGAGTTCGCCGACTTCCAGTGTCCAGCCTGTGCGACCTTTGCCATAGTGACCGAGCCCGACGTGCGCGAGCGGCTCGTGAACACTGGGCAGGCAAGCTACCGATTCTTCGACTTTCCACTGCCGCAGCACCAGAACAGCATCGAGGCATCGCTGGCGGCCGCGTGCGCCAATGAGCAGGCGAAGTTCTGGGAGATGCACGACGGAATCTTCCGGCAGCAGAATGAATGGATGTTCGAGCGCAACCCAAAGGATGTTTTCGAGGGAGTAGCGCAGCGCATTGGCCTCGACGCCGAACGGTGGGAGAGCTGCTACGACAGCCGCGAGTACGAGCGCCAGATCCTCGCGAACAAGGCTGCGGGGGAGCGCAGGGGGATACAGTCGACACCCACCTTCATCATTGGCGGCAGGATGACGGCCGGGTCGATTTCCTATGATGCGATCAAGGCGCTCGTGGACTCTGCGGCGGCGCGCGCACCGTCGAACGACACCGCAGCCCTCCCTCCCGCACCCTCCGGCAGCTCGGCAGACGCCGGCTGATCGACGCGCCAGCCTGCACCCCTTTCGACGGCGCCAGGGTACGGCAGTAGCAGCATGACCAGACGCATGATCATGGCCACCGTGGCGCTGCTCGGCTTCTTCGTCGCGCTGTACCTCGCGCTGTACAAGCTGGGCGCGATCGGGTCCCTGTCGTGCACCGTCGGATCGTGCGAAACGGTGCAGCTCAGCAGGTGGGCGGACTTCCTGGGCGTGCCGGTTGCCGTCTGGGGGGTTGGATTCTACACCCTCACCTTCGCGCTGGCGCTGGCGGGCAGCACGGAGCGGTTCACGGATTCCCGCGCCGTCGCGGTCGCGCTGGTCGCAGTCACAGGACCGGGGCTGATCTTCTCGCTCTGGCTGACCTGGCTGGAGCTGTTCGTGATCGCTGCCATCTGCATGTGGTGCGTCGTGTCGGCCGTGCTGGTTGCTGTCCTGTTCGTGCTTGGAGTTCAGGACCTTCGGGAGAGGAGCACCGCAAGCGGACCATCCCCCGGGGAGAACGGATCCCCGCTTTCGCGGGGTAACGGCGGGGAGCGGGAGTGACGACCGGAGGCGGTATGACGGCGATGCGCTGACTGCGACTATGCCCGCCTGACTGCGACTATGCCCGCCTGACCGCGCGCTGCCGTGCCTCGGCGGCATCGTCGAGGCGCAACGGCGGCCGCGCGTCGGGCGTGGGGAGGGAGTCGGATCCGACGCCGCCGGATTCCGCAGTCCGGCGCCGGCCGGGAACGAGATCCTGGCCCAGTACCACGAGCGTGCGCGTCGCGATGGTGCTCGCGAGCGGTTCCGGAATACCCATCACCCTGATGTAGCTGTCGATCGCGCGATCGAAGGGGACATCCTCGGCGAGCGTGTCCACAAACATGAGTGCGTTGTCGACGTGCGCGCGGATGATCGATTCCTCGGCGCGCGCCTGCGCGAGCCGGAGACGGCGCTCGGCCGCTGGAGGCAGCTTGCGCGCGAAGAGGGAGTAGGGGAACAACCGGCCCAGCATGCGTATGATACCCGCCGAACTGTCAGTGCGTCCCGACCACTCATTGGCGCGGTCACGCGGTCAACAGGACAAGGATAAGCGACCGTGCATTGCGGGAGAAGAGCGACGGATGCCGCTAGCTCTCCCGATCCTCATACTGCGTCTTCAAACTCTCGACCACAGCCGGATCGGCCAGGGTCGTCGTGTCTCCGAGCGTGCGCCCCTCGGCGATGTCACGCAGCAGCCGGCGCATGATCTTCCCCGAGCGGGTTTTCGGAAGGTCGGCGGAGAAGAGAATCGCCTCCGGTTTCGCGATCGCGCCGATCTTGTTGGCCACGAACTGGCGCAGCTCGTCGCTCAGTGCGGCGCTCTGCGTGTGCCCTGTGCGCAGCGTCACGAAGGCTGCGATAGCCTGCCCCTTCAGCTCGTGCGCCTTTCCGACGACCGCCGCCTCGGCGACCGCGGGGTGCTCGACCAGCGCCGACTCGACCTCCATTGTACCGATGCGATGGCCGGCGACGTTCAGCACATCATCGACGCGCCCCAGAATCCAGAAGTAACCTTCATCGTCGCGCTTCGCCCCGTCGCCCGGGAAATAGACGTCCGGACGGTCGGGCCACTTCGAGAAATACGTCTGGACGTAGCGTTCGTCATCCCCCCAGATCGTACGAAGCATAGCGGGCCAGGGACGCGTCAGTGCCAGGAATCCGCCGCCGACCTCGATCGGCTTGCCGGCCGAATCGAGCAGATCGGCGCTGTACCCCGGCAGCGGCATGGTAGCGCTCCCCGGTTTCGTGGCTGTCACGCCGGGGAGCGGCGATATCACGATCGCGCCGGTCTCTGTCTGCCACCACGTGTCAACGATCGGGCAGCGCTTGCCGCCGATGTGCTCGCGATACCAGATCCACGCCTCGGGATTGATTGGCTCGCCGACCGTGCCCAGGAGCCGCAGTTGCGACAGGTCGTGCCGGTCGGGGAACTCGGTGCCCCACTTCATGAATGCGCGTATCGCCGTCGGGGCCGTGTACAGGATGGTAACGCCGTGCCGTTCGCAGATCGCCCAGAAGCGGTCCTTGTCGGGCCAGTCTGGTGCGCCCTCGTACATCACACAGGTCGCGCCGTTCGCGAGCGGACCATACACGACATAGGAATGGCCGGTGACCCAGCCCACATCGGCCGTGCACCAGAATACATCCTCTTCCCTGAGGTCGAATACGAGCCGGCTCGTGCTCGCGACACCGGTCATGTATCCACCGGTAGTGTGTACGATCCCTTTCGGCTTGCCCGTTGTGCCCGATGTATAGAGGATGTAGAGCACATCCTCGGCGTCCATCTCCTCCGGCTCGCACCGTGCCGGCGCCGACGCCACCAG
>JBOHTO010000146.1:0-16376 GCA_050733695.1 Gemmatimonadaceae bacterium | reverse complement strand
GGTTGTGCCGGTGCACGAGCGACGCCAGCGGATGATCGGTCGGACCCGGGCGACGGCTCAGCGACCAGCATCGATCATCCCGCGTCCGATGTCACGGCCTTCGTCGGCGTGAGCGTGATCCCGATGGATCGCGAGCGCGTGCTCGCGGATCAGACGGTGATCGTGCGCGACGGCCGGATCGCGGCCATCGGTCCCGCGGCGGCGACGACCGTTCCCGCGGGTGCACAGCGGATCGACGGGCGCGGAAAGTTCCTAATGCCCGGACTCGCGGAGATGCACGCGCACATTCCGGGCGCCAACGCACCGGAGCAACTCATCCGCGACATCATGTTCCTCTATGTCGCGAACGGTGTCACCACGATCCGCGGCATGCTCGGTGCGCCGAACCAGCTCGTGCTTCGCGAGCAGACTGCCAGCGGCGATGTGCTGGGCCCGACGATCTTCGTGGGTGCGCCCTCGCTTAGCGGGAACAGCGCTCCAACGCCCGATGTGGCCGCTCGGCTCGTGCGCGAGCATGACGCGGCAGGATACGATTTTCTCAAGCTGCACCCCGGGCTCTCGTGCGCGACGTACGACGCCATCGTCGCGACAGCGCGCGAAGTGGGGACGACGTTCGCGGGGCATATCTCGCAGGACGTCGGGCTCGCGCATACGCTCGCGAGCCGGCAGTCGACGATCGACCACCTCGATGGCTACCTCGAGGCATCGGTTCCCGAGGACGTGTTCGCCCGCGTGCGGGCTGGTGATGCGACGTTCGGCGAGCTGGTGCGAAGCGTGGACGACGCCCGCCTCGCGCGTTGGGCGGAGGCGACGCGTGAGGCTGGCGTGTGGAACGTGCCGACGATCTTCCTCTGGGAAAGCTTCTACTCGCCGGAGACAGCCGCCGCGATGGCCAGCCGCCCCGAGATGAAGTACGCGCCGCCGGCGATGCTCGCCGGGTGGATACGGCAGAAGGGGAACCGTGTTCAGAACGACGTGGAGAACGGCGTGACGGCGGACGATTCACGCCTGTATCTGGAGGCGCGACGGCGCACTCTCGCGGCACTCGCGCGCGCGGACGCGGGGATTCTCATGGGCACCGACTCTCCGCAGATGTTCAACGTCCCCGGCTTTGCGCTGCACCGCGAGATGGCGCTGATGGCCGACGTTGGAATGACGCCGTACCAGATACTCGAGAGTGGAACGCGGAACGTCGCGCGCTACGCGGAGGAGGATCTCGAGCTGGACGGTCGCTTCGGCGCGGTAGCGGTGGGGAACCGGGCGGATCTCCTGCTGCTGGACGCGAATCCGCTCGCCGATATCGCGAACGTTCGCGCGAGCGCCGGTGTGATGGTGCGCGGCCGCTGGCTTCCGCGCGAGGAGATCGATCGCGGGCTGGAGGAACTGGCTGCGCGCTTCGCGGCGGCGCGATGAGGCCACTCCCACCGAGCTCGTTCCATCGGTCAGCGGTAGTCGTCGCGGCCGCTGCCGATCCTCACGACGGGTGCAGACGCTTCCCGGAAACCGGCTACCCGAAGCCGGTCAACGGCCGAGCGTGAGCCGCCTGTTGGCCTCGATGAGAGCGATGGTTTCGGAGCGCAGGGCGGAGAACGCCTGGCCCAGGAAGCGCATCTGCTCCTCCTCCACGTCACCCGTGTAGTCGTCGACCACGACGCCCGCGAGGCGGTTGAGCCAGCGAAGTATCTCGCTGTCTTCGACCGTGATGCTGAGGTCGCGCGCGAGCACCGTGGCGCTGCGCCGTCCCTCAGCGCTCGACCGCCGCGCGAGCAGTGCCACGGTCACGCCCTCGCCCTCGAACGGCCGGCGAAGCGAACCGCCGATCAGGTGCTCGACGACGAACGGAAACTTCCAGTCGGGCTCATCGCGAAAGCGAAGCACCCAGCCCCGCTCGTTCGCGGTGGAGATGAAATGGAGATCACCGGTGAGGTCCTTCATCCCGACGCGAAAGAACAGCACCTTCGCCGAGAACGAGAGACGGATGCGGAGTGAGTCCGGGAGCGCCCGCGGCCGGCCGGCCAGCGGCACCAGGATGCCGTTGCGCGAACGAAGCCGTATCGTGACGGTGTTCGCGTTCGCGACGGCGTTGAGCCAGCGCACACCGTCGTACTCGGCGAGCTGCACCCGATATTCCGCGGGCCGGGAGTAGCGCTCGAGATAGCTCGCGAGCGCAGGAAACTCCTCGCGCACTCGCTCGGGGTGGATCGAGATGCGCATCGTCACTGCGCTCGACCCGTCGTGCAGCGGAGTGGATTCCAGTGAATCGAGAGTGAACGCCCTGGCCAGTGCGGCGCTTGTGCGCGGGAAGGCCAGGCGGAACCCTGCTCGCAGCCCTTCGCTCGGGGTTCGCTCGATCGTGCGCAGCGCGCCGATGACGAGATTCGCGACACCATGCGGCGGGATCTCGCCGGCCGCGAGTTCCTCGCTGGAGCTCCATGCGTAGGCGCCGTCGTCGAGGTGCTCGAGCGTGATCACCTGGCGCATCTCGCCCATGCGGGCTGGAGCAGGCGCGCGTCGATCCAGAGCGAGGCGATATCCGCGCGCCGTGCTCGCGCCCGCGATCTCCAGCGTTCGGCGGTTGCCGCTGATCCCGGTCCAGAGCGAACTGTCCCCATGGAGTCCGGACGGAACGAACACGTGACGAAGCAATTGCGGCCTGATCTTCGATCGCCATGGAGTGTTCTCCGCGGGCCCGTATCTGGCGGCGAGCGCGCCGATGAGACCGTCGGCGTTGCGGCGGGCGCTGGCGTGCGAGGATCCGAACGTGGAGACCGGGTCGTGACACGCACTCGTCGTCGCGACGAGCGTGGCGAGAAGTGCGGCGGGGAAAGCGGCCGCGAGGCGGGAGCGATTCCGCGGTGGTGCAGCGGGTGCGTACACGATTTTCTTTGGGGCCTGGAGGGGGAGGATCTGGTGCGGCGAGCTGCGGAGGATTGCTGGCGGGCGTGGTGAAGAGTTCCGGTGTGGGCGGGTGGATTGGTGGAGCGCGGCGCTCCGCGGGGTTGATCGTGGAGGGAAAGGCGGCGTAGATTGCACGTCCGCCCATTCGCCGTCGAGGCGAGATGTCAGATAGACGGCGGAATGCCCCTTGGTGTAACTGGCAACACGCCTGACTCTGGATCAGGAGAGTCCTGGTTCGATCCCAGGAGGGGCAATACGGAAGAGCCCGGTGCGCACTTGTAGTGCTGCCGGGCTCGTGTCGTTTTTGCGAGGGCGGCCGGGGATTACTGCATGTGTCCACTTTCGGGATGCGCTCACGGGGAGTGCGTCGGGGAAGTCGTCGAGCATCTCGATCGTGAACTGTGGAACCTGAAGCGCCATGCCCATAGTCTGGCTCCCGGAAGAAGAAGGCCGCAAGCGTGCACGTTCCAGGATGCAGCACACTCGCGCCGGGCTCGGGATCATTCGACCGCGCTCTACCCGAATAGCTTCGCCCAATCCACCAGCGCCTCCAACTGCTGCCGGATGAGCTTTCGCGCTGTCTCGTCGGTGAGGCGGCCCTCGTCATCGAACTTCTGGCTCGCACTCGCCACGAGGATCTCGGGCTTCACCAGCGGATACGTCTCGGTGAAGAGAAATGCATGCCTGAGCTGGAGCTGCGCCCGCGCGGTTCCGACGAGCCCCGCTGATGCGCCCATTATCGCGGCAGGCTTTCCCTTGAGCACCGAGGTCCTGGGGGGACGCGAGGCCCAGTCGATCGCATTCTTGAGAACGCCCGGGACTCCGTAGTTGTATTCCGGTGTCGCGATGAGCAGCGCGCCCGCATCGGCGATCGCACGCTTGAGATCGGTCACCGATTCGGGATCACCCTTCGCGTCGGCATCGGCGTCGTAGGGAGGGATCTCGCGAAGCCGCTCGAAGACAGTGATCCTCACGCCGTCGGGGGCAAGCTCCTGTGCGGCTCGCAGGAGCGCTCGATTGAAGGAATCCTTCCGCAGACTGCCCGCAATTCCCAGAACATTCAGTTGGCTCGTGGTCACGATCATTGCTCCTTGTCTGGCCAGGGTCGGCAGGAGAACATGCGCGCGCCGTGCCAATGGGTCCCGGGCCTGCAGCAGCGCAGGGGCTGGCGATCCCCGGGGTTGCAGCGCCGGAGCACCGCACGCATGATGAGGGTCCCCTTGCTCATCCCAACCCCCGAGGCCCAGGCGATGCCAGACGTCACACGTTCCATCCATCTGCGTCCAGCTCTCATGGCCGTCCTGCGTCCGGCTCTCATGGCCGTCCCGCTCGGGCTCGCCGCGTGCGCGCCCCGGACGGCCACGACTGCCGCCGCTCCTCCCGCTCCCGCTCCGCCGACCTCGCCAGCAGCAGAGACGACCGCAGCACCGGAGATGCCCGGTCTCCCCGCGCTCGATATTCCCTATGAAAAGTTCGTGCTGGACAACGGGCTCACGCTCATCGTGCACGAGGATCACAAGGCGCCCATCGTCGCGGTCAATGTCTGGTACCACGTGGGCTCCAAGAACGAGAAGCCCGGACGCACCGGCTTCGCGCACCTCTTCGAGCATCTGATGTTCAACGGTAGCGAGAACTACAACGACGACTATTTCATCCCCATCCAGAAGGCCGGCGCCACCGATCTGAACGGCACCACGAATCCCGATCGCACGAACTACTTCCAGAACGTGCCGACACCGGCGCTCGATCTCGTGCTCTTCATGGAGTCCGATCGCATGGGCCACCTGCTGGGTGCCATCGATCAGGAACGGCTCGACGAGCAGCGCGGTGTGGTGCAGAACGAGAAGCGGCAGGGTGAGAACCAGCCTTACGGCCAGACACGCACACTCCTCGCCGAGAATACCTATCCGGCGGGTCATCCGTATTCCTGGACGACGATCGGATCGATGGAGGACCTTGACGCCGCCACGCTCGAGGATACCCGGGAGTGGTTCAGGACGTACTACGGTCCGAACAACGCCGTGATCGTTGTCGCGGGTGACATTGACCCGGAGACGGCGCGGCAGAAAGTGGAGAAATACTTCGGCGCGATTCCGCCGGGCCCGCCGATCGCGAAGCAGGAGCGCTGGATCGCGAAGATGGAGGGAACGCACCGCGGCGTGATGCAGGATCGCGTTCCGCAGGCGCGCATCTACATGGTGTGGAACGTACCGGAGTGGGGATCGGCCGAAGCGGACTATCTCAACCTCGTCACCGACGTGCTCGCGTCGGGAAAGACATCGCGACTGTACAAGCGCCTCGTATACGATGAACAGATCGCCACCGATGTCTTCGCGTACATCTCGCAACGCGAGATCGGCAGCCAGGTATACATTCAGGCGACCGCACTTCCCGGCGAGGATCTCGCCGCCGTCGAACGTGCAATTGAGGAGGAACTCGCCCGCTTCATGAAGGAGGGACCGACAGCCGAAGAGCTGCGCCGCATCAAGACGCAGTTCCGCGCGGGGTTCATTCGGGGCGCGGAGCGGATCGGCGGCTTCGGCGGCAAGTCCGACATCCTCGCGACCAACATGGTGTACGGCGGCGATCCATCCTTCTATAAGGTGACGATGGAACGCGTCGCCAACGCAACCGCGGCGCAGCTCAGGCAGGCGGCGAACACATGGCTCTCCGAAGGCGTGTACATCCTCGAAGTGCACCCCTTCCCGCAGCTCACCACCGTCGCGACGACGGTGGACAGGTCTTCACTGCCCGATGTGGCGTCGCCACCTGCTCCCGATTTCCCCGAGCTCCAGACCGCCACGCTGTCGAACGGACTGCAGGTGATCCTGGCCGAACGCGATGCAGTGCCGGTCATCAACTTCAACCTGCTGGTGGATGCCGGCTACGCCGCTGACCAGTTGTCGTCGCCGGGTACGGCGAGTCTCGCGATGACAATGCTGGACGAGGGTACGCAGACCCGCAATGCACTCGAGATCAGCGCTGATCTCGCCAGCCTGGGCGCGCGGTTGGGTACCGGCTCCAACCTGGACATGTCGACAGTGTTCCTCTCGTCGCTCCTGGAGCGCGTGGACTCATCGCTGGCGATCTTCGCCGATGTCATCCTGAACCCGAGCTTCCCGGCGGCCGACTTCGAGCGGCTCAAGCAGCAGCAGCTCGCCGAGATCGAGCGCGAGAAGGTGAGCCCCTTCCAGATGGCGCTGCGCGTGATGCCCGCTCTGCTGTATGGGAGCGAGCACGCCTACGGCAATTCGCTCACCGGATCGGGAACGCGTGAGTCCGTCGCTGCGCTCACGCGCGAGGATCTGATCGCGTTCCACCGGACCTGGTTCAAGCCGAACAACGCGACGCTCATCGTCGTGGGTGCGACCACGCTCGCGGAGATCACACCGAAGCTGGAGCGGCTGTTCCGTGGCTGGAGCGCGGGAGACGTCCCTGCGAAGAACCTGGCCGAAGTTGCGCAGAAGGACGAGTCCGTCGTGTATCTCATCGATCGCCCGGGTTCGCAGCAATCGATAGTCTTGGCGGGACACGTCGCACCGCCCACGCGCAATCCGCACGAGATTGCCATCGGTGCCCTGAACTCGGTGCTCGGCGGCAACTTCACCTCGCGCATCAACATGAATCTGCGCGAGGACAAGCACTGGTCGTACGGCGCGCGAACGCTCCTGCTGGACGCGCGGGGACAGCGCCCGTTCATCGTCTACGCCCCCGTCCAGACTGACAGGACGAAGGAGTCGCTGCAGGAGGTCATGAACGAGCTGCGCGGTATCATCGGCGACCGACCAGTCACGGCCGAGGAGTTGGCCAAGGCGCAGGCGAATCTCACGCTCAGTCTACCGGGGCAGTGGGAGACGATCGGTTCGGTGGGTGGTTCGATCGCAGAGATCGTGCGCTTCGACCTGCCGCACGATTACTTCGACGACTACTCGGCGGCGGTGCGGGCGCTGGAGCTCGCCGACGTCACATCGGTAGCGGAGGACGTGGTGCACCCTGACAGAATCGTGTGGGTGGTTGTTGGGGACCTTGCGAAGATCGAGGCCGGCGTGCGGGAGCTGGGGTTTGGCGAGGTGAGGATAATCGACGCGGAAGGGCGGCCGGTGACGGTGAGCGCGCGGTAGGTGTGCCAACTGGCGCAGGAGAAAATGAATCCCGCCTTCGGGGGACGGACGACATTCACGTGGAGGAGGGCAGGTGACCACGTTTCAGTATGAGATCCTCATCGGCAAGGAGGAGGACGCGGCAGCGGGCGGCGTGATGTGGTATGTTGCGAGCGACATGAGGCGCTCGATCGGCGATCATCTGCCGTCGATCCTGAACATGCTCGGCGAGGACGGGTGGGAGGTCGCGGCTGTCGGGGACATCGGCTTCGATGCCCGATCGGAGATCGTGTTGAAGCGGCGGGTGTGAGACCGGGATCGCAGACGATCGCGGGAATCCAGCCGGCGGTGCGCTGGAGCACCGCTGCGACCCGGGCATTCAAGCTTTTCTGATCCCGTGCGGCGGCTGTTCATCCACAACGGCACTACAAACTGAACTTCGACGTGGATCGCCTCTTCCAGGCGCTGACACCGGGGCCGTGACCCGCGCGACGCGTGCGCGGTGATCTCCGCCGCGTACCCGTCCGCTTCCTGCCAGCTCGGCTCAGCCAAAGCGGACTCTTCCTGGCCATCGGCGTTGTCGCGCCGATGGACGGTTGAACGCATTTCCGGTCCGAAGCTTGCCATTATCACCCTTGATGACGATAGCTCGGGGACCGCGCGATTCTGCGCACCACCGAGGGCCGCGGAGGCACGCGGCCATCCCATTGTCTCGCGGAGGCGACCGTGGCTGAAATCAAGATCGAAAAGAAAGAGGCGAACGTCTGGCCCTGGGTGATCGGGCTGGTAATCCTCGCGGCGCTGGTGTGGTTCTTCCTCACGCAGCGAAACGCGGCGGACGACCAGGTTCTGGTGGACACGACGGCGACTGTCGACAGCATGGCCGCCGGCGACATGGCCGCGAGCGCCGCCATCGCGGGCGCGCCCCAGCCCGTGAACAACTACTTCGTCTGGGTCGAGGAGAACGAGGCCAGGATGGATATGGGGCTGGATCACGAGTTCACATCCAGCGGCATCATCGCACTCGTGGGTGCACTCGAGGCCACGATCGAACGCGACTCTCTCCTGGGCTCCGCGGTCGAGCCGCAGCTCGAGGACGCCCGGCAGCGCGCCAACGCGCTGCGTGACGAACCGGAACCCACGAATCACGCCAATCTCACGCGCGAGGCCTTCATCTCGACGGCGGCACTGATGCGTGCGATGCAGCAGCGCAGCTTCCCGGCGCTCGCCGACCAGGTTGAAGAGGTGCACGATGCCGCCGAGTCGATCGACGGCGACGAGTTGCTGCTCGATCAGAAGGAGGACGTGAAGGAGTTCTTCGAGCACGCGGCGATATCGTTGCGTGGAATGACGACCGCGACTGTGTGAAACGCGCCACGACTCATGGGAGGGCGGAATGATGAGAGATGAGACCACTGCACGCACGGATACAAACACTCGCCGCGACGACACCACGCCGCGTCTCGCGGCGCTGGGCGATCTCAGGGACTACAAGGTAGCGGACGACGACCCGGACATCCGCGGGTGGGATGTGATCGGGTCTGACGGCGACCGGATCGGCGAGGTTCACGACGTCATCGCGGACACGGTTGCCATGCGCGTTCGCTATGTCGATGTCGAGCTCGACGCCGTATCGTCCGGAGGCGAGAAGGATCGCCACGTACTTCTGCCCATCGGCTGCGCGCGGCTGCACGAGAAGGACGACCAGCTCCTCATGGGCTCCGCGACGTTCGATGTGGCGACGCTGCCGGCCTACACGCACGGGCCCATCACGCGCGAGCAGGAGCTGACGATCCGCGACTGCGTGGCCGAGGCGGTTCCGGCTGATCGCGCGGCGAGGCGACGCACCGGCGAGGACGAGTTCTATGGCCACCCGGTGTACGACGAGGAGCCGTTCTGGGGTGGCAGGCGCGAGGGGCGTGAGGAGAAGGAGTACCTCAGGCGGTACTAGCCGCGAGCGGATCCGCTCACGCGATCCATGGGAGCCCCTGCGAGCTGTTAGCGCGGGGGCTCCGTGTCATCCGGCGCAGCCCGCCCGCTGGGCGGGCGAAGCTGCTTTTCGCGAATTCTCCGCCGCGATCCTGTTCAACTCCGCAAGGGCCGCCGAAGAAGCCTCTGTCCGGAGAGTGTAACGGCAGCCAACCGGATGCCAGCGCGCTGGACAGTTCGGCTGCCGGGATCTAAGCTCCGGTGCCGCAACGGCGGGCTCGTCACACGAGCTGCCTGGCAGCGGCGCGCTCTCTCGTCACACCCACTCGTCAATTCCGGAGGTAATCGAATGTCAGGACGCCGTTTCACGGCCGCGTCCGCGTCCCTGTTCGCGGCGTCTCTCCTGGTATCTGCGCCGGAGCAAGGGTACGCGCAGACATTTCCCACGGACGATGCCACATTGCGGCGGATCTGGGCGCAGGGCATGGACAGCTCGCACGCGCGCGACCTCGCGCAGGCACTGCTCGACTCGGTAGGACCGCGGCTCACAGGCTCACCCGGGCAGAAGGCCGCCAACGACTGGGCTGTTGCGATCTACAGGAGCTGGGGCATACCCGCGCGCAACGAACAGTACGGGACATGGCAGGGCTGGCGGCGCGGAACCACGCACATGGATCTGATCGCGCCACGGGTACGCACACTGGAGGGGACGATGCTCGCGTGGAGCCCGGGAACCAGCGGGCCCGTCCAGGGCCCAGCGGTCACGATTCCGGATCTCTCGGGTGCAGCCGAAACGGCACAATGGCTCGAGTCCGTCCGCGGCAGATTCGTCATGGTCTCCTTCCCGCAGCCGACATGCCGGCCCAACGAGAACTGGGAGGAGTATGCGACCGACTCCTCCTTCGCGCGCATGCAGCGCGAGCGGGACGCGGCGCGCGAGGCATGGGACGCGCGATTGAGCGCGACCGGGATCGAACCGGGCGAGCTGCACGTGCGTCTCGAGCAGGCGGGGGCTCTCGCGATCATCACGTCCAGATGGTCTAACGGATGGGGCGTGAACAAGGTCTTCGATGCGGACACGAAGCGCGTGCCGACAGTCGACCTGAGCTGCGAGGACTACGGTCTCGTCTTCCGTCTGGCGGCGAACGGGCAGGGCCCGGTGCTGCGGCTGGACGCCCAGGCCGAACTCCTGGGGGAAGTTCCCGTGTTCAACACGATTGCCGAGATCCGCGGATCGGAGAAGCCAGAGGAGTACGTGATGCTCTCCGCGCACTTCGATTCCTGGGACGGCGCCTCCGGCGCGACCGATAACGGTACCGGGACGGTCACGATGATGGAGGCAATGCGAATCCTGCGCGTGGCATATCCGCGGCCGAAGCGCACCATTCTAGCCGGTCACTGGAGCGGGGAAGAGCAGGGCCTGAACGGTTCGCGCGCATTTGCCGCGGACAATCCGGAGATCGTGAGCGGATTGCAGGCGCTCTTCAATCAGGACAACGGCACAGGCCGGGTGCAGAGGATATCCATGCAGGGCCTCACCAGCGCAGGCGCGTTCTTCGCACGCTGGTTCGCGGCGATTCCGGGGGAGATAACCAGCGACATCGATCTCATGATTCCCGGCACGCCGGGCGGGGGAGGCAGCGACTATGCGTCCTTTGTCTGCTCGGGCGCGCCAGCCTTCAGTCTCAGCTCGCTGAGCTGGGACTATGGCACGTATACCTGGCACACCAACCGCGACACGTTCGACAAGATCGTCTTCGACGATCTGCGTCGGAATGCGACTCTCACGGCGATGCTCGTCTATCTGGCATCGGAGGATCCGCAGCGTGTAGCGCGCGAGCGGCGTGTGATGCCCGTGAACGACGATACCGGCGAGCGGCGGAACTGGCCCGAGTGTCGCCAGCCGGAGCGCACGACGCAGTAAGGCGCGAGTGAACAAAATGGATTCCCGCTTTCGCGGGAATGACGACGCTGCTGCGAATGATGGCGCGACGTCAGCCGCTCATTCGCCTGCGCCCTCGCCCCTCGATCTCGATCGCGAGACGATGCGACGCCTGGGACACCGCGTGGCCGATGTCGTGGCCGAACACCTGTCGTCGCTGCGCCAGCAGCCGGTGCTCGCACAAATGAGCCGCCGCTCGGCGGAGGACCTGCTCATGGCCCCGCCGCCGGAGCGCGGTACGGATATCGATGAGCTGCTCGCCACGCTCGAGGAGCGTGTGTTCGCGCACCACGCGCGCGAGCCGCACCCCGGCTTCCTCGCGTACGTTCCGAGCTGTCCCACGTTTCCCGCGGTGCTCGGCGATTGGCTCGCGACCGGTTTCAACTTTTTCGCGGGCGTGTGGCCGGTTGCCGCCGGGCCGAACGAGCTCGAACTCGTCGTGCTGGCGTGGTTCCGCGGCTGGCTCGGCATGCCGCCCGGGACGGGTGGACTGCTCACGTCGGGCGGCTCCGCGGCGACGCTCACCGCCGTCGTCGCCGCGCGGCACGAGGCAGTGGGCGACGATCCGTCCCGGCTGTCACGGCTCGTCATGTACACGTCGACGCAGGCGCACTCCTCGGTAGTTCGGGCCGGCTGGATCGCGGGCGTTCAGCGCGCGGGCATCAGGCAGGTGCCCGTTAACGCCGACTACACCATGCGGGCGGATGCGCTCGCCGCGATGGTCGACTCCGATCGCCGTGCGGGACTCATCCCTTTCATACTGATCGCGAACGCGGGGACGACGAACACGGGCGCCGTCGATCCGCTACACGCGATCGCGGACCTTTGCGCTCGTGAACGGATGTGGATGCACGTGGATGCCGCCTATGCGGGATTCTCGGTACTCACGCGACGCGGTGCCGCGGCACTCGATGGCATCGGCCGCGCCGACAGCGTGACGCTCGATCCGCACAAATGGCTCTTCGTTCCCTTCGAGTGCGGATGTCTGCTGGCCCGCGACCCGTCGCGACTCACGGCGGCGTTCCGCATCTATCCGGAATACCTGAAGGATGTGGAGGGAGGCGCGGAGGAGATCAACTTCGCGGACTACGGCGAACAACTCACACGCTATGCGCGCGCGCTCAAGGTCTGGCTATCCGTGAGCTACTTCGGGATCACCGCGATCGCGGGGGCTATCGACCGTGCGATGGATCTCGCCGAGCACGCGGAGCGACTGATCCGGGAAGCGCCGGACCTCGAGCTGCTCTCGCCCGCGCGGTTCGGCATCGTCTGTTTCCGCGTGCGTCCCGGCGGACAGGGACTCGATGGTAGCGCGCTGGATGCCCTGAATCAGAGCGTCAACGCCGGAATCAACGACAGCGGGCGCTTCTTCATCTCCTCAACGCGTCTCGATGAGGTCTTCGCACTGCGAATCTGCGTGCTTGGCTTTCGGACGACAGCGGACGATGTCGAGGAGTTGATACGGGAGATAGTGGCCGCCGGGCGCCCTCGCGTCATCGATGCATGAAACCACTGGTCACGCGCCACCTGCCACCGAGGCCCCCGATGCTCCGTCGCGAATGTTTCACTGGCCGCCAGGCCGCCTCTTTTGACAGGAATGCCGCCGGTGTGGAAATTGCGCCCCGCGTCTCGCGACTCTCACATGGAGTGACTCCAATGCGGCACATCCTTCGCCTCGCAGCCCCCGTCATGATACTCGCCGCGGTCGGCATGAGTGCCTGCCAGCCCGCCGACGATGGTGCAATGGATGACTCCCTGGCCGCCGGCGCCGCGGACGACCCGATGGATGTCGGTGACGACAGCGCCATGGGCGGAGGGACGAACGTGACCGCGGCGCTTTCGGAATGGAGCATCGAGCTCGCGAGCGACACGATCAACGCCGGCCCGACGACGTTTCGCGTGACGAACAACGGGACCGTTGCGCACCAGTTCGAAGTGGAAGGGAATGGCGTCGAGACGGAGACCGCCGAGATCCCGCCCGGCGGTGAGGCGACGCTGTCTGTTGATCTCACGGCGGGTACGTACGAGGTGTACTGTCCGATCAGCAACGACTCGGTCGATCACAGTGAGAGGGGGATGACGACCCGGCTCGTGGTTCGGTAGGGACGGGCGTCAGAATCCGGTCAGCCCGGAAATCGAAACGGAGGCGCGATGAAGGCCTGGAATGAAGTCGTGCGATCCGGGCCCCCGGCGCGGCTCGCGCGGCTCGTCGCCCTTGCCTGGCTGGCGCTCGCAGGCACGGCGTGCAGACCGGATACGGGCAGTGCGACGGCGACGTCCAATGGTCTGCGTCTCGTGGAGGTCGCCAGCGGGCTCGCCAATCCTGTTCACCTCACCGCTCCCGCAGGCGATCCCCGGCTCTTCATCGTTGAGCAGGAGGGGCGAATCAGAATCGTGCGCGATGGTTCGCTTCTCCCCACTCCTTTCCTCGACATCGAGAGCCGCGTGCGGAGCGGGGGCGAGCGGGGTTTGCTGAGCGTGGCGTTCCATCCGGACTATGCGTCGAACGGCTTCCTCTATGTGAACTACACGGATCGCGACGGGGACACGCGGGTGGAGCGCTACTCGGTAACCGGGAACGCTGACATCGCCGATCCGGCCTCCGCGAAGCTCCTGCTGACTGTCGACCAGCCCTACGGCAATCACAACGGCGGGCTCATCGTCTTCGGACCCGATGACATGCTCTACATCGGAATGGGCGACGGGGGGAGCGGCGGGGATCCACATGGCCACGGGCAGAACCTGGGCACACTCCTCGGCACCATGCTCCGGATCGATGTCGACGGCGGCGAGCCGTACGCGATCCCCTCGGACAATCCGTTCCGCGACCGTCCCGGGGCGCGCGCCGAGATATGGGCATACGGATTGCGAAATCCGTGGCGTTTCGCCTTCGATCGCGGGGGCGAACGGATGCTCTACATCGCCGACGTCGGACAGAACCGTCTGGAGGAGATCAACGCGGTCGATGCCGCTGCGGCGGGGCTCAACTATGGCTGGAACATCATGGAAGGGACTTCGTGCTACAATGCCGGGAGCTGCGAAAAGGCGGGACTCACGCTACCCGTGCACGAATACGACCATTCCGATGGGTGCTCGGTGACCGGAGGTCATGTGTATCGGGGTAGCGCAGCGCCGTCGGTAGTCGGTCACTACTTCTATTCCGACTACTGCGAGGGATGGCTTCGCAGCTTCCGCCTGGAGAACGGCGCGGTCACCGAGGAGCGTGAGTGGAATGTCGGCGATGTCGGCAACGTGCTCTCGTTCGGCGAAGATTCCGGGGGCGAACTGCACCTGCTCTCGTCCAGCGGTCGCGTCTACCGCTTCGCAGCCGGCGAGTAGTCGAGTTGTACCAGCCGCTGAAGCGGAAAATAGAATGGATTCCCGCTTTGGAGGGAATGACGACGTTGTGGTGGCAGGAGTGAACGGGTCGTGGTGGTGGGAATGACGACGTTGTGGTGGCAGGAATGACGACGCTGGAGTGGTGGACCGCCGTCAGGACCCTGAAGCCGGAGCGGCGGCGGCAGCAGCTTCAGCAGCGGCGGAAGCGAGCTGTCGTGAGAGGGTCGCCGCATCGCTGAGTGCCTGGAACAACTGCTCCGCTCCGGGCGCGCTCAGTGATATGTACATTCTGTGGGCGCCCTCCCGATCCGAAACGAAGAGATTGTAATCCCCACCGGCTCCGGTCAGCACGCGGTCGAAGATGAGGGCGCTCGAATTGGCCGCGAACAGGAGTGGGGAGATGTACTCCACCAGGCCGCGCGAGGGAGTCACAACCGGCTCCAGATGCTGTCTGCTCTGTGCGTCGAGCAGAGCCTCGGCTTGAGTGATCCATTCGTCCATGGCCGCCGGCTCGAACCAGCCGGAGACGCGGCTTCCGCGCGATTGTGCGGCGATGAACACATGCCCGTTCCGGTGTGCCCGGATGTTCACGATGGCGCTTCCGGCGCGGAACGTGGTCGATGGAGTTGTCTCGTCACGCGACGGGGCGCCCTGCACAGTTGCGATCGGCGCCGCCTCGTACTGAGCCGCCGCCGTAGGGACCATGACGGCAACGAGCAGCGTGATCGAGACCGCGAAAAAGGCCACCTTCCTCGAACTCGAAAGTATCCCGGACATGGTACCTCGCTGGATTGAGGCGGACTCCACCCGTGACCGGGGGAAGCAAACGCCTGAGACCGCTATCACTACTGCTGACGAGCGATGGGCGACCCGGGTCACCCGCAGAGCGTGGGTTGGCTCACCAAGCCCCTGGTTTGCGGACGCGCCGTGCCGATCGTCACCGAATGCGGTGGAGCCACACCACGTGCGGCTGCGAAACGGATGGAGGAGCGATGCAGCAGATAAAGGGAAGCGTGCTCAAGTCTCGCATCGGGTATATCGAGGAGCATTTCGGCGCGGACGGCGTCAGGCGGGTTCTCGACGATCTCTCCGACGAGGATCGCCGCACGCTCGGCATGATCCTGACCATCAAGTGGTACCCGTTCGACGTCGGCAGGAGGCTCGATGACGCGATCGTGAGGGTGCTGGGCGATGGCAGGCCCGAAGTCTTCGAGCGGTTGGGCGAAGCCTCTGCCGATCGCAATCTCGCGAAGCTCCAGCGCTCCTTCATCACTCAGGGGAACCCGCAGGCATTCCTCGCCAAGGCGCAGACCATTTACGCGCTCTACTACGAGACCGGGCGCCGTGAGTACGAGAAGACGGGCGAGCGATCCGGGATCATCACGACGTTCGATGCCGAGACGTTCAGCGCGCCCGACTGTCTGACGGTGATCGGCTGGTACAGGCGAGCGCTCGAGATCTGCGGCGCCGTTGATCCTGTTGTAGTCGAGGAGGAATGCCGCGCGACGGGCGGCGAGTCATGTCGCTACCGGATATCCTGGTCCTGATCGCGGGACCGCACCACGCCGCCCGTACTAACGCGCCACGCCCTCCGTTTCGTGCGCCACGACCTCGCCGGTCAGAATCACGGGTGACGTCTTGATCATCGTCACGACGTTGCGGCGAACCCATTCCGAGGCGAGCTGTGTGGATTCTTCCGCGGATGCGCGGTTCTCGAACACGCTCACGGCGGCGATGGTGTCATCACCGCCCTTGATCAGGTAGTATGCAACGAAGTCCGGCATCCTGCTGATGAGCGGGACGAAGTCCGCATTCACGCGTTCTGCGATCCTGTCGGCCGTGCCGGGGTGCGTAAGATACCGCCGGATGACTGCGTACATGGTGCCTCCCTCGTGTGGCGGCCTGCCGCGCCATGGAATGCGCCGGCCCTTGCCCCGTGTGCGTTTGCTGCCTCCCCGCTCGCGTCGCACGGGGCGTGCCGCGGGTGACGGGGGGCCGGAGCGAGGCGCTCGTGCCCATGATACGACAGCCAGGGCTCAGCGACGGTTTCACCGGAGCGGGAGCAGGAGCGGGAGCAGGAGCGGGAGCAGGAGCGGGAGCAGGAGCGGGAGCAGGAGCGGGAGCAGGAGCGGGAGCAGCCGCTCCGCGCAGTTCCAACGCGCGTGACC
>JBOHTO010000145.1:0-6878 GCA_050733695.1 Gemmatimonadaceae bacterium | reverse complement strand
GGACGGCACCGTTATCGCGTGGTAATTCACGATACAAAACAGGCACTCGTGTTGATGCTGCAGCGCAACCCAGTTCTTGACGGCACCCAGGTAGTTTCCGATGTGCAGCTCGCCCGACGGCTGGATTCCGCTGAAAACCCGTGACATCCGAGCAACGTACCGGGCCGCGGAATCGGCCGCAAGCAATCGACGCGCGTGCGTTCCGCCCGCACGCTGCGGCGCCGCCCCATGCCTGATGCTTCGCGCGCGCAGCACAGGGATCTTCTCGCGACCGCCGTCGCGGCGGCCGTTCGCGCGGCGGATATCATAGCATCCCGCAGCCGCGACGCGGGCTCCATGTCCGCCCTCGCCTGGGAGGAAAAGAGGCCGGCGGACTTCGTGAGCGAGGTGGACCGCGCCGCCGAACGCGCCATCGCGGAGATCATCGTCGCTCGGCATCCTGCGGCGATGATCGTGGGCGAGGAGCTGTCGCCCGACGTCGGCGGCGGGTCCGGGTTGGCATTCATCGTCGACCCGCTCGACGGTACGACCAACTTCCTGCACGGATATCCCGAGTATGCAGTCTCCATCGCAGCGCTTCGCGATGGCGAGCTCGCGGCCGGCGTGGTGCTCAACGTCACCACGGGTGAGCTCTTCACCGCGACCGCCGGCGCCGGCGCGAGGCGGAATGGCGAGCCGATCGCCGTATCATCGCTCGGCGACCCGGGCCGCGCGCTCATCGGGACCGGCTTTCCCTTCAAGCATCTGGAGCTGCTGCCGGGTTACCAGCGACAGTTGGGCACGGTGATCCGGCAGACGGCGGGCGTGCGGCGCGCGGGCTCGGCGGCACTCGACCTGGCGGACGTGGCGTGCGGCCGCTTCGATGGGTTCTGGGAGCTCCGGCTCGCACCGTGGGACGTGGCCGCGGGCCTCCTCATGGTGCGCGAGGCCGGAGGCGTCGCGACCGATCTCGAGGGAAGTCCGGCGCCCGTGTCCCACGGCGGGATAGTCGCCGGTAACGCGCTGCTGCACCCGTGGCTGCTCTCGCTCGTGCGGCAGTCGGACGATTACGGCGCGATCGACGACCATGGCACGATCGCGGAGACGGGAGAGTGAAGCTCGTCGAGTGCGTTCCAAACTTCTCGGAAGGGCGCCGCAGCGATGTGATCGATGCCATCCGCGCGGCGATCGCAGCCACTCCGGGTGCGGCCGTCCTGGATGTCTCTTCCGATCGCTGGCACAACCGCACCGTCATCACCTTCGTCGCGCCGCTCGAACACGCGGTCGGTGCGGCGTTCGCGGGCGTGCGGGAGGCAGCGGATCGCATCGACATCACGAGCCACTCGGGCGTGCACCCGCGCATCGGGGCGACGGATGTCGTCCCGTTCGTCCCCCTCGGTGAGGGTGAGAACGACGGCGGGAGCGGGGCTGGCCGCGAGAGCGCGACGATGGACGACTGCATCTATCTCGCGCGCGAGCTGGGCGAGCGTGTCGCTGGCGAGCTGTCGATTCCCGTCTACCTGTACGACCGGGCCGCCACCATTCCGGAACATGCGAGCCTGGCCGACGTGCGGCGCGGCGGTTTCGAGGCGCTTCGCGACGCGATCCATGGCGATCCCGCACGCGCTCCCGACTTCGGACCGAAGCGCGTGCATCCGACGGCCGGTGCGGTCGCGATTGGCGCGCGCAAGATGCTTGTCGCCTTCAATGTCTATCTCGGCGACGCGCGGAACATCGGCGTCGCACGCGATGTAGTGCGAGCCGTGCGCGCATCCTCGGGCGGAATGCCCGCCGTGAAGGCGCTCGCGCTGGAGGTCGACGGTCAGGCGCAAGTCTCGATGAACCTCGTGGATCTGGACGTCACGCCACTGCACGCAGCCTTCTGCCGCGTGCGAGAGGAGGCGGCGCTGCGCGGCGCGTGTGTGACCCGGAGCGAGATCGTGGGGCTCGCGCCCGAGCACGCGATGCTGGAGGCCGCACGATCCGCCCTGCTGCTGGATTCGCCCCCTGAGGTCCGATCGCTCGAGCGCCGGCTGAGCCAGGTGAATCCGCTCCTCGGCGACCGCGGGCTCACAACGCTGCTCGGGGCAATCGGCGCGCCCACGCTGGCTCCGGCCGGCGGCAGCGTGACAGCGATTGCGGGCGCACTTGCCGCCGCCCTCGCGCACATGGTGGCAGCGCTGACGGCCGGCCGGCCGCGATACGCGGCGGTCGAGGCCGAGATGCACGAAGCGATGGACAGCGCAGCGGCCCTGATGGCAGAGCTCACCGAGTTGGCGGCGCGCGACGCCGTCGCCTACGAGTCGGTCGTGCGCGCGGCCAGGGCGCCGAAGGTCGCGGAGGGTGCCGATACACGGATCCGTCGTGACGCACTGGACCGGGCGCTGCTGGAAGCCGCGCGCGTTCCACTGGATACCGCGCGCGCCTGCACGCGAGTCGCGGAGTTGGCCGCCCGGCTCGCAGACGTGGCGAACCGCAACGCTGTGGGCGACGCCGGCGTCGCTGCGCTGCTCGCCGAAGCGGCGTGCCGCGGCGCCGTCAACAACGTGCGTCTGAACGTTGCCAGCATGGGTCGCGGCGACGCAGGGACCTCCCCCTCCCTGGTACGCGAGGCGGTCACCCTGGGCGAACGAGCAGCAACTGCCAGCCGTCGCGCCTCGGCGGCGGTGAATGCCGCGGTCGTCGACAACAGGTGAGGCATCGTCCCGCCGGCCCCTCACGCCGCCCGCGTCAGCACCTTCGGCCCCGCACTCGTGATCGCCACAGTATGCTCGAAATGCGCCGATCGCGATGCGTCTGCCGAGACGACGGTCCACCGGTCGGGAAGCGTTCGCGTGAAGGGTGAGCCCGCACTCACCATCGGCTCGATAGCTATGGTGAGACCCGGCACGAGGCGAGCACCTCGCTTCGGCTTGCCGAAGTTCGGTACCTGCGGCTCCTCGTGGAACTCCACTCCTATGCCGTGCCCCACGAGATCGCGCACGACACTGAACCCGCCCTCTTCGACGACCCGCTGAATCGCCGCACCGATGTCTCCAATGTGGCTCCCCGTTCGCGCAGCCCCGATACCCGCCTCCAGCGCGGCCAGCGTCACGTCGAGCAGCCGCGCCGATTCATCGGCGATCTCGCCCACCGGAATGGTCGCGGCCGAGTCCGTGTAGTAGCCGCGATAGCGCACACCGATGTCGAGGGAGACGAGATCGCCCTCGCGCAGCACACGCCGCCGCGAGGGAATCCCGTGCACGATTTCCTCGTTGATGGAAGCGCAGATACTCCCCGGAAAACCGTACAGCCCCTTGAATGCCGGTGTCGCGCCGTCGTGGCTCCGGATGAACTTCTCCGCGACCGCGTCCAGTTCACCCGTGGAGATGCCCGGCCGAACCGCGCCCCGCAGAGTGGCAATCGTCGCGGCGAGGATGCGCCCACCCTCGGCCATGACTTCGATCTCGCGCTCCGACTTGAGCTGGATCACACGCCCAGCGCCCCGAGCGCCCTCTTAGTCACCTCGTCCGGTGATCCGGTCGCCTCGATCTCCGTCACTTCGGTTCCCGACTCCCTGTACCAGTCGATCACCGGCGCGGTCTGGCGCTCGTACACCGCGAGGCGGTTGCGCACAGCCGCGGGCTCGTCGTCCTTCCGCCGAATCAGGCGGCCGCCGTCGCTGTCGCACGGCTCGCCCGGCTTGCGACCCGTGTACGGCCTCTGGCAGCGATCGCAGATCGTTCGCGCTCCGAGCCGCCGCACGATCTCCTCGTCCGCGATCCGGAAGATGAGCACATGGTCAACCTTGCGGCCCAGCTCGGCGAGCACACGCTCGAGCCCCTCCGCCTGCGGCTCGGTACGAACGACACCGTCGAGCAGCGATCCATTCGCGGCATTCGGCGCGGCGAGTGCCTCCTTCATGATTCCGAGAATCACAGCATCGGGCACGAGGTCGCCGCGATCCATGTACGCCTTCGCTTCGCTCCCTCGCCGGGTGCCCCTCTGCAGGGCATCCCTCAGCACGTCACCCGTGGCGATGTGCGGAAGACCCATGCGCTCCGAGAGCCGCTTGGCCTGCGTTCCCTTCCCCGCGCCGGGCGGGCCGAGCAGTACGATGTCCATGCGCATCGACCGCCCGTTCGGCGCGCGCGGTGCATCAGGCACCGGGCACGCCGCGGTCGCGGTCGCTCCGTCAGAAGCCCGTGGTCTGCCGCCCGCGGTAGCGCACGCGGCCCTTCTTCATGAAGCCGTCGTACTTGCGCAGGAGAAGATGCTGGTTCATCTGCGCGATCGTGTCGAGCGCCACACCGACGACGATGAGAAGCGATGTTCCACCGAACTGGAAGGGAACGTTGATCATCTCCGAGATCCAGATCGGAAGCAGTGCGATCGCGGTGAGGAAGAGCGCACCAGGGAAGGTGAGCCGCGACATCACGTCGTCGATGTACTCCGCCGTCTTCAGCCCCGGCTTCACTCCCGGAATGAACCCGCCCTGCTTCTTAAGGTTCTCCGCCAGGTCGATCGGGTTGAAGATGATCGACGTGTAGAAGTACGTGAAGAACAGGATCAGGACGGCCGAAGTGACAAAGTACGGCCATGTCCCCGGCGCGAACGCTTCGGCGAAGGCCTGCGCACGCGGGCTCCCCTGCATGAACTGCGCGATGGCACCGGGCACGACGATGACCGACTGCGCGAAGATGATGGGCATGACGCCCGCAGCGACAATGCGCAAGGGGATGAAGTTCTTCGTGGTCTCGCGCATCCGCCCGCGCGCCATCGTCCGCTGCGGGATCTGGATGAGAATCCGGCGCGCCGCCATGGTGATGGCGACCGTCGCCGCCACCACACCGATCATGATCGCGCCGAAGAACACGAGGTTGAAGAGCCCGACCGCCCCCGTGCTGACGAACTCGAATGTCTGCGCGATTCCGGGCCAGAAGCGCTCGATGATCGAGAAGGTGATGAGCAGGCTCGCGCCGTTCCCGAGTCCCCGTTCGGTGATCTGCTCGCCGAGCCACATCACGAAGAGCGCGCCCGTCGTGAGGAAGAGGACCATCTGAAGGGTGAACGTGAAACCCGGATTGGCGACCGCACCCGGCAGCGAGGAGGTGAATAGTGCAAAACCGTACGCCTGTACCGCGGCCAGGCCCACTGTCAGGTAACGGGTGTACTGCGTGACCCGTTTCCGCCCCTCCTCCTCCTTGTTCATCTTCTCGAGCGAGGGTACCACCGCGGCGGCGATCTGCATGAAGATGCTCGCCGAGATGTAGGGCATTATCCCGAGAGCGAACACGGTCGCGCGGGAGAGCCCGCCGCCCACGAACAGGTCGTAGATGCCGAGCAGTCCCGCACCACCCTGGGACTCGAAGTAGTCGGTGATCGCGCGTACGTCTATGCCCGGCGCCGTGATGTGCGCGCCGACGCGATAGATGAGCAGACACAGAAGCGTGAAGAGGATCCGTGTCTTCAGCTCTGGCGTACGGAAGATGTTTCCGACCGCCGCTGCCGGATTCGCCTGGGCCATGCTAGTCTTCTACGCGGCCCCCGGCCGCGATGATCTTCTCGCGCGCAGTGGCGCTCATCTTCAGCCCCCGAACCGTGACAGCGCGCGACAGCTTGCCATTTGCGAGAACCTTTGCCGGTCCCTTGCCCGCCCGGATCACGCCGGCCTCGGCGAGCGACTCCGTGGTGGCGTCGATACCATCCGGGAGTCGGCCGAGCTCGCCCAGCGATACCACCTGGCTCTCCTCGCGGAAGGGATTCGTGAAGCCACGCTTCGGGATCCGCCGTGTGAGCGGCATCTGCCCACCTTCGAAGTGCGGCTTTCCGCCGCCCGGTCCGTGGTGACCCGCGCGGGCCTTTATGCCCTTGTGACCCTTGCCCGACGTCTTCCCCGTACCGGACCCTGGACCACGACCGAGCCGCTTCCTGTTGCGATGCGAGCCCGCGGCCGGCGCGAGATTGTGCAGTCCGATCTTCTCGTTGCTGTCGGTCATCATTCCTCCACCGCTGTCACCTGTACCAGGTGACGCACGCGCCTGATCTGACCACGCAGCGACGGCGAGTCATCCTTGACAACGACGTCCTGGTGATGCCTGAGTCCCATGGCCTCGAGCGTCCGGCGCATGCGCCAGGAATGCCCGATCCTGCTGCGAACCTGCTCGATCCTGACCTTCCCCGACGTCATCGGTGTCGCCTTCTCCGTATGAGTCGGCCCCCGGGTGCCATGGAATACGAATCGCCTCGGCATCAGACCGCCTCCTTCGACTTCGCCCGCGAACGGTAACCGATGCTGGACGGTTCGACGCCGCGCTCGCGCGCGACCTGTTCCACCGTGGTGAGACAGCGAAGGCCGTCCATCGCCGCACGAACCATGTTGTGCGGATTCGTCGATCCGAGACTCTTCGTCAGGATGTCCGTGATCCCCGCGCACTCGAGCACCGCGCGCACCGCGCCACCGGCGATGACTCCGGCGCCGGGAGCAGCGGGCTTCATCAGCACCCGTCCCGCCCCATGCTTGCCGACGATCTCGTGCGGAATCGTTCCGCCCGTCATCGGTACCGGCACCATTCCGCGTCGCGCCCCATCGACGGCCTTTCTCACGGCTTCCGAAACTTCGTTCGCCTTGCCGGTGGCAAAGCCTACCTTCCCCTGGCCATCGCCAACGGCGACGAGCGCGTTGAAGGAAAAGCGCCGGCCGCCCTTCACGACTTTCGCCACCCGGTTGATGGCGATGACGTTTTCCACGAGATCGCTCCCCTCGCGCCTGTCGTCCCGGCCACCGCGCCCGCCACCACCGCCGCCACGACCGCCGCCGCCCCCCCCCTGGCCGCCACGGCCGCCGCCGCCCCCACCCTGGCCGCCGCCACGACCGCCACCACCGCCGCGGCCCCTGCCACCGCCGCCGCGTCCGCCGC
>JBOHTO010000144.1:0-15694 GCA_050733695.1 Gemmatimonadaceae bacterium | reverse complement strand
TTCTTCTTCCTGTCAGCTGGGGGCACCGCCCCCGTCACGGGGTCGTCTGGCAGGCGATGTCGCCGCCACGCGCGAGCTCGTCGTCCTCGGGGATCGGGTAATTCGTGTGGACGCTGTGGTCAGGTGAGTCCAGCGGAAGTTGATCCAGTCGACCATAGAATCGCGCGTCGATCCAGCGCGATCCGCTCTCGAACAGGAGCGAGTACCGCTTCTGAACGAGCAGGTCGTCGAGTACTTCGGCGAGGCTTGCATGCGCTCTGGGCGCAAGCCCGCCCGCCTTCACCCGTATGGTGTTGATGTCTCTCGTAGCTTCTGCGAGTGATCCGGCGCCGATGTTGGCCTGTGCGCGCAGCAGGATCAGTTCCTCGTTCTGGAGTATCGGTACGGGAGCCTCGGCGCCATCGTAGAGCGAGAAGACCAGGTCGGACGCCACGTTGGGATCGCTGTTGGAAACCAGGGCAGTGCCGGTCACGATCTTCTCGGCGACGCGATCGTCACCTGCTTCCGCATCGTCGACGACGGACGGGTGCGCGCGATAGGTATTCCTGTTCTGGAAGAAGAGATTCGCGACATCTCCGGATTGAAGGCTGTAGCTGTGATACACTCCGAGGTCGAGCGGCGCGGTCGTGTCGATGAACGACTCGGAGAGCGCGCTGAGTGCTGCAGTGAAGTTCCCCCGATATATCTCGACACGCGCAGCGAGCCCACGGTTGAACTCCCGGAACGAGGCCGCGTCATCGAACCCGTCGAAGCCCGGTGGCAGTTCGAAGGGGAAACCGGACGAGCCGGCGCTCTCGAGATCGGCGGCCGCATCATCCAGGATAGCCGCAACCTCCGCCAGTGCCGGATCATAGCATACGATCGGCTGCAGATCGTCGACGCCCTGGCCTACATCGACCGGCGCGCCTGCGTCACCGCGAGACTGGACTACATGGTAGATATCGAGCGCCTTGAATGTCTTGGCGAAGCCCTCTGTCGCAGCGATTTCGCCGGCGGTGAAGACGCCCTCGGTTGCCGTCGCGATGGAAGCGAGCAGCAGATTCGCCGATCTGACGGCGCGATACTCCGCCAGCCAATGCCCACCGCCGAATCCTCCCGCATCCAGCGGCGAAACGCCCAGCAGCTCGGTCACCCAGCGCGGATCGGCATTATCCAGGTTGTAGGCGTCGCGGCCGAAGATCTCCAGATCACGGATGTAGCTGGCGTGGTCGGCGCGGCTCGCGGCCAGCAGTCCGCTCGCCAGTTGCGACACCTGGCTGCGGCTCGGGTTGACTATCACGCCGCCGGGCGGCACGGTCGGGTTGTTCAGGTCCGGCGCGAAGGAATCCTGGCAGGCGCTCGCAAGCGCGACTCCCGCGATAATGGTCATGTTCCGCGCCAGCGCCTGAAGACGCGGTCGCCGTCTCATGTGTGAATGCATGGGTCAGAAGTCCACGGCTATGGTGAAGAAGTAGCTCCGGCTCGGCGGATAGGGTGCGACATCGATGTTTCTGGCGATGGCCTGATTCCCGAAGTTGCTGACCTCCGGGTCGACGCCGCTGTAGTCGGTCCAGGTGTAGAGGTTCCGGCCGCTCAACTCGATGCGCGCGGCGTCTGTTCGACCGCCGAACAGAGTGCCAATGAATTCCTCCGGCAGGCTGTAGCTCAGAGTGAGTTCTCTGAGTTTGACATATCCCGCATCCTCGATATACAGCGCGGTCTTGCTTCCGAACTGGCTGATCCGGGCGAGGCCCCCGCGATCGGGATCGCACCCCTGGCTGGGATCGGACGGGTCGATGTAGATGCAGAAGTCCGGCGAGTTGGCACCGAAGTCCGCAAGTAGTCTGGTCAGGTTGAGGATATCGCCGCCCTTTTTCCAGTCGAAGAGACTGAAGAGGCGGAAGCGGTTCCAGGTGATGTCATTCGAGAATGCCATCTGGAAGTCCGGCGCGGCATCGCCAACCACCACTACCTCGGACCCGTCCCTTCCCACGATCTGTGTGGCCGACTTCCCCTCCTCGATCTGGAAGGCACCGAGAACGGTGCCGAATCCGCCGACCTGAAACTCCGGCACCGGAAGCTCCGTCACCTTGCTGCGATTGTGCGCATACGTTACTCGTGAGAACCACGTTGCGGACGAGGTGACCACCGGAGTGAGCCCTAGCCCGATCTCCAGGCCCCGGTTGCGAAGCTGACCGCCATTGAAAAGCTCAGTGGTGAATCCGGTCGATGGGGCCGCCGTTCGCTGAAGAATGAGGTCGTCGATCGTTTTCTCGTACGCGGTCACCGAGAGCGATGCCCGTTCGCCGAAGAGTACCGCGTCGAAGCCGCCTTCGATCTCCGTCTGGCGCTCGGGCTGGATGTCTGCATCACCCTGGATGAGCCCCGGCTGGAGCGCGAGCGCACCGGCGTAGTTTCCGGTCGCAAAGGTCGTGAACTTCATTCCGTACAGGGGCTGGTTTCCCGACTGGCCAAACGCCGCACG
This sequence comes from Gemmatimonadaceae bacterium, assembly GCA_050733695.1. Classification (GTDB taxonomy): domain Bacteria; phylum Gemmatimonadota; class Gemmatimonadetes; order Gemmatimonadales; family Gemmatimonadaceae; genus JBOHTO01. The sequence goes on along the minus strand of JBOHTO010000144.1, from coordinate 13,230 downwards.
CAGCTTGAATTCATCAACGCCGCGGACGACCTCGGGGAAGCGGTACGATGCCGAGGCCTTCGGGAACAGGTAGAACTTGTCGATGTCGCCGTTGTTGGTTGTCCGCTCGGCGCGAGCGGCAACGGTGACGAGGAGGCGATCGTCGAACGTGAGCACTTCTTCCTGGGCGAAGAACGCGAGATCTGCCGCACGCTGCCGGTTCTCGAAGACCTCCACGACCGACCCCTGGTCGATGTTACCCTGACTTGCGAACAGGTCGCGAGTGATCGTCTGTGCTATCGACTGTTCCGTCTTCAGGCGTTGCAGCCCGGCGGATGTCGTTGCGGTAAAGCTGCCGGACCGCCCGAACCAGCTATGGGTACCGGTGAGACTGTAATTCGTATTGACGTTCGCGGAGTTCCCCAGAACGGCCGTGCCTGGAAGGCCGTCGTCCGTGGGTTCGAAGAAGAGATCGGGCGGATACAGCAGGCTGTTCTCCTGCGAGAACTGATCGATCCCGCCATCCAGCCGCAGGAACAGGCGCTGGCTCGGCGTCGAGAACACATCGTACTGCACGCTCGCCGAGCCGATGACCCGGTAGACGTCTTCCTCGTTCGAGCTGAGGTCGCGAGTCTGGAAGGGATTGCTGCGTTCGAAGGGATTCAGGGGATAGACACCGTTCTCCGGCCGCAGATCGAAGAAGTTCGGTGTGAACGGAAGAACCATGTAGTAGCTCACACCGGCGTTGTCGTTGTTGCTCAGCCCGCGCCTGGCCAGGCTGTGTACGAGATACGTGTTCACGTCCACCGTTACTCGCTCGCCGAGGCTCTGGTTCAGGTTGGCGCGGAACCCCTGCTTCTCGTAGCCCGTTCCCTCCATGATGCCGGCGTCGTCCCGCACGAGTCCGGATACGAAGTAACGCGTCGCGTCGGTGCCGCCCCGGATACTGAGGTTGGTCTCGAACGAGAGGTCGTTCTCTCCGAAGAGCTGCTCCTCGAAATCCTGCCGGCCGTTCGCGAACTGTGCCCGTATCTCCGCCTCGGGAACCACGGATCCAAACGTCGAGATCGCCTCGTCCACCGTCCAGTCGCGCGCCCCGAACTTGTTGGAGAGCTGGTACGTGCCGAAGCGCTGGGTGAGACTGAACTGCGGCGGGCCGGGCCGGCCACCCTTCGTCGTGATTATGACGACGCCGTTCGCCGCACGGGAGCCGTAGATAGCCGAGGCAGACGCGCCCTTCAGGATCTCGATGCGCTCGATGTTCGCCGGGTTGATGTCCGCAATCCTGTTGACGGGATTATCCTGATTCGACGCATTTGATCCGCCGGCAGCGCTGGTGACGGCGTTGGTGCCCGACGCGATCGCATCATTGCTGACCACCACGCCATCGATGATGTAGAGCGGATCGATGGACGCGTTGATCGTGGTGATTCCGCGAAGACTGACCTGCATGCCACCGCCGGGCGCCCCCGAGTTGGAGCTGATGATCGCGCCGGGAACCTTCCCCTGCAGCGCGGCCTCGACTGTCTGGGCGGGCGCGTTCAGCAGCTCGTCCGCGCTGATCGTGGTGATGTCGTTCGCCACGTTCACGCGAGCGACGCTGGTCGCCTCACCCGTGATGACCTGCTCCTGCAGCCGGAAGAAGTCGGCTTCGAGCTGGACGTTTACCTCGGTCTGCCCTGGCGCGAGGACGACTCTGTTCTGCTTGTACCCGATTCGACGGAAGAGCAGCGTGACGTCACTTTCGGGTACCGAGAGCGTGAAGCGACCGGTTTCCTCCGTATAAGCGCCGATCGACGCGTCCTCGACATTCACACTGACGTTCCCAAGGGGCTCGCCCGTGCCCAGTGCGGTCACCTGTCCGGTGACGCGTCTCTGCGCCAGCGCCTGGGAACTTCCTAAGAGCAGGCATAGCAATGCCATGCTCAGCATACGATGTTGTTGCATGGACGCCTCCAGTTGGAGAAATGTCGGAAGGGAAGTCGGTGGGGAGCGCAAGCCGGCGTGACGCACCGATCAACTCCCTGAGCCGCTGATATTCTCGGGGGCGTGGACCGGAAAGTCAACAGTCGGGGTGGAGGGACGAACGTGGCGAAGACCGCAGTATGCAGCGCTGGGCAACCAGCCACGTGCTCGCGATGTACTGGTGCCTGCGCAATTGGCGTCGCCCGACTCGCCTCCGCAATCGTTGCGGCCCTTGTGCTCGCCGTGGCGGCCTGCGGCAGGGCGCGCGACGACAGACAGGCGGCGCAGACGACTGACTCGAGCCTGGTCCGGCGCAACCCGGCGCCCTCGCACACGGCCAGCACACCCGCACCAGAAGGGGAGCGCGGATCCGGTGAGGAACGCAGCGCTGCCTGTGAGCTCACTGCCCCATGGCGCCAGTGCTCGGTTCTCGACCGACTCGATCGCGCCGGGCTTGCACCGCAGCCGCGCGATTCCGTGCGACAGCCCTTCTTCTCGGTGCCCGGGGCGCGCTACGCCGTAGGCCGCGCCGAGCTCCAGGTTTATCTCTTTGCCAGTGCAGCGGCCCGGGAGCGGGAGTCGGCACTGCTGGATTCCCTGCTGGTGGCGCCGGTGTCCATGACGGTGGATTGGCCCGCGCCACCGACGCTGATGACCAACGACAACCTCGCCGCGATACTCGTCGGTGGAAGCTCGCGGCAGATCGAGCGTGTGCGGCTCGCGATCTCTGGAGGTCTGCCCCCACCGCAGCGCTGAAACGCGTTCCACGGCCCGTCCGCCCCCTGCGAACGTCGATAGGTCGGCCGCAGCGTTCGAGAACGAACCGCTGCTTCCACGGTGCCCGACGCTGCGGCGAAGGCCGACTCTCCGACGCAGGGGCGCCTGATTCCCGACGCGATGGTTCGTATCCTGCACCGTTGGAATCCTGAAGACGAGGATCGCTGCGACGACGCGCCCGTTCCGCCGTTCCTTCAGCGCCGATCCTTCGAGCCCCTGACCAACGGTGCCATGGAGATAACCTCGCACTGCCCTCTCGCAGAATCACTTGCAGCCAGCATTCGCGCAGCGCGCGACGATCTCACCGTGCGCTGGCTGGACCGGATCGCTGCTCGCGTGCGGATTCATCCCAATCGTGTGTTCCCGACCGAGGAACTGCTCGATCACATCCCTCTGCTGATCGCCGCCATCGCCGACTACCTCGAGAATCCGGCGGACGAGGTTTCGGGCGACATGCCGGTGGTGGCGAAGGCGATGGAGCTCGGAGAGCTTCGCTTCGCCCAGGGCTTCGATACGTACGAGATTCTCAAGGAATATGAGCTCCTCGGCGGCGTGCTGTTCTCCTTCCTCGCGCACACGGTGGATGCAATCGCGGAGCCATGCTCACGCAGCGAGCTGCTTCAGTGCATGCACCGGGTGTTCAGAGCGGTGATGGTCATTCAGCAGATGACAACGACGCACTTTCTTCGCAAGGCAACGGAGCGCGTGCGCGAGCGAGAGGAGCGGCTGCGCGGCTTCAATCGGATGGTCTCGCACGAACTCAAGAACAGGACGGGCGCGATTCTGGGCGCCAGGGCGGCCCTCACCGAAACGGAGGTATCGGTGGAGAAGCAGGGGCGGTTTCTGCGGATCATTGGCGAGAACGCCGAGGGCATCCGTGTGGTGCTCGAAAATCTTGTCTCGCTTTCCAGGCTCGAAGGCGAGGCACGCCAGCAGCGCAACGTGCACCTGCGGGAAGCGGCGGTGGAAGCGGCCCGCCAGCTCCGCGAATTCGCGCGATCCAGAGGCGTGGAGATCCGCATCGATGAAGACATGCCGGACGTCGAGGTGAACGCGGCCGCGGTGGAGCTGTGTCTCACCAACTACCTGTCCAACGCGATAAAGTATTCCAATCAGTCGCGGGTCGAGCGCTGGGTGAATGTGTCGGCGCGGATGCGCGAAGCTCCCGATCGCCCGCCAGCGGATGACGAGAATGCTGCGGCAGCCGAAGGGGGCAACGATCTGGTCGTCGAGGTAAGCGACAACGGAATCGGCGTGCCCGGCGATGCCCAGCGGCGGTTGTTCGAGCGCTTCTTCAGGGCGCACGAAGAGACCGTTACGGGAATCGAGGGCACGGGGCTCGGCCTCAGCATAGTCCGCGACACCGTGCAGGCGCTGGGCGGAATGGCCTGGGCGGACAACCGCGAAAGTGGCGGCTCCATCTTCGCCTTCTCGCTCCCCTACCGCCGTACGGGTGACAGATCCGCTGACGCACGAGAGGAACGCGAACCGGAGCGGATCGAGCAACGGTGATGCTGCCCGGCGGGGTCGACAACCAGGCCCGGATCCCCAGCAGCTACACGGCGGTGCGCTGATCCGCTGCTCGGCAGGGAAGTACCATGCCAAAGACAGAGCCGTGCTCGGGAAACTCAGCGAACACCCGGCCGCCCAGTGATCTGACCGTTTCGCGCACGATCGATAGCCCGAGTCCCGTACCTTCCACATCACTCGCGCTCTGCTCATGCGCCCGGAAAAAGCGTTCAAAGAGCCTGCCCCGCTTGCCCTCCGGTACTCCGAGCCCGTTATCGGCGACTTCGATGATCACGCTGCACCCGCCGTCGCTATCGCCTGACATGCGCCCGCGAATCTCCACCCAGCGCTCCGGGGCGGCCGGATCCGCGTACTTTATCGCGTTCGAGACGAGGTTCGACAGACAGAGTTCGACGGCAGCCGCATTCACATCGATCTCGGGCAGGTCTGCGGAGAGCGAGATATTGACTTCCCGACCGCGAGCCATGTCCCTGAGCTGCCGCAGCGCTTCCGCGGCCGCGTCCGCGAGCCGGATGTGGCGCTGATTTTCCGGTTCCGCGGTGAGACGGGTGAGCTCCAGGAGATTGTCCAGCGTCCCCTGCATGGCCTTCGTGTTGCGCACGACGACCCCGGCCAGCTTTTCCCGTTCCGACGCTGCGAGATCAGGCAGCTCGAGGAGATGTCCTGCGCCCATTGCCGCGCCAATGCGGTTGCGCAACTCGTGCGTGAGCGTGCGGTTGAACGCCCTGAGCCGGTCCTCGCGCTCGGCGACACGCGCGCGGATGCGCTCCATGTACTGGATCGTGGTCGCCTGCTGGATCAGGTGCACGGCGTGGAACAGCCGGTGTGCGCACACGAGAAGCTCGCTGCGCTCGCAGGCCAGGTCAATATCGTCCACCTCGCGAGTCATGAATGCGAAGAGGATGCCGCCGAAGATCTCGTACTCCTTCAGGAGTTCGTATTCGTCGAACCCCTGCGCGTGGCGCAGCGCACCGAGTTCCATGGCCTTGGCAATCACGGGCATGTCGGCAGCGATGGCGTCCGTCGGATCCTCGATGTAGTCAGCGATGCCTGACATGAGGATCGGGACGTGATCGAGCAGATCTTCCGTGGGGAAGACACGATTGGGATCGACCGGAAGGCGGTCCAGGATCCGGTCCAGCCACCGTCTGGTGAGCTCATTGCGTGCGCCTCGGAGGCGCGCGGCGAGCGCACCCGCGAGCGGGCAGGGTGCGGTGATTTCCATTGGAGTTTCCGTTGCGGGCGGTGTCCTCGTACACCCGTGACGTGGATTCGTTGCGACGGGTCTCGCCCGTGCGTGAAGATGATAAGTCACGTTTGCCGCGGTGGCCAACGGTCCGCTATTATTCCGTGGGGCAGAGGCAGGTGGACCCGGTAGCTCAGTTGGTAGAGCATCGGCCTTTTAAGCCGTAGGTCCTGGGTTCGAGTCCCAGCCGGGTCATGCTGGCCCACAACGGTCCCCCTCATCAGCACGAGCTTGCCTCCATCCCGTCGCCTTCCGACTCGCGCCGAGCTGCGCGCGATGCTGCGGCTCGCCATCCCGGTGGTCGTCGTGCAGGTGGGAATGATGGCCATGGGCGTCGCCGACACGGTGATGGCCGGCCACTACTCGGGCACCGCGCTGGCCGCGGTTGCGCTCGGGAATGTGTACTTCTACACCGTCGCCGTATTCGGGATGGGTACGCTGCTCGCGCTCGATCCCGTGATCTCGCAGGCCGTTGGTGCCGGTGATGACGTAGCGATAGCGCGCGGGTTGCAGCGCGGCCTGCTCATGGCGGCCGGACTCTCGATGATCGCCTCCGTGCTGCTCATTCCCGGTGAGGCGTTCCTCACGCTGCTCGGGCAGCCCGAGGAGGTGATCCCGGTCGCCGCGGATTACGCGCGCGCGTCGATTCCGGGCGTGTTCCCGTTCCTCGCGTTCTGGGTGCTGCGGCAGACGCTGCAGGCCATGGAGCGCCTGCGGCCGATCGTGATCACCATTCTCGCGGCGAATGTCGTCAACATCATCCTGAACTGGATGCTGGTGTACGGAAAGCTGGGTGCGCCGGAGCTGGGCGCGGTGGGAACGGGTTGGGCATCGAGCATTAGCCGCGGACTCGTCGCCGCGGGGTTGCTGCTGCTCGCCTGGCGCGAGCTGCGGCCGTACCTCATTCCTCTGCGCCGCGATGCGCTCCTGTTCGCGCCATTCCTGCGCATGCTGCGCCTCGGCGCGCCGATCGGCCTTCAGTTCCAGCTCGAATACGGTGCATTCGCCACTGTCGCGATCATGATGGGTTGGCTGGGACCGGTGCCCATGGCCGCGCACCAGATCGCGATCAATCTCGCGTCTCTCACGTTCATGGTTCCGGTGGGCGTTGCCGCTGCTGCTGCGGTGCTCGTGGGGCAGTCCGTCGGGCGTCGGGACATGCCCGCGGCCCGCCGCTTCGGCATGGCCGCGCTACTGATTGGTGCCGGCTTCATGAGCGTGAGCGCGGTGGTCTTCCTCGCGGCGCCGGGACTGCTCGCGCGGCTGTACAGTGTGGATCCGCTTATCATCGCGCTCGCCGTCACGCTCATCCCCATCGCCGGCGTGTTCCAGGTGTTCGACGGCCTGCAGGCGGTGGCGGGTGGCGTACTGCGCGGCGTGGGTGACACGCGCTCGCCGCTCGTCGTCAACCTGCTCGGCTTCTGGCTGTTCGGCGTTCCGATCAGCATCTACCTCGGCTTTCGTACGCCGGCTGGTCCGGCCGGGCTCTGGTGGGGGTTCGTCGCCGGCCTCCTCGCGGTGTCCGTCATACTTGTCGCGCGCGTCCGCATCCAGTTACGTCGCGACATCGCCCGTGTGCTGATCGATGCCGACCATCCGCTGCCCGGTGTCCCAGAACCGCTAGCCGATGCGCGAGCGGCAGCCGGCCCGTGAAGCGGCTGGCGACGCACGCGGCGCCCGCTACCGGCTGAACCAGTACGTCGCCTTGAGGAGGAAGATGTTCTCGCCGGGCAGGGCGAACAGATCGGGGATGTCACCGGCGCCGCCGAACTGTCCGGTGTGATCATTGTCACTCCGACTCTGCGTCCACACCGCGAAGAAGGTCGCACCTGGCCGATACTCCCAGCGCAGCACCGCCGTGCCGCGGAGCGACCGGAATGAAACGTCCGGATCGGCGATTACGAAGGCGTTCTCGCTGGTCCCGCCGTCGGGGTCCACCGTATGGCACGCACCCGCGCGCGCGCAGCCGGGCGCCTGCGTGTTCTGCTGGATCGTGCTCCCATCGTCGCGCCCGTACACGAGGAAATCGAACTCGCGCGGTCGCCGCAGTTCCTTGAAGCCGGAGAACTCCGCCGACGCGGTGAACGGCTGCATGTACAACTGAAAGCTCAGTGCCGGCGTGAACGTGTAGCTCATCCGCGTCGTGAGCCCCAGGGATCTCTGCTCGCTTTCGGCGAAAACGTACCGTCGCCCGAAGGTGGCGGCGGCCTCTGCATCGTCGATAGTCGCCGTGTAGAATGCTTCCGAGCGCGAAACCGAGTAGCTCGGACCCACACTCAGTTGAACGTTCGTTGCAGGGCGCCACAGCACATCCACGGAGCCGGTCGAGAAGCCACCGCCGAACTCTGTCCGCCGGAGGTTGCCGAACACGGAGAAGCTGACCGCCCTGCTCCGGTCGCTGCCGAAGTTGAAATTGCCCGACCTGTAGGAGGGACGAACGGCCAGGGGGCCCCCTCGCGTCAGGTTGTCGTCCAGGCCGCGCGGCGCGTACATGAGAAACATGCTGCCGCGCCAATTGTTCTGCAGGCCGATGAAGCTTCCCAACCCCACGGTCGTGCCAAGGTGTGTACCGCCGGTGTTCCAGCTTCCGGCGACGAACGTGTCAAACTCCTGGTACTGGATGACGTCACCCGGCTCTGGCCGGCTCCAGCCAGCCCGCAACAATCCGCTGCGCTCATCCGCCGCCGGCAGGAAGCCGAGATCGTTCAGCTCGAAGCCGGGTGAGACGACCGACCCGCTGAAGCCGAAGTTGAAACCGCTCTTCGCGTTGTACGCCAGATCCGTACTCACGTTGTATCCGGACAGCGACGTGCGCGTGGTGTCGAGCTCCACGTAGTTGGCGTCGGGACGCCGGTAGTACCGGGCGCTCGACAGTTGCGCGCGCTCGATGGCAGCCGCCGATCCCTCGATGCGGCTCCAGCCGACCTGACCGGCAAGGGTGAAGCGGTTGTCATTCCACCGGTGTCGCCAGTCCAGTCCACCGGCGAGCGAACGTTCGGGCATTCGATCCGCGAGACGCGGACTGTCCAGTTCGCGAGCCACGTGGGTGACAAGTGCGCCCAGCGACGTGGCGCCACCGCGGAAGTCCTGGATGATTCGCCCGACCGAATGATGACCGCGCGGTTCGAGCTCATCGCGATAGCGCAGCAAACGGGGATTACCCGCTACGCGCCCCGCCGCGTATACGCGCCCGAAGGCGTGATCGGTCTCCGCATGAAGGAACCCGATCGACGTTCCGCTCGAGAGCTTGCCGGTGAGCTTCGCCGCGCCAAGGATCCGCGTGTTCGCCGGCACGTCGGTGAAGGGGCCGGATATCAGCGTGTCGAAGGCGGCAGCAGATACCGGCGCCATCGTGGGCCCCAGCGATGGCGCCCGCCCGATGCGCCGGGAGTAGAAGAAGATCGGCTGGAGGCCGAGGCAGATGTTGCTGCAGCTTCCGCCGAAATCGAAGATCTGCGATCCTTCCACGAAGAACGGCCGCCGCTCCTGGAAGAACGTCTCGAAGACGGTGAGATTGAGCTCCGCCGGATCAGCTTCCACCTGGCCGAAGTCCGGGTTGATCGTTGCATCCAGCGTGAGATTCGACGTCACGCCGTACTTGAGGTCGATGCCGTAGCCGACCGAGAGCTCGGAGCCGTCGAAGAAGGGATTTCCCGGAAGCGCGTTGGCAGTCTCGAAGGATGCGCTCGCGTATGGCGCGACTTCGAGACGCCTGGGCGACGGGATGCCCGTGATCCCGACGACGTGCGCGTAGCGCGATGCGACCCCGATCTCGTTCTGGCGCACGAGCGCGAACACGTCCTGCTCCTGCCGCACGACCGAGAGGCGGTAGAGATTGATCCCCCATACCTGCGCGGCTTTCTGCGGAAATCGGAGCTGGCTCAGCGGAATCCTCATCTCGGCAATCCACCCCTCCGCATCGCGGCCGGTGGCCGCTTCCCATACCGGATCCCAGGAATCGTCGAACGCGTGCTGATCGTCCGACCCGATCGCGTCGCCGCGGACGCCGAGCGGGTTCACGGAGAAGCTCATCGTCGTCTGGTGATCGTGGTAGCTGTCCAGAGCGACGGTGAATCGATCCGATGCAGATGACTGATCGCGTCTGGTGAGCGTCGCGCGGATGTCGGAAGGGTCCATCTCGAAGAGCCGCGCGCCGATGTAGATGGCCTCGTCGTCGTAGAGGATGCGCACCTCCGTGCGCTGCGTTGCGGGCTCGCCCTGTTCCGGATTCTCCTGTACGAAGCCGGAGATCGCCGGCGCCGAGCTCCACGCGGCCTCGGCGAGCTGCCCGTCGACCGCTGGCGGTTCGGCGGTACGTACGGCGGTGACGATGCGAACGCTGTCGCCGCTGGCGTGCACCAGACGCTCACTTTCGGCGGCCGTTGTGGCGGAGACCTGGAGGACGGTGAAGAGAAGGGTAGCGAGCATGACGCGTGAGACAGCGCTGATCGTGAAAGGGTTTCCCCAGGGCACCCAGTCGCCGGGCGCAGGGGTGAGAGGTCAGCATGACCGAAAATGGTGAGCGTTCATCTCGTTGCAAGACGCCGGGATGCGTTGCCAACCTCGCCCGCCGATCGTATGCAAACCAATGGGGGTGGCGAGCGCTGCCGCTCCCGTCGCTCCCGTGCACACCGTCAGCCGCGACGAACGCCCATGAACCCACCGGCTCCGCCCGGCCAGAACGGAGCACCCGCTGCCACATCGGCGGCGCCCGCGCCATCGGCTGCTGCGATCGTCACGCAGCAGCAGCTCAAGCGCGAGCGGCTGCGCTTCACTGACTTCCGCTTCAATCGTACGCCGTCCGGCCACTGCGGCGCCGAGGTGCGGCTCGAGTGGGTGGAGGGGGTGAACGTGATGGGAAAGGCGCAGGGGCATTCCAGCGAGCTCGGCGACCTGCGGATCGCGGCCGAAGCTGCACTCAGCGCGCTGGAGAGCTTTTCCGGGCAGGCACTCCGCTTCGAGCTCATCGGGATCAAGCTCGTGCGCGCCTTCGACGCCAACGTCATCATCGTCTCCGTGGGAATGAAGCAGGGAGAGGGGCCGCGGAGGTTGATCGGGTGTTACCTCGCGGAGCACGATCCCGTGCGCGGTGCGGTCGTCGCGGTGCTCAACGCGACGAACCGCGTGCTCGGAAATTTCATCGCAACACGCTGAAGCGCGGAGTGTCGACACAGCGAGAAGGCGCCCGGTGCCCGGCGGGGTCGCGCCCCGGGCCGCGAACCGCTAGCATTGCGGCGTTCGAGTGTCGCGGGATGAGCGGCGGCCGAGGTCTGCGCTGAATGCGTGCCGCCCCGCCTGTCGTGAACGCGCCGTCGGACGACACGATTGACGGACAACCTCCGGAGATACCGAATTGAAGTCTCTTGCCTTTCTGGCCGGCGCTGCCGGCTGCATGCTCGTCGCGTGCGTCCGTCCCGCCCCGTCCACCACCGCCGCCTCGCCAACCACCGTCGCTGGCGGGGGCACAAGCGCCGCGAACGCGCGCGACAGCGTGAGTCATGACGAGGTCACGCGGCAGGCCGTCGGCGTTTTTGGCGACTCCGTCGCGCCCGAGCTCGAGGAGGCGCTGGTCGAGGGAGGCGGGGCGGAGCCGGCCGGGCCCTCGTGGGACATCGACGTTCGCTCGTATGAAACGCACGCTCGCGTGGAGCATTACGTCGAGGTGTTCACGGGCCCTGCGCGCGAGCGGGTGGAGGACCGACTCGAGCGCGCCACGCGCTACGAGGGCATGATCCGGCTCAGGATGCGTGCGGCGGGCCTTCCGGAAGACCTGCTGTATCTCGCCTTCATCGAGAGCGGCTTCAACCCGCATGCGTACTCGCGCTCCGCGGCCGTCGGGATGTGGCAGTTCATGTACGCGACGGCGCGCGGCGTGGGGATGCGCGTGGATTGGTGGGTCGATGAGCGACGCGATCCGATCGCGTCTACCGAGGGGGCAGTGAAGTTTCTCGGGATGCTCAACGAACAGTTCGGATCGCTCTATCTCGCCGCGGCCGCGTACAACGGCGGGCCGGGCCGCGTATCGCGCGGGCTTTCTCGCTACGCCGATGACTTCGAGGGTACCACCGGCGACGACCTCTTCTTTGCCCTCGCCGAGAAGGACTATCTCAGACGTGAGACCGAGGAGTACGTGCCGCAACTCATCGCCGCCGCTCTGGTGGGAAAGGAGCCGGCGCGCTACGGACTGGTGGTCGCGGCGCAACCGCTGTTCGTCTACGATTCGGTGATGGTGGGACCCGCCACGCCGCTCGCCGCCGTGGCGCTCGCGAGCGGCTCGACCGTGGACGCGGTGCGCGACCTGAATCCCCACCTCCTGCGTGGGATGACGCCGCCGTCCGATTCGTTCTTCGTGCGCGTGCCGCCGGGACGGACAGCCGGCTTCGACTCGGCCTGGCGCGCACTGGCCCCCGATGAGCAGGCCGCCTTCACGACGGTGACATCGCGGAAGGGACAGACGCTATCGACACTGGCAGCGAAGCACGATGTCACCGCCGAACAGCTCGGCTGGTACAACCCGAACGTCCGCCGGTATCGGCCTGGCGGGAAGCTGATCCCGGGGCAGGATATCCGCGTTCCCGCCCCCGCTGTCGTCGCGGCCGCACGCAACGTACCCGACCCCACCGTCGAGCGCTACTCCTCGAGCCGCAGGATGCACGTCGTCAAGCGCGGCGAGACGCTGGGACACATCGCGATCCGGTACAAGACGACGGTGAAGGAAATCATGCGCCTCAACCGCATGAAGAAGACGCTGATCATCCCCGGCCAGTCGCTGGCGGTGAGCGGAGCCCCGATCCCGGTGCGGTCCCGGGGCTCGCGGTAGATCGCGGCAGGCCACCGCCAGAGGACCAGCCCGTCCGGCCTTGCCTCTCCCCGTGCATCGCCGTACCCTGGCAACGATGCCCGCGTTCAACTTTCCCGGGAGATGCCAATGATGCGCGCACGCAGGTATGCCCTGCTCACTGTGATGCTTCCGTTATTGTCCGCCTGCTCCGCGAGCCGCGCGAGCACACGCGATGTAGGCGACCGGAACAGTACGGTCATAACCACTGCGGAGATGCGCGCCGCGGACGCTATGAACGTGTACGACCTGGTCAGAAGGGTGCGCCCGCAGTGGCTGCGAGATCGGGGACCGACGTCGATGACGCCGAGCAACGAAGGCGGGCTCGTGGTTTATCTCGACAATGCGCGCCTGGGAGGCCCCGAAGCTCTCCGCGAGATCCTGCCGGCAAACGTGATGTTCGTTCAGTATTTCGATCCTGGATCGGCGAACTATCGATTCGGCACCGGGCACCATCACGGTGCGATCCTCGTGTCCACGTCGGCCGCACGCTAATTCGGTATCAGTGGCCCGCGTGCGGCCGGCATCCGGAATCGTGCACTTGACCCGCGTCGTGCGCGTGTCTATTTAGAAGGGGCAGGAACAAGAGGAGCAGGCATGGCGCCGCATGCTTTCCATGCGGGCTTCCGGCGGTATGCAGATTGTCGGCAGCTCAATCGCAGGGCGATTCGCCATTCTGCCGACACCCCGGCGCGGGTCCACAGGCGCCGGTAGTCGCGGTCTCCGGACCGTGGCGATTGCGATACGGGCTCGCCCCGACTCGCACCTTCCGGCCAAGCGCTGTGCAGCCGGTGACTACATCACCCACGCGTGAGTGTGTGCGCCGTTCCCAACGGAACCGGTGCCTGCGTTCGCGTTTTCAGCGACACGAGCGAGTGCCGCGTTTCTCCATCAC
>JBOHTO010000143.1:0-6769 GCA_050733695.1 Gemmatimonadaceae bacterium | reverse complement strand
CCCCACCGCCGCACGAGTTCGCGGGCATATAGGCGCGCCGTGTCTCGGTCGCGGAAGCTCCGGATCACGTCGCATAATACCGTCTCGCGTTACTAACCGCAACCATCTCCCGGCATTCGGCCCGGTGCGTCCCGATCCGGCGCGCGGACGCGTCTATTACCTCGACGGAACCTCTCTCGAAGCCTATCATCTCGACGCACTGGTCCCAGTCGGCGCGATCACGGTGCCAGGCGGCGGTCTCGGACGGCTGGTCCGTTGGGGAACCGATGGCCTCGCATGGCGGACCGAGACGCAGGTGATCGTGATCCGGACGGATCTGACCGGCGGACGATCGGCTGCAACTCCAGCGCCGTCGAAGCGTCACTGCCAGCTTTCACTCGTTGCGCAACACCTCGACCGGATCCGCGGCGCTCGCGCGCCGCGCCGGCTGCCACGCCGCGACCACGCTCGTCAGAACGAGCAGCAGTGTGACCACCGCAAACGTGAACGGATCCGCCGGCGTCACCTCGTAGAGCAGCGAGCCGAGCGCCCGCGTGCTCACGAGCGCGACGGCCCCACCGAGCACGAGACCGGCGGTCGTGAGCGCGAGGCCACGCCGCACGACGGCCCACCGGAGCTGCGCCGGCTGCGCGCCGAGCGCCACGCGAATCCCGATCTCGCGCCGGCGACCGCTCACGAGCTGCGCGAGCACACCGTACACCCCGATCAGCGCGAGCACGAGCCCCACACCGGCGAACGCCAGCAGCAGCGTCATGAAGAACCGGTCGCGCGCGAGCGCCGCATCCCGCACGTCGGACATCGGCTGGATCGAGGTGAACGCCAGCAGCGGATCGAGCTCGGCGACGATGCGGTGCACGCCGGGTGCGAGCGACGACGGCGCACCCGTCGTGCGCAGCACGAGCGCCATGCCGGGCGTGCGATCCTGGGTGATGGGCGCGAAGATCTCGTGACGCGGAGGTGCCGCGAGCGCTCCCTGCCGCTCGCTGCCGACGACCCCGACGATGGTCCGCCAGACCGAGTTGGAGTCGGGCACCTGATCGAACGCAATCACTTTCCCGATCGCGTCCTCGCCGGGGAAGTACACGTCCGCGAGCGCCTCGTTCACGATCACCACCGGCTGTCCATCCGCACGGTCGGCCTCGGTGAAGTCGCGCCCGCGCACGAGCGGCACGCCCATCGTCTCGAAGTAGCCGGGCGACACCTCGCGGTGCACGACCTCGACACCGTACCGGCCGGGCTCCCAGCCCCGCGCCACGAACTGGCTCGACCAGCTCGGCGCCGACAGCGGTAGCTTGCGCACGACGGCGGCGTGCTCCGCACCGGGCAGTCCGCGCGCCCGGCGCACGAGCTCCTCCCAGAAGGCATCGAGCTTTGCGTTCGTGTCGTAGCGCGACTCCGGCAGTGCGAGTGACGCGGCGAGCACTCCGCTCGCGTCGAAGCCCGGATCCACGTTCTGAAGTGTCCGGTAGCTGCGCACGAGCAGCCCGGCGCCGACCGTCAACACGAACGCCATCGCCACTTCGGCCACCACCAGCGTGCTGCCCCAGCGGCGCACGCGATGGCCGTCGCTGCCTGTCCGGCCACCCTCGCGCAATGCCTCCGCCGGCACGCGACGCCCACTCCAGAGCGTCGGCGCCACGCCGAAGAGCAGACCGCACGTCATGGTCACCGCGAGCACGAAGAGCAACACGCGTCCATCCAGCGGGACGTCGCTGACGCGCAGGAGGCCCTCGGGCTGGAGCGCTGCCAGGGCGCCGGTGCCTGCCCAGCCGAGCGCGAGCCCGGCCGCACCGCCGACGGCGGCGAGCACGAAGCTCTCGGTGAGCGCCTGCCGCGCGAGGCGCAGGCGGCCCGCGCCGAGCACGAGCCGGAGCGCACTCTCCCGCTCGCGCCCGGCGGCCGCGACGAGGAGCAGGTTGCCGACGTTGACGCACGCGATGACGAGCAGGATCGCGACGGCGCCGAGCACGATGAAGAGCGGCGTCCGGGTGCTCCCGACGAGGAACTCGTGCAGCGGCGTGAGCCCCGCGCCCATGCGTGTGTTGGTCGCCGGATACTCCTCCATCAGGCGAGCCGCGACCTGCTCGAGCTCGGCGTTCGCCTGCATCGGTGTTACGCCCGGCTCGAGCCGCGCGATCGCCCGAAGCCAGTGCGCGCGGCGGAAGGAGGCGAAGGCCTTCGCCTGCGGGTTCCACCGCATGGGCATCCAGACGTCGACACGCTCGAACGGGAATGCGAACGACGGCCGCATGACACCGACGACGCGGAATGGTTGCCCATCGAGCTGGATGGTGTTCTCGATGACAGCGGTGTCGCCGCCGAGATGCGTCCGCCAGGCGCGATGACTGATCACGACGGCGCGTTCGGCGGTGGACCACGTCTCCTCATCGCGCAGCGTCCGGCCATGCAGGGCGCGCACGCCGAGGACATCGAAGAGATTCCCCGTCACGAGCGCGGCGTACAGCAGACGCGGCTCGCCTTCGCCTGTGAGGATCGCCTCCTCCTCGAACTCTGCGTAGGCGGCAACGTCGTCGAAGGCGCGCACGCGCTCGCGCCAGTCGAGCACGTTGGCCGGCGCGGCGGACTGCTGGTACCAGCCGAAGTCGGGATTCTCCTCCCACAGCATCACGAGCCGACCCGGTTCTGCGAACGGCAGCGGGCGCAGGATGACCGCGTTCACGACGGAGAAGATCGCCGTGGTCGCGCCGATCCCGAGCGCGAGCGTGAGCACGGCGGCGATGCTGACGGCCGGACGTCGCGCCAGGGCGCGGAGCGCGATCCGAACATCCCGGCGCGTCTCCTCGATCCACCGCGCGGTGCGCACCTCGCGATGCGCCTCGCGCGCCTGCGCCACACCGCCGAAGGCGAGCAGCGCCTTGCGCCGTGCGTCGGCCTCGGACATCCCGAGCGCGCGGTACTTCTCCGCCTCGAGCTCGAGGTGGAGGTGGATCTCGTCATCCAGGTCCCGATCGGTCGTCGCCGGCCGGAGGAGCGCGCGCAGGCGCACCCCGATGCCCTGCATCAGTCCCATGGGAGTCTCCTCAGGCGCTCTGCAGGATCATCTCGACCGCATCGACGTAGCGGCGCCAGCTCGCGATCTCGGCACCCAGCGCGCGCTTGCCGGCGGCGGTGAGGCGGTAATACTTGGCGCGGCGGTTGTTCTCCGTGGTGCGCCACTCGCTCTCGATCCAGCCGCGCTGATCGAGGCGCTGGAGCGCCGGGTAGAGGGAGCCCTGGTTGACGTCGAGGATGCTCGCGGAGAGCTGCTCAATGCGCTGGCTGATCCCCCAGCCGTGCATGGGCTCGAGGGTGAGGGTGCGCAGGACGAGCAGGTCGAGCGTGCCGCGCAGGACGTCGTTGGGTGGCTGCACCGGGGGCTCCTCTTGGGTTCCGACAGGAGAATATGGCCGCTCCTGTCGGAACGCAAGAGGAGACTCCCGAGGTCAGCGAAACTCACCCCGCACTCTCCCGTAAGCCCTCGTAATTCGACTCTACGAGGGTGCCGTGCCACGAATGCTCGCAACCCGGCCGCTCGATCCCGTCCGCCTGCCTCGCCCTCGCGGCGTGCGCCGCCTGCGCGGCCCGCGCGCCGATGACCGGGCTGGCGGACCCGCCCGCGTCCGAGGCGGTGGGCTGGTACGAGACGGCGCCCGACCACAAGGTGCTCGTCACCTGGGCACCGGCGTCGGAGCAGCTTCGGATGCTCGATTTCGATTCGGCGCGCTTCATCGCGCTGCGGCCGAGCGGCGACTCCGTCGCGTATTGCCAGTTGGCGGGATGACGGGGCGCGCGACCTCAGCCCGCTACGATCCGCAGCTCGACCTCCGGGTATCCTGACGTCGTGTAACTTCCGAGCTCGGGATCGGAGTGCGGCCGCAAGAGCTGCGACGTCTCGCCCCGCAGATAGCGAGCGAAGAACGCATCGAGATAATCTGTCGTAATCTGATTCACGCGCGCCGGGGCCAGCTCACGCCGATGGCTCGCATGCCACGCGCGCGGCGCGAACGCACCGTACACGAGCAGCAGGTCTGCGAATGATGCATGCCAGGCACCGTGCACGATGGCCTCGTACAGGACGCCGCCAGGGGCGGCGAGATAGTCCCGCAGTCCGAGCTCGGCACGATTGTATCCCCCAATGATGCTGAGCACTGGCTTTGTCACGCGGAACGGCCGAGCGGTCGTGTCGTAGACGCTGCCTTCGATTGTCGCGGCTGCGCGGAGCGCCGGTAACCGGTGCAGCGCTTGCACCGCTGCCGCGCCGCCGAGCGAATGGCCGAAGTAGCCGATCTTATCGAGGTCGATGCGCCCGAAGAAACGATGCTGTCGCTGCGCATTCCAGCGCCCGAGCGTCTCGAGCACAAAAGCCGCGTCGCGCACCAGCACATCCACCGAGCGGTTGAGCACCACGCCGCGCTCCGTCTCATTCTCCCAACGCTCCGGGTCGAAGCGCGCCACCGAACCGTCGGCAAAGGTCGTGGCCGCTTCATCGTACGGATGGCTCATGGCTACCACCAGCCAGCCGCGACTCGCCAGATCCTGCAGCATCGCCTGATAGGTCTGTACCGGCCAGCTGCGACCGTGCGAGAAAAGCAGGACCGGCAGCGCCCCGAGCGAGTCTATCATCGGCAGGTCGCGCTGCGCGTGCGTCAGAACTCGACGCTCGAATCCTGCCGGCAGGCGATGACTGGATCCCCACACTGCGGCGGTCGCGGAGTCCATGTATGGCATTGCGCGGCGCACGGGCCCGCGTCCGGGATACCAGATCTGCACGACGACGCGACGATGGCCTCCCGCCGCCTCGCCTCGCGTTTCGCGTCTGGTGGAATCCGTGAGATCGATGCGGGCATGCCCGACAGCGTTCACGCCCCAGGGCTCGGGCAGTTCAATGCTCTGCGCGCGGGCCACCCCCGCGGCAGCAACGATCAGGCTGAGTAGTACCGCTTGCACTTTCATATGGAACAACGTCGGCGTAAGTCCACGCCCTGTCTTGAACGCAATCAACCAGTCAGCGCGCGCTGGCAGCTCGGTCGCGGCGAAACCGTGCGGGGGTCGTCCCAACCCGCTGCGTGAAGACACGCGTGAGGTGGCTCTGATCCGCGAATCCCGAGTCCATCGCGACGTACGACAGCGGCGCTCGGGACTCCAGCAGAAGGTGGGCGGCCCAGTTGACGCGGAGCTCCCGCAGCATGTCGCCTGGCGTCCTGCCGAAATGCCGGCGGAAGGCACGCGCCAGGTACGTCGGTTGCACGCCAGCCGCCGCCGCCATCTCGCTCAGCCGCATCGGCTGCCGGAATCCATCGTGAAGAAAATCGATCGCTCGCTGGACGGCGCTGCCATGCGCATCGCGGCGCGCCGGCGCTGTTGACGCATCCATGACTTCGTACAGGAGCGATTCGAGCACCATGCGCCCCATGTCGTCGCCGGCGCGCTGCGCGCGCACCACTCGGCGTCCGAGCCGTGCGGCGCCGCCGTGCGCGTTGAAGAGAATGTT
Organism: Gemmatimonadaceae bacterium; assembly: GCA_050733695.1. Lineage (GTDB taxonomy): Bacteria > Gemmatimonadota > Gemmatimonadetes > Gemmatimonadales > Gemmatimonadaceae > JBOHTO01. The sequence goes on along the minus strand of JBOHTO010000143.1, from coordinate 1,278 downwards.
GGCCCGCTCCAGTGACAACGCCCTGCTTCCCAGTACGGCGCTCTCGTCGTGTACTTCAGCAATCATGCAGCGCGCGCCTCGGCTGCCGTACCTGTTGGAATGCGGGATCCCCGCTGGCTTTACCAGCACGGTGGCCGGCTGGCAGAGGCGAAGTCCATCTGGAAGGATCTCCGCGAATTCCCCCGAGATCACGACGGTAATGGTTGCCCGTTCGTGGCTATGGCGTGTCAGCGTCAGCCCCGGCTGGTGCACCGACTCCACGACCCGAAAAGGCCCGCACGCCTGATCCGACAGTTGGGTTCCCTGTGTGGTGGGCGCCATGGTGGTGGTCGACTTCAGTGTGCACCTCTCGCCACTGTTGCGGCACGATTGCGTTGTGCGTGTCCACAGCGCGCGTGCAATCGCGCTGCGCCTATCAAGCTAGACCGTGCGTGACTCCTGTGGGACTGACGGGCGATGCCACGGACTGAGCAGTTCGTCAGCGCTCATGTCGCTCGTGCTCAGGAGGGTCAACATGCGGTGTGAGTGATGTTGGTTCGCCCGTCTAACGTCCGGCAATCAACTGCGAGGGACGCAACTGAGCGAAGCGAGGGCCCGGCTTCGTCAGCCTGCATTGCCTTGTTATGCCGCTCTCGACTTGCTGCGCACGGTGACACGAACTTCCGCGCCAGCTTTCCCCAGAAGTTTGATAAGCATGTCGACGCTGAATCGATCAATCCTGCCTCGCATCAGATCACTGACACGTGGCTGTGATACTCCCAGAAGATGGGCGGCCTGTATTTGCGTCGCCCCGAGCAACGTCAGCCGCTTCCGAAGCTGAATCATCAGGTCGGATCGTAGCTTCAGATTCGCGGCCTCCTCCGACTCAAACCCAAGGTCCGCGAAAATGTTGCCGCTACCGCGTTGAATCCTGATCGCCATCGGTTCCTCCTCAGTCCGAGCGTCGCTCCTTCACCAGCCGCCGATAACACTTGGACGAAGCCTCAATGTCCAGCCGCACCGTCTGCTGGGTCTTCTTCTCGAACCCGTGCAGCACGTAGATGCCTTCCGCGAACTTCGCCACGTAGAACACGCGGAACGCAGCTTCCGCGCGAATTCGGAGCTCATACACGCCACTGCCGACGGTCGGCATTGGCTTGGAGTCTGTCGGTTGGAGGCCCTGCTGCAGAAGATCCAGCAGATGTCCCGCTCGTCTTCGCGCCCTCGGCGGGAAGGCACGGACGTGCTTGCGCGCAGAACCGACCCAGAGCAGAGCTCGCCGAGACACCAGTCAACATA
>JBOHTO010000142.1:0-9202 GCA_050733695.1 Gemmatimonadaceae bacterium | reverse complement strand
ATGCTGCACTATGCTGCTCTATGCCTGGGTACTGCTGGTGAGAACGCGGAACTCCAGCCGCGTGCCGTCCAGGGCTGCATCGACCTCGATCTCGTCGCCCTTCTGGAAGTCGCCCGTGAGGATCTTTTCCGACAGCGGATCCTCGATGAAGCGCTGGATCGCGCGCTTCAGCGGCCTGGCGCCAAAGTGCTCGTCGTAGCCATGCTTGACCAGGAACTCCGTTCCCGCATCGGTGAGCTTGAGCGAGAGTTCTTCGTCGGTGAGCCGCTTCTGCACTTCCCGGAGAACGATGGCGACGATCTCGGCGACGTGCTCCCGGCTCAGGGGGTGGAAGACGATAACCTCGTCCAGCCGGTTGAGGAACTCCGGGTTGAAGACATGCTGCATTTCCTCCTTCACCTTCTCGGAGATGCGCTCGAAGGTCAGACGCTGGTCCGCGTCCACGAATCCGAGCGCCTTTACCTTCGTGATGTCGCGCGCCCCCACGTTGGACGTCATGATGACCACGGTGTTCTTGAAGTCGATGACGCGGCCGTAATTGTCCGTCAGATGTCCCTCGTCCAGCACCTGGAGCAGGATATTGAACACGTCGGGGTGCGCCTTCTCGATCTCGTCCAGAAGGACGACGCTGTAAGGCTTGCGTCGGACCGCCTTTGTGAGTGTGCCAGAGTCCTCATAACCGACGTATCCGGGGGGCGCTCCAATGAGCCGCGAGACGGAGAATTTCTCCATGTACTCGCTCATGTCCACGCGGATGAGCGCGGCCGGATCGGCAAAGAGAAAGCGCGCAAGAGCGCGTGCGAGCTCCGTCTTCCCCACACCCGTGGGTCCGGAGAAGATGAACGTTCCGATTGGGCGGTCGGGATCCTTGAGGCCCGCGCGGCTGCGCCGGATCGATCGCGCGATCGCCTTGATCGCCTCGTCCTGCCCGATGACGGACGTGTGCAGCTCATCCTCCATCCGCAGCAGGCGCGATGTCTCCGCTTCCTGGAGCCGCGTGACCGGGATGCCAGTCCAGCGGCTCACGATGAACGATATCTCCTCCTCGCCGAGCACGGGACGGAACGACTGGCGGCGCTTCTCCCACTCCTCCTGCTTGCGCTTGATCTCGCCCTGAAGCTCGCGCTCCCTGTCGCGGAGCGAAGCCGCGCGCTCGAAGTTCTGATCCCGAACGGCCGCTTCCTTGTCGGAGACGTTGCGATCGAGCTGGCCGCGCAGGTCCGCTACCTCGGGTGGCGGCGCCTGGGCCGCGAGCCGCGCGCGCGCACCGGCCTCGTCTATCACGTCGATCGCCTTGTCCGGAAGGAACCTGTCCGTGATGTAGCGCTCGGAGAGCCTGGACGCGGATACGAGCGTCGAGTCGGGTATGGTGACCCTGTGATGCTCCTCGTATTTCTTGCGCAGGCCCTTGAGAATCTCGACCGTCTCGTCCACCGAAGGCGGATCGACTATCACCGTCTGGAACCGGCGTTCGAGCGCGCCATCCTTCTCGATGTACTTGCGATATTCGTTCAGGGTCGACGCGCCGACGCACTGCAGTTCGCCCCGGGCCAGCGCGGGCTTGAGCATGTTGCTCGCATCGATCGCACCCTCGGCCGCACCCGCACCGACGAGCGTGTGCAGCTCGTCGATGAAGAGAATGATGTTCCTGTTCTGGGCGATCTCGTTCATGACGGCCTTGAGTCGCTCCTCGAACTGGCCGCGATATTTGGTGCCTGCAATGACCGCCGCCATGTCGAGGGAGAGAACCCTGTGGTCTCGCAGCGACTCCGGGCACTCGCCGTTGGCGATGAGCTGCGCGAGCCCTTCGACGATCGCCGTCTTGCCGACTCCGGGCTCACCGATCAGCACGGGATTGTTCTTCTTGCGCCGGGTGAGCACTTCCATGACGCGCTGGATCTCCTTGGCCCGTCCGATGGTGGGATCGAGCTGGCCCTCGGCAGCGAGCTGCGTGAGATCGCGACAGAAGTGATCGAGGGCGGGAGTCTTCGACTTCTTCTCCCCCTTGGACGAAGCGATCGGCGCCGGCGTTCCGCCCTGTTGCGCCGTCGCCTGCCCCTGTGGCATCTCGGTGCCGAGCAGACGCAGCGTCTCGGTTCTTGCGGAGCTGAGGTTGACACCGGCATCACTCAGCACCTGCGCTGCAATCCCCTTCTCTTCCCGGAGGAGTCCGAGGAGCAGGTGCTCCGTGCCGACGTAGCTGTGGTTGAGCTCTCTGGCCTCGCTCATGGCCAGCTCGAGAACCTTCTTCGCGCGCGCCGTGTAGGGAAGGTCGGGGCCGGTATTCTGCGCGGCCTTCCCCTTCTTGACGGTCTCCTCGATCTTCGACTGGATCTCATCCACGTCGACCGATAGCGCCTGCAGCACGGCCGCGGCGACTCCTTCACCCTCGCGGATGAGCCCGAGCAGCACGTGCTCCGTTCCCACGTACTCGTGATGCAGGCGAGACGCCTCCTCACGAGCCATCGCGAGAACCTTCCGTACACGCTCGGTGAAATTGTTGTTCATTCGATCCCTCGATTCGGGCGCTGCCTCGTCACCCGCCCATCCCGGATTCACTCGCGAGCGCCTGCCGCACGTAACGAGCACGCGCGAGGTTCGACTCGCTGTCGCTGAGCGGTCTGCCCTCCGCGTGTTCGAGGTGGGCGGACTGCGAGAAAATCAGGAGCTTGTTGAGGGTATATACACTCAGGCCGGGGATCAGTTTCATTCCAACGGCCAGCCGAACGCCGCTAAGATAGTTCATCGCCTCGTCGAAGCTGAGGCTGCGTGCATAGCGCAGGGTACCGTACGCACGCCAGAGCTTGTCCTCGATAATATATCCCGCGTCGCGCAGTAGTACCCGCCGCGCCTCCTCTTCCTTCTCGATCACGGTTCGCACCACCTGCATCAAGCGGTCGAGCAGTTCGCTCTCTGTCTGGCCGAGCGTGGTCTGGTTCGAGATCTGGAAGAAATTTCCGACCACCTCGCTTCCCTCGCCGTACAGCCCGCGATACGTCAACCCCATCTGCTGCAACGCGGTCAGAACCTTGCCGATCTCCTTCGTGAGCACGAGGCCGGGCAGATGGATCAGCACCGAGGCCCGCATGCCCGTCCCCGCATTCGTCGGGCAGGCCGTGAGGAACCCGAACTCCGCATGATATGCGAAGGGGACGCGGCCGCCCAGCTCCCTGTCCAGTCGCTCCACCGTCGCGAACGCCTGTGGCAGCGCGAAGCCCGACCGCAGTGCCTGAAGACGCAGATGATCCTCTTCATTGATCATGACGCCCAAGCCGTCTCCAAGAAACACGGCCGCCCCGGTTCGCACCGGATGCTGGGCATCGAGCCCCGCCAGCTCCTTGCTCACCAGGTGCCGCTCGTGCAGCAGCAGCCGGTCGGACGGATCCATCTCATCGATCCGGTAGATGAGCGTCTCGGAGAGGCTGGGAACCTCGGCAATGGCGTCGCGGACCCGGGCGAGGATGCGGAGCCGTTCCCCTTCGCGTGCCCTCGTCGTGAAGGCAAAACCATCGACGTTGCGAGCCAGCCGGATGCGCGTGGAAAGGACTATGTCCGAAGACTCTCCGGAAGCGTCCAGCCAGCTCACGCCCCCGTCCGGAAGAAGCGAAAGATCGATCGTCATTCGTGCTCCCGGATCCGGTCGCGCAGGTCGGCTGCGAGTTCGAACTGCTCGCTGTCTATCGCCCGCCTCAGACGGTCCCTGAGTTCGCCGAGCAGCGTACTCTCATCCATCTCGCCGGGAAGCGGATGCTCGTACCTCCGTCCTACGTGCCGCGATTGCCCGTGAACCCGTCGCAGCAGATCGCGCATCGTCCCCTCGAACGCCGCGTAGCAGCGCGCACACCCGAGGCGGCCCGTCGCCCTGAAATCCTTGAGCGTGGCGGAGCAGAACGTGCACTGACCTGTCTCGCTCGGCCCCACTTCCATCTGCTGTTGCACGGCCTGAAGGAACTCGCCCAGAGCGTGCTTCGGCTTGGTGATCGTCTCGACGCCCATCTCGGCCGCGCACTTCTCACAGAGGTGAAGCTTGTTCACTCCGGCTTCTCCAGTGCGGATGAGCTCCACTACCGCATCGCGTTCCCTGCACTGCTCGCACACCATCAGGCGCCGACCTCCTGCGACGTGATCTCGCGAAGGCGGCCCGCCTCCAGCAGAAGAATGCGATTCGCGCGCGCGGCCAGTGAGCGGTTATGCGTGACCACGACCATCCCTATCTCCAGATCACGCGCGAGCTCGCCGAGGATGACGTGCAGCCGTTCGCTGTTGGCGTGATCCAGATTCCCGGATGGCTCGTCGGCGAGGAGCACGGCCGGATCGATGGCGAGAGCGCGCGCCACGGCGGTTCGCTGCTGTTCGCCACCCGAGAGCTCCCCCGGACGATGGTGCATCCTTCCGGTGAGCCCCACCCGTGACAGCAACTCTTCGGCACGGTCACGCGAGCGCGCGAGCTCCCACTTCGCGATCCTCATCGGCATCATGACGTTCTCCAGGGCGCTGAACTCCCGAAGCAGATGATGAAACTGGAAGACGAACCCGACACGCGTGTTCCGGAGAGCGGCAAGCTCCTCGTCCGTGCGTCCGTGCGCCGGCTCACCGGACAGGACGACGTAACCGCGCGATGGCCGGTCGAGCGCGCCGAGGAGATGCAGCAGCGTGCTCTTGCCCGCCCCGCTCTCCCCGACGATGGCAACCATCTCCCCGCGATCGACCGAGAGGTCCACGCCGGTAAGAATATGGATCGGCGTGCCGTCGCCACCCTGGTAGGACTTGGCCAGGTCGCGCGCATCGAGCACCGTCATTCGTGGCGGATCGCCTCCACCGGATAGAGTCGTGCCGCCTGCTGCGCCGGGTAGAGTGTCGCGAGCGCCGCGATCACCACGCTCGCGACCACTATCACGATCACGTCGAGCGGCTTTATGGCCACCGGGAGGTGGTCTATGAAATATATCTTCGGATCGAGCTCGATGAACTTTCCCTCATCGAGGGCGAACGAAGTCGCGATGCCGAGGACGAGGCCGAGTCCCGTGCCCACGACTCCGATCACCAGTCCCTGCGCCAGGAAGATTCTGCGAATGGAGCGCGCGGACATCCCCATCGCCTTGAGGATCCCTATCTCGCGAGTCTTGTCGGTGACCACCATCGTCAGGGTGCTCACGATGTTGAACGCCGCCACGACGACGATGAGCAGCAGGATGATCCCCATACCGAGCTTCTCGAGCTTGAGGGCCTGGAACAAGGAGCGATTCTGCTCCTGCCAGTCCCGGGTGAAGTAGGGAAAACCGAGTGTGTCGGTGAGGGCTGCCGCCACCTCCGGCGCCACCCACCGATCGGTCGTGCGTACCTCTATCCCGGTGACCGCGTCGCCTATCCCGGCGAATTCCCTTGCGGCGTCGAGCGGTATGTACACATACGCGTTGTCGTACTCGTACATCCCGGACTCGAACAGGCCGGTGACCTCGAAGCTGAACATCTGCGGCACGATGCTCCCGACCGCCGCGTTCATCTCCGCACCCGCGGCGGAGATCAGGGTTATCCTGTCCCCCGGCCACACGTTGAGCCGCTGCGCGATCAACTTGCCGAGCACGGCTCCGCGGCGGAGCCCGTCGGAACTCGCGAAACGGAAATCGCCAACCGTCGCGTGCTCGCGGATCGTGGTCACGTGGGGAACGTCGCGCCCCTCGGGCAGTATTCCGACAACGTATGCACCTTCCACGTAATCGTTACCGGCGGTGATGAGCCCCTGTGTGGTGACGAAGGGGGCTGCCGCCACCACGTGGTCCGTGCCGCGCGCGATGCCCAGCGTTCGCTCCCAGTCCGTCATCGTCAGATCCTCGCCGTAGGTGAGGATCCTGATATCCGGACTGCCAACGAGGATCTTTTCGCGCAGGTCGTTCTGCAACCCGTTCATGACGCCGATGATCACGATGAGAGCGCTGACGCCAACGACGACACCGCCGATCGCTATCACGCTGATGAACGACAGCAGCTTCGAACCGCGCCGGCTGCGCAGATAGCGCCAGGCTATCGAAAGCTCCAGCCTGCTCATTCGGCGACCGGTCGCAGCGTGGGAAAGAGAATCACGTCACGGATGTTCGTCGTGCCGGTGAGATACATGATGAGCCGGTCAATGCCGATTCCCACTCCCCCCATCGGAGGCATTCCGTACTCCATTGCGCGCAGATAATCCTCGTCCACGGTGTTTGCCGCCTCATCTCCCGCAGCCCGGAGCCTCGCCTGTGCCTCCAGGCGCCGCCTCTGGTCGATGGGGTCGTTGAGCTCGCTGAAGGCGTTCGCGAGTTCCCTTCCCTCGGCGAACAGCTCGAAGCGCTCGGTCAGTGTCGGATCGCCGCGCTTGAGCTTGGCCAGCGGCGAGAGTTGGACCGGATAGTCGATGATGAACGTCGGCCGATCGATCCGACGCTCCACGAGTCCCTGGAAGATCTCGTCGAGCAGCCTGACCCGGTTCAACGCGTCCGCGTGTTCGACACCCGCCCGGCGGGCGAGGTTCCTGAGCTGTTCTTCATCCAGCGCGGTGACGTCGGTTCCGGTGGCTCGCCGGAGTGCTTCTCTCCACTCGATCCTGGGGAACGGCGGCTCGAGTGCCGGCACACGCTCGGCGATCGACCGTTCCGCACGCACCGCACCGGCGGCAGTCGCCATGAGCGACTCGACGACCGTCATCATGTCGCCGTAGTCGGCGAACGCCTCGTAGAACTCGAGCATCGTGAACTCGGGGTTGTGAGTCCTGTCGATACCCTCGTTCCTGAAGTCGTGTCCGATCTCGTAAACGCGTTCGAACCCGCCCACTATCAGCCGCTTGAGGTAGAGCTCGTCGGCGATCCGCAGAAAGAGCCGTGCGTCCAGCGCCCGGTGCTCCGTGACGAACGGCCGGGCGGCGGCGCCGCCGTACAGCGGCTGCAGCACCGGCGTCTCCACCTCGATGTAGGCGCGTGCGTCCAGAAATGCACGGATTGCCGTGACCATGCGCGAACGCGCGATGAACAGTGAGCGAACCTCCGGGTGCACGGCGAGGTCGGCGTATCGCTGGCGCGATCGCTGCTCGGGATCGGCGAACGCGGAATGCCTCACCGTTCTGCCGTCGATCACTTCCTCCTTGCCGAAGGGAAGAGGTCGCAGGGATTTGGCGAGGAGCGTCAACTCGCGCACGCGAACCGTTTTCTCACCGGTTCGCGTTCGGAAGAGCGAGCCTGCGATACCGATGATGTCACCGAGGTCGAGCTGTTCCAGAATACCGTATGCATCCTCACCGATCTGATCGCGCCGGAAGTAGAGCTGAATGCGGCCGCTCATGTCGGCGAGGTGCGCGAATGTTGTTCTGCCGTGTGTGCGAAGCGCGACGATGCGCCCCGCCAGACGCACGACCGCCCCCGCTTCCACGTCCAGGGCCTCCTGCGCATTGGCCGGCAGTGTGAGCGCGGCGGCAGCGGAATGAGTTCGCTCGTATCGCCAGGCGTACGGCTCCACGCCGCGCGCGGTGAGGGCAGCGAGCTTGTCGAGCCGCGCCTGCCGTATGAAGTTCGGCTCTTCGGTCACGCGGAGGCAGTCCGTCCCGCGCGCCCGTCGAACGCGTCTCCACCGGACCCCACCTTCCGCTTCAGATACGCCTGAATGAACGGGTCGATGCCACCGTCCATGACACGGTGAACATCGGGAATCTTGAGCTCCGTTCTGTGGTCGTTCACCATGGTGTACGGCTGGAAGACGTAGCTCCTGATCTGACTCCCGAACGTCACGTCGGACTTGGTCGCATCGAGAACCGCGCGCTCCGCCTCCCGGCGTTCGACCTCGAGCTGATACAGCTTGTTCTTCAGCATCTTCATTGCGGTTGCCTTGTTCTTGAACTGGGAACGCTCCTGCTGGGAAGCGACCACCACGCCAGACGGCTCATGCGTTATGCGCACCGCGGAGCTCGTCTTGTTCACATGCTGGCCGCCGGCTCCCGACGCGCGATACACGTCGATGCGCAGGTCCTCGTCGCGGATGTCGATGTTGATCGCCTCATCCACCACCGGGTACACGAAGATCGACGCGAAGCTCGTGTGTCGGCGTGCCTGTGCGTCGAACGGTGATATGCGGACCAGCCGGTGAACCCCGGCCTCGGGCCGGAGGAACCCGTAGGCATACTCGCCGCGTATCTCGAGCACGGCACCCTTGATGCCAGCCTCCTCTCCATCGCTCATGTCGAGAACATCGACGGCATAGCCACGGCGCTCGGCCCACCGCGTGTACATGCGCATGAGCATGGACGCCCAGTCCTGTGCTTCCGTGCCGCCCGCACCGGCGCTGATCTCGACCTGCGCATCGCGAAAGTCATCCGGACCGGCCAGCAGGGAGCGCAGCTCGAAGTCATCGATCTCTTCTTCCAGCCGTTCACTTTCCTCCACGACCTCGGCGGCCATGCCGGCATCGGGCTCGACCTCGAGGAGATCGAGCAGCTCGAGCGCGCTCCTTACCCGGGCCTCGAGTCGCGTGAACGGCTCAATGGTCGCCTTCAACGACTTGACTTCCTGCACGACCTCGCGGGCCTGTTCCTGCCTCTCCCAGAAACGGGGCTCCGCCATGCGCTGCTCGAGTGATGTCAGCCGGGTGTGCCTGGCGGCGACGTCAAAGGTACCTCCTCAGCTCGGCAAGGCGCTGGTCCTGCTCCCGCAGACGTTCCCCGCCCTTTCGATCTGTATCCGACATGTACTCCGCCCTCCGAGTAAGATCAGAGCCGCCTTTCCCCCCCAACCTCCGGGTGGTCAAGACGGCTCGCCAGTGATGTCCGCACCGCGAATGATAGCGCGGCGCGGCCACTGCTTCCAGTGGAATGAGGCCGCCACGGCCGCACATCGTTCAGAACATTTTCTTCCCGCCCGCGAGAACGTCGTTCAGCGCGTCCTGGAAATGCGCCGTGGATTCGGCGAACTCCTTGCCGACCTGGTCCACATACTCCTCATAGCTCTTCTTGATCTCCTCACGGAAGATCTGCTTGAGCATCCCGTTGCGCAGTCCTTCCTCGCGCTTCTGCGGATTGTAGACGATGATGTCCGAGACGAGTGCGCGAGCCAGCCGCTTTGCCTTCTGGTTCGGATCGTTCGCGAGAAAAGGATTGATGGGCGGACGGGTGACCGGCGCCCCGCCACCGGGCGCCGGGGCTGGCGGTCGTGCAGCGCTGCCAGGCGCCGTTCCGTCGCCCGGG